>JAISWM010000071.1 GCA_031270785.1 Oscillospiraceae bacterium
CCTATACAGATGGAAGAGAAGAGATAGTTTTGGAAACTATGGAACAGCTTTACTACTTTCTTATAGATAACAAAAAAGATAATAATATTAAAAAATAAATGAGATAAAAATATGTATAAAAATCAAAAACCATTTCCAAATCATGTGAATGATTTAAAGGGACAAAATCTTGTTTCTCTAAAGCACAAAAAACAAAACGTTTTGAATGAAGACGGCGAAATAAATACTGTAGATACTTTTCTTATTGAGACTGATAATTTTATTTTACCCGTTTCCGATAAAAAAAGTTTAATCATGTTTTTAAATGCGATTAATTTTCAAGAAGACAGTTTTGCAGTTTCATTAAGAAGAACGAAGGAGCAAGGGAGTAAATAATGACCAGTAAAGACCTAGAATTATACGTAGGAGAAAGCAAAGACGTATACACAAATAAATTTTACAGATATTTTAAACTTACACCGGAAGAGGCTAAAGAATACTCCCAACATGAATATGCTGAGTGTAATATTCGTCTTGCAGACGAAAAAGAAAAACAGCTGTTTTTTAACGCTTGCTATCTTGAACGCTCAAGAATTATTGAAGAATTAACAACATTATCGTAGTAAATAATGACTGAAAAAAATAAAATACCTTTTAGAAAAATATTAATTAATTTATGTAAGAAAATTGCAGAGTATGGAAGTGTAATTTTAATTTTATATTTGTATTTAAATTTTAAAGAAATATTTACTTTATTAGGTTTTATATTAGTTATATTTTTCATAAAGCTTCTCATGTTTAAAAACATATCATTTACAAACCAGAACAACATATATCTTTATCTTGATGATGATTTGTTTAAAAATTTACATAGTAAAAATGTAGATAATGAAATAAAATGACTTTTAAATTATCAAATTCATCTCTTTCAAAATTAGAAACAGTTGATCCCAGTGAACTACCCAATAGTCTTTAGCTATTGTGTAATTCACATTCAAGAATAACGAGCGTTTGCAGTCGTTTAAATCTGCGAACAATTACATTTTTATTAACAATAAAAAAAAATGATATGAGTTTTTTTAAGAAAAATGAAGCTGAAAAGCAAGAACAGCCCAAAGCCGATGATAAAATAACCATTGAGGACTTGGCTTACATGGTGTACCAAATAGCTGAGAAGGTTGGCGTTGATTTCTCGAATGAGGATGAAGAGGGCAAAGAAAATAAGTCGGAGGAAGGCGATGGGGAAGAACATAAAGAAGGCGAAATTAGTTCCTCAATTAACGATTTCTTGCTTTCAAAGGGTCTTACCGCCGATGAAATACGGGACGTAGAGGAATACTACAAACAGGAGGGCGAAGATATTCTAGAAAACGAAGCTGACGATGATGAAGGAAAAGAAAACGGTGGCTATGGTTCGGGCGACTTTGACCATTCTGGACGACCTGGAGAAGTAGGAGGAAGCGGAAGCGGCGGGCGGGGAAGCGCAGGAAAAAGGCAAGCGTCCGTGCATAAAATGGGTTGGGCTAAATGGAGGGGAGCGCAAAAAAGAGGGGGTATCAAATGGAACGAGGGCGAAGGACAGCCTGATGAAACGGAAGAAAAGGAACTTGAAAAGGAGTTAAAAGAGGAAAAACAAAACTCCGCCGATAGTTCCAAAACGTCAAAAATAAGAGAAGCGCAACGGAATGAAATAAAAAACTCCGCCAGCCCATCTTATTGTGGCGTCTCTACGGAGAGAGAAAGGGCTCAACAAAATAAAGACATTCAAAAGGCAAAAGAATATCTGGAAGAATTTAAAAGTAGATAAAAGAATGCAAACAAAATTTAACATAGAAAAGCTAAATACTCTCATATCCAACCTAAAAGAAAAAAAGACGGTGGACGTTGGCATATTCAAAGATAAATCAATTGTTGATGGAAATATTGACCTAGCTGGCATTGGTTTAGTTCAGGAAAAAGGAAGCGTAATCAATAACACGCCTCCCAGAAGCTTTTTAGAAACTCCGCTACAGGAACGCCTAAGCGAAGATATTAAGAACGCGAACCTTTTAGATGAAAACCTTGAAATCGACTATAATTCCATTGGCAAAGAGGTTCAACAGATTGTCAAAAATTCCTTTGACACTTTCGGTGGAAGGTCGTGGTCTAAAAACGCTCTCATAACAATTCATGGCGGATGGATGAAGAATAAAAAATCAGGCAAACCATTTAAAGCGGAAGGAAAAGGTTTTGACGCTCCATTGACAAATACTGGAAGATTAAAAAACTCAATGGATTATAGAGTTGTTAAGGATTAACAAAAAACCAAGTAGAAACAATGAATAATATACCCAACGTAAATGACATAGTCAAAAGCTGGAGCGTGCCAATGAGCGCTCAAGTTATAAAAAAGAAGATAGAAAACAGGATAGTAAAAGAAACAAAGATAGACATAAACTTCAAAGGCGTCCCAGTTCAACCCTTGCGACCCCAAGAACTTCAATTAAAACCCGAAGGACAAAGGAACTGGCGTTATTTTACGCTATTCTGTGATTATAAATTTGACATGGACGACATTATAATCATCGATAATACAAAATACAGAATAACTGGAAAAAATGATTGGAATATCGGCTCAATATATGGATTTTGTAAATACGAACTATTGGAAGACTACGAAAGGAACTAAAAATGAACGAAGAGTATAACAAATTACCGCTCAAGATAATTCTTGACGTTATAGCCGACTTTATGGAATTGGATGAGGAGCATTGCTACATCTATAATCAAAAGTGGAGCATACCAAAAGATGGCAAAATATGCGTTGTGGGAAGCATGAATGCAAGTAAAATTATAGCAAATAATAAAAAACATACCAAATATAATAATGTCTTTACTGAAAATCTAAATTTAAGGCAAATACAAACCATGGAATTAAATATATTTGGCTATGATTTAGACGTATTGACTAGAAAAGATGAAGTCATAATGGCTTTAAAAACAGACAAAGCCCAGAATACGTTTGAGAACAATGGTTTTTATATTGTAGACATACCCAATAATATTTTGAATGTAAACGAGAGTGACGGAGCAAAAATACTTTACAGATACGTCATAAGTTTTAGCGATCCAAAAGATTTATAAAAACATATAAACGCATAACAAAAGTT
>JAISWM010000029.1 GCA_031270785.1 Oscillospiraceae bacterium
GGAATAAATCTGCAGCACCATATAAGGAATAAAATTGTACACCATACCTAAAATTATTGCACCTCGAGTATTTATTAAGTTTAGTCCATTAAAGCCCAAAGCCCGCAAAAATGAATTGAGCAGACCATTATTTTCTAAAATCGTCATCCAAGCGTACGTCCTTAATAAAAAACTCATCCACATAGGTACCATTAAAATCATAATTATAATATTTTGTTTTAAAGCGTCTATTTTGGATATAAAGTACGCCATCGGGTACCCCAGCACAAAACATATTAACGTAGATAAAAACCCGAGCCATATTGATGTGAGAAATACATTAGAATATTTCCCCACATTGATTATATTATCAAAAGTAAAATTTCCGCTTAAATCCGTAAATGAAAACCAGAGTATTAAAATTAAAGGCGCGACAATAAAAACGGCTAACCACGTCACATACGGCACCATTATTGCTCTATAGCTTAATTTTTTATTTATAATTTTGTTCATCATAGAATTCGTCGCTAAAGGCACTGTAGTCACCCATCTTTCCAGAATAACTTGACTTTTTCATTATGTGTATATCATCCGGATTTAAAACAAGCCCTATTTTATTTCCTTTATCTTTATGCTCTGTTGTTTGCACCATCCACTTAAATCCGTCTATGTCTATTATAATCTCGTTATGAACACCCCTAAACACAGCGGATGAAATACTCCCGGATATATGCCACTTACCGTAGTCGACTACTTTTATATCTTCCGGCCTTATTACTACGTCAACAGGCTCGTTTTTTCTAAAACCTTTGTCCAGGCATTTAAAAGTCTGCCCTGCAAATTTCACGATATAATCATCTATCATAACACCGTCTAAAATGTTACTTTCCCCTATAAAATCTGCTACAAACGCGTTTTTAGGCTCATCATATATTTTTTTTGGAGACCCTATCTGCTGCACTTTGCCTTCGTCCATTACAACTACGGTATCGGACATTGAAAGCGCTTCCTCTTGATCGTGCGTTACAAAAATAAAAGTTATACCTGTTTGCACTTGAATTTTTTTAAGCTCTGATTGCATATCTTTTCTAAGCTTTAAATCTAAAGCCCCCAAAGGTTCGTCCAATAAAAGCACTTTCGGATGATTTGCAAGTGCTCTGGCTATAGCTACCCTTTGCTGCTGCCCGCCGGAAAGAGAACTTATATTTCGATTTATAAAACCCGGTAAGTTTACCATGCCAAGCATTTCTTTTACCACTGAGTCTATTTCATCTTTGGATTTTTTTTGTATTTTCATCCCAAAAGCCACATTATCATATACGTTTAAATGAGGGAATAAAGAGTATTTCTGAAATATAGTGTTAACCTCGCGTTTATGCGGCGGCAAATTATTAATCTTTTTACCGCTAAAAAATATTTCCCCTCTGTTAGGGGATAAAAACCCCCCTATTATGCGAAGAATCGTAGTTTTTCCGCATCCGGAGGGTCCGAGCAGCGTAACAAATTCTCCATCCAATATATTTAGATGGAGATTATGAAGCACTGTTTCGCTTCCGTAAGACAGCTCAATATCTTTTAAGGTAATAATAGGTTTTTTCAATAATTTTTGCTCCTTAAACACCAAGCTTATTAGCACTATAGTACTTATTTTTTTTCTTGTTTTTTTACAAATACAAATTTTTCTGGTTGATTCCCCAGGACTGTTCCTCGCAAAATAGTATCTCCCCAATATGACCCATCGCCCCAAGGAGCAAATATTCGATCTTCTTTAACCCATTTGGCACTATTCTCAAATACGGTTTTGGCACTACTCAAATGCCCCCGATTTGTGTCGAAAAATGCTCCCGCTATTCTCCCAACTGCTCTCTCAATTTTTCTTCCACTTCCTTCAAAATCACCAATAGCATTTTCACAATTTTCAAAACACGTTATAAGGCTTTGCTTAGTTTTAGGCAAATTAGTTTGTTGATATGCAACATTAAATGCATTTTTGACACCTGTGAAAAATTTGCTGAGAACATTTTTCTTTTTAGAAGTACTTTCAAACGCTTTTTGTTCTGTAATTCCATTAATTATTTTTCTGGCACTATCTATGTTTTTATTTAATGTAGATTTCATCTTATTAAAATTTGGATCATCTTTGTAATCTTTAGCCATTGAAGCTATATCTTTTTTAAATGTAGTAAGGGGATCTTTGCCAAAAAACTTCACAGTAGTAAAATTAGTAGTAAAAGCCATTTTCAACACTCCTTTTTTTTATTTGATTATCATAATATCACAAAACAAAAAAATATCAAGTACAATATTTGTTAGTTATTTACAGACCATTTAACCCCATTTGGCGTATCTTCCAAAATGATGTTTCTGTTTTTCAGGTCTTCTCTAATTTTATCCGCTATGTCCCAATTCCCGTTTTTTCTGGCTTCTTCCCTTTTATTTATCAAAGATATAATTTCTTCATTATCATCTATTTTTGATTTTCGAGCATATAAAATTCCGAGTATCTTACACAGTTCATCAAATAATTTTAATATGCTTAAAAGATCTTCCTTACTAAAACAAATATCTTCTTGGCGATTTAAAATAATATTATATTTTTTAACCATATCAAATATAACCGAAAGAGCATCCGATGTATTTAAATCGTCTTCCATACATTTTATAAATTTATTTTTAAACTCTGCCAAAATATTATCATTATGCATATAGCTGCTGCTCTTTAAAAAAGTAAATTGCTCGCGCGGTTTCTCCTTGCCGCCGGTTGGGAGAAAATCATGAAAAACCGGGCACTTTTCAGAAGTACTGATTATATCATCACTGCAACCACCCGAGTAGCTGTTTTTAATTATAAAATTTAAATTTCCCCTGAATTTATAAAGTCTGTCGAGCGAAGAAATGCACTGAGTCATAATTTCTTCACTATAATTAACCGGACTTCTATAGTGAGAGGAAATCATTAAATAACGTATGGGTTCATAGCCGTATCTTTCGGAAATTTCCCTTACAGTAAAAAAATTATTAAGTGATTTTGACATTTTTTTATCATCAACGTTTATATAACCATTATGAATCCAATAATTAGCAAATTTAACTCCATTTGAACACTCACTTTGAGCAATCTCATTTTCATGGTGCGGAAAAATCAAGTCTTGGCCGCCGCAGTGCATGTCTATACTATCCCCTAAATATTTTTTAGCCATTACAGAACACTCTATATGCCACCCTGGCCTGCCTTCCCCCCAAGGGCTAGTCCAACTTGGTTCCCCTGGTTTGGCCGCTTTCCAAAGAGCAAAATCCAGAGGGTCTTCTTTTATTTCCCCTATTTCTACTCTGGCTCCCGATTTTAAGGCGTCTATAGTTTGCTTGGATAGTTTCCCGTATTCGCTGAATTTTCTCGCTCTGAAATATACATCTCCGGTCGGAACTTTGTAAGCGTATTCTTTTTTTATAAGCTCAGAAATCATACTGATAATCTCAGGTACACACTCGCTTGCTTTAGGGTGCACCGTTGCTTTCATAACATTAAGTCCGGAAGCGTCCTTTTCATATTCTTTTATGTACTTTTCCGATACCTCAGTGCAGCTGATGTTTTCTTCAATAGCTCGTTTAATTATTTTATCGTCTATATCAGTAAAATTTTGAACAAAATGAACATTGTATCCCGTATATTCTAAAAATCTTCTTAAAACATCAAATACGCATATAGGTCTGGCATTTCCTATATGTATATAGTTATATACAGTCGGGCCGCAAGCATATATTGTTGCCTTTTTTGAGTTAATTGGTATAAATTCTTCCTTTTGCCGTGTTAAGGTATTATAAAATTTCATATTACGACCTCCGCATATTTTGTTTTTTATAGCAATAACCATTTAGAAACGTGGTATTATTTGCGTTTCTTTCCCCCACTAACTCGCGGGGGAAAAAGCAAAAATGTCACTGTTTTAAAAGGTTTTTGCTATACTATTTCTAATTAAAAATCTGGTGGTGCTTCAAATTAGTTGGTAATATCTCCCACCCCGCCCATGGCGGGGAAAAGGAGAGAATTCAACTATTTTGAAACACGATCCAAAATTGTTTCTGAATACTGCATAGAGTTTTTCGCAATTTCTGTTGCCCTATTGCCTTTTAAATATTCAAGCAACGCAAAACCAAACTCTATAGCAGTTCCTGGACCTTTTGATGTGACAATATTTCCATCTGTGCAAACAGGGTCGCCTTGCGATAAAATAGCGCCCTTGAGTTCTTCCTCACAACCCGGATAACAACAAGCTTTTTTCCCTTTCAGTAACCCTGCTTTTCCTAAAATAGTTGGAGCAGCGCAGATTGCACCTATCAAAATATTATTTTTCACGCAATGGTTTATAACTTCATGAATTTTTGCGTTATTGTATAAATTAGTGGTTCCGGGCAGCCCACCGGGTAAAATTATAGCTTTTAAATTTTCAGTTGATATGTTTTCGATTTGAATGTCTGTTTTCACTATTAAGCCAAATGAACTTTTGACCGTTTCTTCTTCGCTGACTCCAACAGTTTTAACATCAAGCTTTGCGCGCTTTAAAATATCAATTGGCGCTATTGCTTCCAACTCTTCAAAACCATTTGCTAAAAATACATAAATCATGAAAATCGCTCCCTAAAAATAACTTGAATTTATGCTATAATGATACCATAAATACATAAAAAATGCGATGTTTTGTAAATAATAAAATGGAATGAAGAAAAACACATTTGTTTTCCCCCACTGCCTCACGGTGGGGGGAAAAGCAAAAATGGCACTGTTTTAAAAGGTCTTTGCTATACTTTGAAGATTAGCTTCTTTCTTTTGGGGGCTACGTTTTTTCAAAAGAAGGATAAAATTTGATGAGGAAAAAATTTATGAATTTGCCAAATAAAATTACGCTTATAAGAGTATGTTTTATACCTATAATACTGCTTTTTTTACTGTGCAAAAATATTCCAAATAGATATTTTGTGGCATTAATATTTTTTTTAGCTGCTTCCTATACAGATTATTTAGATGGATATTTAGCAAGAAAAAGCGGGTTAATTACTAATTTTGGTAAATTTTTAGACCCTCTTGCAGATAAAATATTAATAATATCAATATTAGTGTGTTTTGTGGAGTTGGGTTTAGTTTACGCTATTGCGGTGATACTAATAATTTTCAGGGAATTTATGGTTACTTCTTTAAGGTTGATAGCGGCAGAGCGCGGAAAAATAATTCCGGCGAATTGTTATGGTAAAATAAAAACGATTAGCCAGATGTTATCCATTTTTTTAATTATGCTATCTCAGGGACTGCAAGAAATACTATTACGATATAATCTTTTGGGGCACATATGTATTGATTTTATTACTAAAATTAGTAATATTATATTTTATATATCGGCGATATTAACTGTGTTTTCCGGCGTATTATATATATATTTCAATAAAAATTATATAAAGTAAAACTGCGTTTTGTAGCTGCTGCGTTTAAAAAAAGTCTAAATTCTAGCAATCATCGCCCCGAAAGTAGGCTGCGTCTCAAAACAGTTGAAATCCCTTCTTTCCCCCGCCGAAGGCGGGGGGAAAAAATATTATCAACTAATTTGACCAACAACCAAAAATATTTAAAACTTCTCCCCCCCGCCTACGGCGGGGGGAAAAATATTATCCACTAATTTAGGTCACAACCCGGCTCGCGCTTAGTAAAACGGGGCAACCCCCTGGGCTTTGAACCCTCCTTGAATAAAGGATAAAATTTTAAAAAATTATAAGTATTTTTAATAATACATATTTAAAATAAATTTTTTTGTGAAAAATATAATTTTTTTGAAGAATATGTGTTGTGATATGAAAAAAATTATGATATATTGCTTAGAGACGTGTAGCTGATATAGTAGACCTGCCCGTAAACTTTACAAATTGCAATCAAAATCGATGGGTAGTGGTCCAAATTAATTGATAATATCTTGCTTCCCCGCTTATGGCGGGGGCGAAAGAAGGAATTTCAAATATTTTAAGACATGACCAGATTTTGATGCAAAGCCATTTTTTAAGTGATGCATTTTTTGATAGTTTGCGCTTTGTGGGTGGTAGTCCAAATTAATTGATAATATTTTTCCTCCTCGCTTATGGCGGGGGTGAAAGAAGGAATTTCAAATATTTTGCGACATGACCGTTATGTGAAGTTTACGGACAGGTTTAATAAAAACATTTTCAAACAATGGCATTTTTGTCCTTTCCCCCGCGAGTCGGCGGGGGAAAAAATGAAAATAATACCACGTTTCTAAATAGTTTTTGCTATAACTCTTTCCACGCAAACCTGCGGGAAAAGAGTGTACAAATGAGTATGCTTTTTTCAAGTGAAACAACTATATCTTTGAACACTGTCCAATTTTTTATAGCTCTCTTCACGCTGCCGGGTGGTGGTTCGAATTAGTTAATAACAATCTTTCCACCCGCTGATTCGCGTGTGAAAAAGAAGGGATTTTAACTGTTTTATGGCGCGACCCCAAATTAGTTGATAACAATCTTTCCCCCCCGCTGATTCGCGTGTGAAAAAGAAGGGATTTCAACTGTTTTATGGCGCGACCCGCCGCCGGCGTGGAAAGTCTGCAAGAACAACAGCTATAAAAGAAAGAGTGAAATATAATGTTGAGCATATTTCTGTTGGATGGGACTATAATAATTCTTTTTGCGTTGTTTATATTTTTAGGTTTTAAAAATGGTGTTGCAAAATCTTTGATTTCGTTTATAGGCGCTATGTTTTCATTGATATTTTCTGTATATATTTCATCACTTGCTTCAGAGTTTATTTATGATGCTTTCATAGAAAAAAATCTAACAAACCGCATTAGCCAAATAATATCTGATAAAAATTTTAAATCTGAAGAAGTCTTTAATAAACTGCCTAATTTTGTAAGCAATTCCCTTAAAATATATAATGTAACAAATGAAAAAGTGTCGCTAATAATGAAAAACAAAGAAACAAACAGGCTCAAAGCTCTTTCTGATCTATTTTCACCGGCTGTTAAAGGAGTTATCAGGAATGTATTATCAATATTAATTTTCTGGCTACTAATGATAATTATAGGTGCGATTTGTAAAAATCTTTCTTACGTATTCCAATTTCCAATACTTCGCCAGATTGACGGACTATTAGGCGGGATTTTCGGCGCCTTTAAAGGGTATGTGGTCATAGTAATTTTAATGATGTTTTTGAAGATGTTTTTACCTATTGTAAGTGTGGCGCCTAAAGCATTGTCGAACAAAAATATTGATTCTACGATATTATTCAGCCATATGTATAAGAGTAATTTAATTTATGAACTTTATAAAAGTATAAATATATTTATTGGAGTAGGTACATGATTTGTATATCGCGGGTTATAAAGGAAAATTTTACTATTCCAAATATAATTTCTATTATAAGAATCTTATTAATATATCCTCTTATAATGTATATTTTAAGGGATGAATATATAAAAGGCGGAATGACCTTAGCGGCATCGGGGATAAGTGATCTTTTAGATGGGTTTATTGCAAGAAATTTTAATCAGGTAAGTAAATTCGGGAAAATGCTTGACCCGATAGCTGATAAACTTACATTGATATCTGTTATGATATGCGTTGGGCTAAAATTTAAGGAAATTAAACTGTTTGTTATTATATTAATAACAAAGGAAGTATTAATGCTATTAGCCAGTGCGTTTTTGCTTAAAAAACATAAAGTCCCCCCTGAAGCTAGATGGTACGGTAAAATAGCTACAGTATGGTTTTATTTTTCCGCTATTGTAATAATAGCACTCAGATTTATATGGAATATTCAAAGCAACTTTTTAACAGTATCATTTATGTTAATAACAGTCGTGTTGATGCTTTACGCGTTTATAAAATATTTTCAGATTTTTGTAAGTATAATCAAAAAAAGGTAGTGGTCCAAATTAATTGATAATATCTTTCACCCCCGCCGTAGGCGGGGGTGAAAGAAGGAATTTCAACTATTTTATGGCGCGACCCAAAAAAATAAAAACTTTGCCTATGGTATAGCAAAAACCTTTTCAAACAGTGCCGTTTTTGTCCTTTCCCCCGCTGGCTTGCGGGGGGAAGACTTCAAATTATCTTTTTGATTTTTTCTAGTGTAACAGCTATTTTTTTGTGTTTTTCCGCCGACATGTGCGAGGGGGGTATAGCAAAAACTTTTTCAAACAGTGCCGTTTTTGTCCTTTCCCCCGCTGGCTTGCGGGGGGGAAAACCGCAAAAATCAATTTGCTTTTTTTAAGTGTAACAGCTATATTTTTGTGTTTTTCCGCCGCCATGTGCGAGGGGGGTATAGCAAAAACTTTTTCAAACAGTGACTCCCCCGCCTGTGGCGGGGGAAAGAACCGTAAATAATACCACGTTTCTAAATGGTTTTTGCTATACAAATGAGTATGCTTTTTTCAAGTGTAACAACTATATTTTAGCGTTTTTCCGCCGCCATGTGCGAGGGGTATAGCAAAAACTTTTTTAAATAGTAACGTTTTTGTCCTTTCCCCCCGCTGGCTTGCGGGGGGAAGACTTCAAAAATCAATTTACTTTTTTAAAGTGTAACAGCTATATTTTTGTGTCTTTCCGCCGCCATGTGCGAGGGGTATAGCAAAAACTTTTTTAAATAGTAACGTTTTTTGTCCTTCCCCTCCGCTGGCTTGCGGGGGGGGGACCGCAAAAATCAATTTGCTTTTTTCAAGTGTAACAACTATATTTTTGTGCCTTTCCCCCGCCATGTGCGTGGGGGGGTATAGCAAAAACTTTTTCAAACAGTGCCGTTTTTGTCCTTTCCCCCCGCTGGCTTGCGGGGGGAAAGACCGCAAAAATAAATTTACTTTTTTCAAGTGTAACAACTATAAAATAAAAAATTTATCTGAAGGGGAAAAAATATTATGCTTTGTTCGAGATGTAAAAAAAATCCTGCGGTTGTTTTTGTTTCTTCTGACAAAAATATGTCTAATACTCAAGGGCTATGTATATCATGTGCAAAAAAATTAGGAATAAAGCCTGTAAACGATTTGATGGAGCGTATTGGTATGTCTGAAGATGACATAAATTATATGCAGGAACAATTATCCGACATAGTGGGCGACGCTATTCAAGATGACCCTGAAAGTAAAGAAGGGAGCGAAAATTTTACATATGGCGGAGCAACCACATTCCCTTTTCTAAAAAATTTATTTTCAAGTATAAAATTTCCTGTAAATGAAGAATCTAAAAATAACAGTTCCGACAAAGAAGAAAAAAAAGAAGATAATAAAAAGAAATCTAAAAGAAAACATATAGATATTTATTGCAGAAATTTAAATCAGAAAGCTAAAAATAATGAACTTGACATAATCATCGGCAGAGAAACAGAGATAAACAGAGTTATACAAATACTTTGCCGAAGAACTAAAAATAATCCGTGTTTAGTGGGTGAACCCGGCGTTGGAAAAACCGCTATAGCCGAAGGCCTTGCTATAAAAATAGTCAATGGCGACATCCCTAATAAATTAAGAAAAAAAGAAATATATTTATTAGATTTAACGGCATTAGTGGCCGGTACTCAATTTAGAGGGCAATTTGAAAGCAGAATAAAAGGGCTTATAGAAGAAGTCAGAAAGGACGAAAATATAATCCTCTTTATAGACGAGGTGCATAATTTAGTGGGTGCGGGAGATTCCGAGGGGTCTATGAGTGCCGCTAATATATTAAAGCCTTCTCTTTCCAAGGGAGAAATTCAAGTAATCGGAGCCACTACATTTGTGGAATATAGAAAACACATAGAAAAAGATTCCGCACTTGAAAGACGTTTCCAGCAAGTAAAAATATCAGAGCCTACCGTAGAAAGGACAATAACTATCCTTAAGGGAATAAAATTTTACTATGAAAATTATCACAGAGTGAATATATCCGATTCTTTGATAGGGAGACTTGTGGTACTGTCAGAAAGATATATTACAGATAGGTTCTTACCAGACAAAGCCATAGACCTTCTGGATGAATCCTGCGCATATGCGACACTTAGAAATAAAAAATTAGAAGAATACGATAAAATCAACGCTAAAATAGAAGAAAATAAGTTAGAAGAAGAAAGGTTGGTAGGGTCAGAAGAAAATACAGAAGCTGACTATGAAACACTTGCAAAAATAAGGGTCGATATAGCTAAACTGGAAGACGAAGCGAATAAGATTCGCACGAAGGCTCTGAGCAATCAAGTAGATGAAAAAGATATATCAAAAGTTATAGAACTTTGGACCGGTATACCGGCGGCTAAAATACAAGAGCACGAGTTTGATAAGCTCAAAAAGCTGGAAAGTAAGTTAAACGAAAAAGTGATCGGTCAGGAACATGCCATCGAAAAGATATCAAATGCGATAAAAAGAAACAGAGTTCAAATAAACCCTAAAAGGAAGCCGGCTTCCTTTATATTTGTCGGGTCTACCGGCGTAGGTAAAACTGAACTTGTGAAAACCCTTGCGCAGGAATTATTTGATACCCCTGATAATTTGATAAGGCTTGATATGTCTGAGTACATGGAAAAACATTCGGTATCCAGGATAATAGGATCTCCCCCGGGATATGTTGGATATAATGAAGCGGGGCAAATTACGGAAAAAGTGCGTCAAAGGCCCTATTCAGTATTGCTTTTTGATGAAATAGAAAAGGCGCATCCTGATATTATGAATATACTTTTACAGATTTTAGACGAAGGGAAAATTACGGATTCTCATGGCCGAGAAATAAATTTTGAAAATACTGTTATAGTTATGACCTCTAACGCGGGAAGCCATGATAAAAACGGGATGGTTGGTTTTGGAAAAAGTGACAATGATTTAAGCAAGGAAAAAGCGCTTAAAGCAATATCAGAATTTTTAAGGCCTGAATTTTTAAGCAGAATAGATGAGATGGTTGTGTTTAATAAGCTTACGCAAAATGATTTGAAGAAAATATCGTGTTTAATGCTTGATGAATATATAAAGACATTATCAGAATATGATGTCGAGTTTAAGTATGATGAGGGCGCTGCGAGTGTTTTGGCTAGTGCGTCTTACGGCGGAAAAAACGGGGCTAGAGATCTTAGAAATAACATAAGAAAAAAAGTGGAAGACGTTATAGCAAACGCGGTAATTTCCAGCGGAGGATTTAACATGAAGACAATAATTTTGACTGGAGAGAAAGTGCTGGATTTAATAATAAAATAAAAAATATAGCTGATGCG
>JAISWM010000065.1 GCA_031270785.1 Oscillospiraceae bacterium
AATTGGTTGATAATATCTTTCTCTCCACTAGAACGTGGGGAAAAAGAAGGAATTTAAACTTATTTTGAAACATGACCCAATTTGGCCCACAACCCATTTGGGGGTTTAAAAAAATTACAATAAATCCGGACGATATTTTTTCGTCTCTAAAATAGACTGTTCTTCCTTCCATTTTTCTATATTTTTATGGTGCCCCGAAATCAATACCTCCGGAACTTCCATTCCCATCCACTTAAAAGGGTGTGTGTATTGGGGATATTCCAGTTTATCATTATAGTGGCTTTCTTCTTCAAAACACACATTACTTGGCAGTACCCCCGGCACCATCCTGCCAACCGCATCTATTAAAACAAGCGCCGGAATTTCCCCTCCGGTTAACACGTAATCTCCTATAGAAATCTGATCGTCAACAATAGAATTTATAACACGCTCGTCAACGCCTTCATAGTGACCGCAAAGTATACAAATATTTGATTCTGAAGTTAAAAATTTTGCAATATCTTGATTGAGTTTTTTCCCCTTCGGTGACATATATATAAGTTTAGGTCTTGCTCCCCTGAATTTGCATATATCTTTAAAACAATCATATATAGGTTCAGGCTTCATGACCATACCCTTACCGCCACCATACGGTTTATCATCTACACGTTTATGCTTGTCTTTGGCGTAATCGCGTATTTGATGCGTTTTTATATCAAGGATATTTTTTTTTCTTGCCCTGCCAATAATGCTCGCAGATAAAACAGCTTCAAGCACCTCGGGAAATAAGGTCATTATATCTATGCTAATCATTAAAAAGGCCTTGTATTGGTTTTATAGATATATGATTGGTCTCCAGGCTTACACCTTTAATTACATCATCAATCACAGGTATTAAATATTCTTTTCCTTCGTCATTTTTTATAAAATAAACATCATTAGCACCTGTCTTAATTACGTCTTGAACCACACCATAATTTTGCGCGGTATCCACGTTTAAAACTTGCATACCAATTAAATCTTGTATCAAATATCTGTTTTCTTCAACTTCTATATCTTCACGTTTGGCATATATAACTTTTCCGACTAAACTTTTAGCATAATTTCTATGAGCCATTTTACCAATATTTATTAAAATTATAGTTTTATACTCTCTGAAAGAGACTATGTTTAATTTTTCATTCCCCTCATCAATAAAATAGTTGCCTATTTTAAAAAACGCAGTTGGATTATCGCACCAATGCTCGACCTTAAGTTCACCTCTGAGTCCTCTGGCACCAATTATTTTTCCAACTTCCACATACTCTTTTTTCATACTGATATCTACTCCTCTACAAAAAACAAGTGCTAAAATAATACGAATTACGGCCGTGCCTCAAAATAGTTGAAATTTTTTCTTTTTTTACCCCGCGAATCGGCTGGGGAAAATTTCGGAGCCACAACATTTATGCGCTCTTTCCCCGAAAACTCGCAGCGAAAGAGTCAAAAAAGTTGGTCGTGTCCCAAAATAGTTGAAATCCCTTCTTTTCCCCCCGCCTATGGCGGGGGGAAAAGATATTATCAATAAATTTGGCCCACAACCAAAAAGTTTATAGTTTTTAAGCTAAATCACTATATCAACTAATTTGACCCACAACCCGAACCTATTCAGTATAGTTTTTGCCCTCGTCTTGGTCCTCGGCTTTGCCGTCGTCGTTTTCCTCTACTTGAACCAAAGATTTAGTGCCTTTTTTCATATCCGAAGCTCTGACAACCTGACGGATTGCTTGGATAATTCTGCCTTTTCTCCCAATAAGACGTCCGATATCTTGACTTTCAACGCATACTTTATAATTCACCGTCCCATCCAGTAAAGGCGTATCTATCTTTACCTTTACAGAATCTTTATTTTTTACAAGCCCTCTGGCAAGAAACATTAAAAGTTCTTCCATAATAGTACCTCGTATAAATTTTGTTTGGATTTTTTATTTTTTAGGCCATGCCTCAAAGTAGTTGAAACTTCTTTTTATTTTCCCCAAAGACGGGGAAAAGCTATTATCAACTGTTCTGTTTCGAAATAGTTGAAATTTCTTTTTATTTTCCCAAAAAGCGGGGGAGAAGATATTATCAACCGTTCTGTTTCGGTTATGTTTCGAAATAGTGGAAATTTTTTCTTATTTCCCCCAAAGGTGGGGAAAAGCTATTATTAATTAATTTGAGCCACAACTTACTTTTTTTATGATATCCTTTACTCTTTGAGTAGGTTGAGCACCGTTTAAGATCCACTTATTTACTTTTTGGGTGTCTATTTTAATTTCTTCAGGGTTCCTCAAAGGACTATAATATCCTATTTCCTCTATAAACTTGCCGTCTCTTGGGCTGCGCGCGTCAGCAACCACTATTCTGTAAAAGGGGCTTTTTTTGGCTCCCATTCTTTTAAGCCTTATTTTTACTGCCATATCAATTACACTCCTAACTTAAATTTATTTTATTATTTTTACTGTTTCGATCATGCTTCGAAATATTTGAAACTTTTTTATTTCCCCGTTCTCTCCCCGCCGCAGTGGGGAGAGAGCGTACGAACAAATTCACTTTTTTGCAAATATAACAGTACAATTTGGATCACAACCGCTATTTCATCATACCGGGGAATCTAAAACGCGGAAATTTTCTTTTGCCTTTGCCTTTCCAGCCAAATTGTTTTGTGATGGTTTGCATTTGCTCGAACTGCCTGAGAAGTTTATTTACATCTTCGACCTTCATACCGCTGCCTTTAGCTATTCTTTTCTTTCTGGAGGGGTTTATAATACTTGGTTTTTTTCTCTCATCTTTCGTCATAGAAAGTATGATAGCGCAGGTTCTGTCAAACACTCTGTCATCAATATCTACGTCTTTCAAATGTTTGTCAAGCCCGGGTAATTTTCCTAAAATTGATTTAAGAGGTCCCAGTTTTTTTACTTGCTTAAACTGCTCCATAAGGTCATTTAAATCAAAACTATTTTGCTCGAGTTTTTGAATCATTTTTTCGGCTTGTTTCTTATCAAAGTTTATTTCGGCGTCTTCGATTAAGGTAAGTACGTCTCCCATACCGAGTACTCTCGATGCCATTCTGTCCGGGTGGAAAACTTCAATATTATCAAGTTTTTCCCCAACTCCAACGAATTTAATAGGCTTACCGGTAATTGCCTTTATGGAAAGAGCCGCACCGCCTCTCGCATCGCCGTCAAGTTTCGTCATTATAATGCCAGAAATATCAAGTTTTTCATCAAAAGATTTAGCGGCATTTACAGCATCTTGACCCGTCATTGCATCTACAACCAACAAAATCTCACTTGGATTTACAGCACTTTTAATATTTAAAAGTTCATCCATTAATTTTTCATCAATGTGAAGTCTTCCGGCCGTATCAATAATAACAATGTCATTTCCGTAATCTTTGGCGTGCCTGGCGGCATGTTTGGAAATTTCCACAGGACTGAGGAGCACCCCTTCCTCAAAAACAGGAACTCCTATGCTTTGAGATAAAACTTCAAGCTGCTTTACAGCGGCGGGCCTATATATATCGCAAGCTACCAACAAAGGCCTATGGCCTTGTTTTTTAAGCATTTTAGCAAGTTTTGCGCAGTGCGTCGTTTTCCCTGCCCCTTGAAGGCCGCACATCATTATGATACACGGCGGTCTTGAGGGTATATTTAATTTACTGTAATTTTCCCCCATTAAAGACGTAAGCTCTTCATTTACAATTTTAATTACCATCTGAGCCGGTGTAAGGCTTTCCATAACGTTAGTACCCACGGCTCTGTCAATAACTTTATTTGTAAACTCCTTAGCGACTTTAAAATTAACATCAGCTTCTAAAAGGGCGAGCCTGACTTCCCTCATGGATGATTTAACATCAGATTCAGATAATTTCCCTTTAGACCGGAGTTTTCTAAATGCTTCGGATATTTTTTCTGACAAATTCCCAAATATCAATATACCACCTCGTTATATCAGACATGTCCGTAAACTTTACAGATTGCAATCAAAATCGACGGCGGCGTATAAAAATACTCCCGGGAGATTTTGATGCAAAGCTATTTTTTAAGTGATGCATTTTTTCGGTCGCGCTATAAAATAATTGAAACTTCTTCTTTCCCCCCCGCCTATGGCGGGGAGAAAGATATTATCAATTAATTTGGATCACTACCCATTTTTCGATAATTTGCGCTCTGTGAGGTTTACGGACAGGTCTATTTTAGATACTTCAGACAAAAACAAATTTTAATTATAATAATAATCCAGAGTACCATAATGATTTTTTAAGAATTTTTTTCATAAACATCCAAAAGCTGCGATATTTTAACTTCTTTCCGCGCGCTAAATTCTTCCTTTTACATGCAAAAATATTTTATTCACACATTTCAGAGTTTAAAGTATTGCTTGAAATTTGTCAATAGGGGGGAAAAAACAGCTCATGCTTTAAAATATTGAGACTTCTTTCTCCCCTCGCATTTTAGCGGAAGTAAAAACGCAAATAATATCACGTTTTTGGTCGTGTCTTAAAATAATAGTTAAAACTCCTTCCCCCCCCGCCATGGGCGGGGGGGGAAAAACACCATTGTTTTTAAAAATTTTATTATAACATCACAAAACATTGACATTTAATACCCGATATGACATACTCTTAGCGTGAAAATTGCTTTTTATAGTAAAAACCTTTTAAATAGTGGCGTTTTTGTTTTTTCCTTCGCCAAAGGCGGGGGGCAAAACGTAAATAATACCGCGTTTTTAAATGGCTTTTGCTATATGCAGTAAAAACTTTTTGAAACAGGGGAAAAAAATGAAAAAAGTTGCCGTAATCATGGGAAGCGACAGTGATATACCGGTGGTACAAAAAGCTGTAGATATATTGAATCAATTTTCGGTGCCTTATGAAGTGCATATATATTCAGCGCACAGAACGCCGACGGAAACAAAAAAATTCAGTCAAAACGCACGCAGCAACAATTTCGGTGTTATAATTGCAGCTGCAGGGATGGCCGCACATTTAGCGGGTGCTATTGCGGCAGACACAACATTACCTGTAATAGGGGTACCTATAGAATCTAATCATTTAGGCGGCATTGATGCTCTACTATCCACTGTACAAATGCCACCGGGGATACCGGTGGCGACAGTTGCGATAGACGGCGCAGTCAATGCCGCTTTACTTTCTATACAAATTTTATCCTTAAACGACGAAAATATGGCGAAAAAATTAGAGGAATTTAGAAAACAAAACCACAAAAAAATACTTGAAAAAAATTATTCTATAGAAAATAGATTCAATAATAAAAATTCAGATCATGCCTCAAAATAGTCGAAATCCATTCTTTTACCTCCGCTGTGAGCGGGGGGAAAGATTATCAACTAATTTGAACCGCCGCCAAAGTTTAATACTAATTATAAATATTAGTTTTTAACCGTTACTTTCCCCGCTGTGAGCGGGGGGGAAAGATATTATCAACTAATTTGAACCTCTGCCAAAGTTTAATACTAATTATAAATATTAGTTTTTAACCGTTACTTTCCCCGCCGCAGGCGGGAGAGAAATATATTGTCAACTAATTTGAACCGCCACTAAAGTTTAATACTAATTTCAACTATAAATATTAGTTTTTACCCGTTACTTTCCCCGCTGTGAGCGGGGGGAAAGATTATCAACTAATTTGAACCGCCGCCAAAGTTTAATACTAATTATAAATATTAGTTTTTAACCGTTACTTTCCCCGCTGTGAGCGGGGGGGAGTAAATCAAACATATATCAGATGTTAATTTAGAAATAATATAATGATGAAAGAGGCGCTAAAGTGAAAAAAGTAAGAAAATTATATGAAGGTAAGGCTAAAATAGTATATGAAACTGAAAACCAAAACTGTTTAATCGTGGAATATAAAGACGAGGCTACAGCTTTTAATGGAGCCAAGAAAGGAAAAATAACAGGGAAGGGGGTCATCAATAACAGGGTTACAAATCATTTAATGCAAATTTTGGAAAAGGAGAATATATCCACCCACTTTATTAAAGAAATTTCTGAAAGGGAGGCGGTAGTCAAAAATGTTAAAATCATACCTTTGGAGGTAATCATAAGAAATATATCAGCGGGATCATTTTCAAAGCGCTATGGAGTAAAAGAAGGAATTATATTTGACAGCCCGACTATTGAATTTTCATATAAAAACGATAATCTGGGCGACCCTTTAATCAATGAGTATCACGCTTTAGCACTAAATATAGCTTCACAAGATGAAATAGACAGGATTAAAAATATGGCTTTTAAAATTAATGATATTCTTAAATCATATTTTAAAAGAGTGGAGGTTGATTTAGTAGATTTCAAATTAGAATTTGGGAAAACATTAGCAGGGGAAATAATACTTGCTGATGAAATCTCCCCGGATACATGCAGATTTTGGGACAGCAAAACTCATAAAAAACTTGATAAAGACAGATTCAGGCAAGACCTCGGTAATGTAGAAGAAGCATACGCTGAAATGATGAGCAGAATTATAAAAAATTAAAATAAGGAGATGCACTTAAAACATGGGAGGATTTTTTGGAGCAACGTCAGCTAAAGATGTTATATTAGATGTTTTTTTCGGAACGGACTATCATTCTCACCTGGGTACATGCAGAGGAGGAATGGCAGCTTACGACCCTGAAAAAGGTTTGCAAAGAAAAATACATAATATAGAAAACTCACCCTTTAGAACTAAATTTGAAAATATACAAAATGATATGGCCGGATGCGCGGCAATTGGATGCATCAGCGATACAGATCCTCAACCGATACTTATAAGATCTAAACTCGGAACCTATGCTATATGCACAATAGGCATTATAAATAATGCGGAAGAATTGGTAGATAAACACCTTGGTTGCAGCGGCGGTTATTTCAGCGCTATGAACTGCGGAAAAGTGAACTCAAATGAGTTAATAGCCGCAATGATAAATAAAAAAGAGGATTTTGCATCCGGGATAAAATATGTGCAGGAATGCATTAAAGGCACGGCATCTATACTAATATTGACAGAAAAAGGGGATATAATAGCAGCCAGAGACAAATTCGGCAGATTACCGATATGTATCGGGAAAAATCGGAATGGGTACTGCGTGTCTTTTGAGTCATTTGCTTACAAAAAACTAGGATATGATGATTTTAAAGAATTAGGACCTGGCGAAATTGTAAATATTAGCCATGATAACGTCAGCATACTTGCAAAACCGCAGGAAGAAATGAAAATATGCGCTTTTTTATGGTCATATTACGGGTATCCTACATCTTGCTACGAAGGAAAAAATGTAGAAATCATGAGGTATATTAACGGCGAAATTATGGCTGAAAATGACGCAAAAAGTAATAACGGAGCAGAAATTGACTATGTAGCTGGAGTGCCGGATTCAGGGACGCCGCACGCTATAGGGTACGCAAATAAAAGTAAAATACCTTTTGCAAGGCCTTTTATAAAATATACACCCACATGGCCAAGAAGTTTTATGCCCGAAAATCAAAGCGAAAGAAATCGAATAGCTAAAATGAAACTAATCCCGGTTAATGAATTAATAACAGGGAAAAAACTTTTATTTGTGGATGACAGTGTAGTAAGAGGAACGCAGCTTAGAGAAACAGTAGAATTTCTTTATGAAAACGGAGCAAAAGAAGTGCATATCAGGTCAGCGTGCCCACCAATTATGTATGGGTGCAAGTACTTGAATTTTTCAAGAGCCACATCCGACATGGAGCTAATAGCCAGAAGCACTATTGTGGAAATAGAGGACAAAAAAGGTTTTGATTACTTAGAGGAATATGCCGACCGAGAAACAAAAAGGGGGAAAGAAATGAGAAATAAAATATGTAAAAAACTGCATTTTTCTTCCCTTGAATTTCAGTCTTTAGACGGAATAATAAAAGCTATTGGGCTTAATCCTTGCAAAGTATGCACATATTGTTGGAACGGAAAGGGGTAGTGGTCCAAATTAATTGATAATGTCTCCCCCCGCCATAGGCGGGGTGAAAGAAGGAATTTCAACTATTTTATGGCGCGGCCGAATTTGGGGTAGTGACCCAAATTAATTGATAATGTCTCCCCCCGCCATAGGCGGGGGTGAAAGAAGGAATTTCAACTATTTTATGGCGCGGCCGAGTTTGGGGTAGTGGCCCAAATTAATTGATAATGTCTCCCCCTCGCCATAGGCGGGGTGAAAGAAGGAATTTCAACTATTTTATGGCGCGGCCGAGTTTGGGGTAGTGACCCAAATTAATTGATAATGTCTCCCCCGCCATAGGCTGGGATGAAAGAAGGAATTTCAACTATTTTATGGCGCGGCCGAATTTGGGGTAGTGGCCCAAATTAATTGATAATATCTCCCCCCGCCATAGGCTGGGTGAAAGAAGGAATTTCAACTATTTTGAGACACAACTTGGAAAGGGATAAAAATAAATGCCGTATGAAAATTCCGGGCCGAAAAGTTATAATGAATCGGGTGTAGATATAACCGCCGGATATAAATCTGTTGAACTTATAAAAAAACATATTTTAAAAACCTGCCAAAAAGGAGCAATCTCAGAAATAGGCGGGTTTGGAGGAATGTTTGAACCCGATCTTACAAATATGGAAAAACCTGTTTTAGTAAGCGGGACTGATGGAGTAGGGACGAAACTCAAGTTGGCTTTTTTAATGGATAAGCACGACACGATAGGAATAGATTGCGTTGCAATGTGCGTTAATGACATTATATGTTGCGGGGCAAAACCGATGTTTTTTTTAGATTATATCGCGTGTGGCAAAAACATACCGGAAAAGATAGAAAAAATTGTTTCGGGAATTGCCAAAGGGTGCGTTCAAGCTGGATGCTCGCTTATAGGCGGAGAAACAGCGGAAATGCCGGGGTTTTATTCTGAAAATGAATATGACCTTGCCGGTTTTTCGGTTGGGATAGTAGAAAAAGAAAAAATTATAAAAAAAGAAGACGTTAAAGAAGGAGATATAATAATAGCTCTTGCTTCAAGCGGAGTGCATTCTAATGGGTTTTCATTGGTAAGAAAAATCTTTAATACCCCAAATATCGATTTAAAGTCCCCGCGCAAAGAATTAAATAATAAATCTATTGGCGAAACGCTGCTGATGCCCACGAAAATATATGCAAATTCCGTACTTCGGCTGATTAAACATATAAATGTAAAAAGTATATCTCATATAACCGGCGGAGGATTTTATGAAAATATACCAAGGGCAATTCCGAGCGGACTCTGCGCAAATATTAAAAAATCCGATATTAAAGTTCCTGGTATATTTAATATTATCAAGGAAAAAGGAGCCATACCCGAAAAGGATATGTTTGGCATATTTAATATGGGGGTGGGAATGTGTATAATTGTTTCTGAGAGCGGCGCGAATAAATCCCTTGATATTTTAAGAAGCAGCGGAGAAGACGCATACATCATTGGGGAAATTATAAAATCAAATGAAAAGGTTGTAATATATTAATGAGGGAATATGTCAGCGGTGTTTTGGCCGGAATTTTGGTAGGAATAGGCGGAGCAATTTGCATTTCTTGCGATAATAGGTACTTAGGATCAATATTTTTTTCCATAGCTTTACTTTTCATATGTATAAGGGGTTATTCTCTGTTTACAGGTAAAGTAGGATTTATAATTGATGAATTTTCCGCAAAAAAACTTTTTAATTTATTTTACTGCCTCTTAGGTAATATTACAGGAGCAATTATATCAGGCACGGTTATAAAATTTTCCTTTATAAATTTGCACCAAATATCATTAGTAAGCTGCACCGGTAAGTTAGAACAAAGCGCTTTGCAAACTTTTATAAGAGCTGCGTTTTGCGGAATATTAATGTACTTAGCGGTTGTAGTATATAAAGAAAATAAATCGAAAATCGGAATTTTATTTAGTGTGCCTGTATTTATTTTAAGCGGATATGAGCATTCAATAGCTAACATGTTTTATTTCACACTGTCAGGAATATTTTCCACTCAACTAATACTATATATTTTAATAACTGTGATAGGTAACACCAGCGGAGGCATACTGTTTGCTTATTTAAGTAAATATGCCAAGGGGGAAAAGTGAAAAAACATGAAAGCAAAATTAATATATAGCAAAAACTTTTTCAAACAGTGGCATTTTTGTTTTTTCCCCGCGAGTCGGTTGTGGCCCAAATTAGTTTATAATGTTTTTTCCCCCGCCTACGGGGGGGAAAAAAGAAGAAGTTTCAACAATTTTGAGACATAACCCGCGAGTCGGAGGGGGAAAAAACGTAAATAACAGGTAGTGGTCCAAATTAGTTTATAATGTTTTCCCCCCGCCCATGGCGGGGGGAAAAAGAAGAAGTTTCAACTATTTTGAGACATAACCCGCGAGTCGGAGGGGGAAAAACGTAAATAACAGGTAGTGGTCCAAATTAGTTTATAATGTTTCCCCCCCCGCCAACGGCGGAGGGGAAAAGAAAAAAATTTAACTATTTTGAGACATGACCAAATAATACCACGTTTCTATAGCTGTTTCGTTTGAAAAGCGTCTGATTTTTATGACTTTCTCTTAGCCGTCGGCTGGGAGAAAGTACACGGATAAATTTACTTTTGAAGACTTTTTTAAAGCGTAACAGCTATAAATGGTTTTTGTTATAGCGAAAAGAAGTTTTAAGTAAAAATGATGTGCATCCGATATCACCATTTTTTTGATAAGTTCCTCTTGCTTTTTTGTGAGCAATGACATATAATTGTTATGTTATTGAATATAAAATAAAGGAGATGTTTTAAATGGCAGATTTTCGTTCAGAACTATTAAAAGTACTTCCGTCATGGTCACCTATGCTTTATAAGTATTTGGATCTCGATAAAGAATCTTTTAAAGTAAAACCGAAGACACAAGAGGAAAAAGATGAACAAGAGAAACAACGTAAAAAATGGGTTGAGCAAGCTCTAAAAGAACATAACAGCTTAATGAGAAACCTTAAAGTACACGATAAGCATATGTTGGTTCTTCTTAATAAATTTTCCAAAGACCATCCGGACATTCCGGAAGCAAATCTTGACGAACTCCGTGAAAAAATAAAGAACCGTACAGTAGTTAAAAGAGCGGAATTTTATGCGGATAAAGGAGATGGCGCACTCCGCGCTATTAAAGGAGCAGAGAATACCGCTGTGCAGGTAGAACTAGATGCGATTCTGAAAGAGCATGCACTGTTTAAAACGTATAAGGAAAAAGTTGCAGAGTGGGAGGCGGTTTTAACAAAAGCGCAAGATGCTTTTGAAAGAGCGGGGCCAAAATACGCGCTTTCCCTTATGGCAAATATGGCAAAAAAGTTTTCCACAAAAGACAAGTAGGTAACGCGCGCGAAAACTTTACCGTTTGCTTATTTAAATAAATGCACCAAGGGGTAAAAAATGAAAAAACACGAAAGCAAGATTAATATAGCCGTATTGGTGTCGGGAAGCGGCACAAACCTGCAAGCTATTATAGATGCTCAGGAAAAGGGCATACTTCGCCACGGAGAAGTGAAAATCGTAATTTCAAATAAAAAAGATGCGTATGCCGTCAATAGAGCAAAAAAGCATAGCATAAAAGCAGAAACGGTTATAAAAGAGGGCCAAAATTCGCAAGATATTTTTGAAAATAGTATTAAAAAAATTCTCAGGGAAAACGATATACATTTGATAGTACTTGCGGGATTTACAAACATACTAAGCCAAAAATTCACTTCAGAATATAAAAACAAAATAATAAATGTGCACCCGTCATTAATACCATCTTTTTGCGGAAAAGGTTTTTATGGAATAAAAGTACACGAGGAAGCAATAAATTACGGCGTAAAAGTAACGGGTGCCACGGTGCATTTTGTAAGTGAAATACCGGACGGAGGAAAAATTATTATGCAAAAAGCAATTTATATTAATAAAGGGGATACTCCGGAAACGCTTCAAAAACGCGTAATGCAAAAAGCCGAGTGGATAATACTCCCGAGAGCAATAGAAAAAGTTTGCGTAGAAATGCTGAAAAACGGAGGTTGTGCCTCAAATTAATTGATGTTATCTTTCCACGCTTGCTAGTGTGTGGGGAGAAAGAAAAAGTTTCAATTATTTTGAAACACAGCCAAAAATGGTGAAAGGATATAAAATGAATCCATATGAAATAAATAACATAGGTAAAATATTAAAAAATAAAACATATTTAGGCCGAGGGTTAGTAATAGGACAAAGCGAAAACGGCAATCAAGCGGTATTTGCGTATTTTATAACTGGAAGAAGCGAAAACAGCCGAAATAGAATCTTTTTGGAATCAAAAAATGAAGTTATAATTCAGCCTTGCGACATGTCAAAAGTCAAAAATGCTGATCTTATAGTTTATTCTCCGGTAAAAAAAATAAAAAATAATATAGTTGTAACAAACGGAGATCAAACAAACACAATATGTGATTTCGTAAAAAACGGTAAAACTTTTGAAGAGGCTTTAGAAACAAGAAAATTTGAACCGGATCCGCCGAATTTTACTCCCAGGATAAGCGGAATAATTACGCTTGACGGCAGTACGTTTAAGTACAAAATAAGTATTCTGAAAAGTATGGATGAAAACGGGACATATTGCAGCCAATATACATATAAATATTTTCCAATACCGAGCCTTGGGCACTTTATTCATACATATATTGATGACGGGAACCCGCTTCCGCCGTTTTGCGGTGAACCGCTGAGAATAAAAATTCCAAATAATATTGACGATTTTACAAACATAATTTGGGATAATTTATATGATCAAAATAAGATTTCCCTTTATGTGCAGTACATCAATATAAAAGATCAAAAATATGAAAGCCGTTTATTGAATAAAAATAAAATTCAATCTCTGTAGGAATACATGGGGTTGTGGCTCAAATTAGTTGATAAATATAGCTGTTTCACTTGAAAAAAGCACATTCATTTGTGTACTCTTTCCCCGCCATCGGATGGGAAAGAATTACAAGAGTTTAAACTTTTTAAGTTAAATCACTGGTTGTGGGCCAAATTTATTGATAATATCTTTTTCCCCCCCCGCCTATGGCGGGGGGAAAGAAGGGATTTCAACTATTTTGGGACACGACCAAATCACTATACACGGATGTAGCGAAAATTTTATTTAAAAAAAGGGAATCGAATATGATAAGTGAAGAAAAAAGCAAATATATATCACCATTTTCAGCCAGATATGCAAGTAAAGAGATGCAATATATTTTTTCAGAAGACTTTAAGTTCAAATCATGGCGAAAACTTTGGATAGCGCTTGCAAAAGCTGAAAAACAGTTAGGGCTTAATATAACGGATGAACAAATTTCTGAGCTGGTTTTTAATAAAGACAATATCAATTATGAAACAGCGCAAGAAAGAGAAAAAATAGTTCGCCATGACGTTATGGCTCACGTTTACGCATACGGCAAACAATGCCCGAACGCGGAATCGATAATTCATTTAGGTGCAACTTCTTGCTATGTGGGCGATAATACGGATATCATAATTTTGCGCGAGGCATCTAAAATAGTACTTGAAAAGGCAGTGCAGGTAATAAAAAATCTTTCTGAATTTGCCCAAAAACACAAAGCTACTCCGTGCCTTGCCTATACTCACCTTCAGCCGGCTCAATTAACTACGGTCGGAAAAAGAGCCACTCTTTGGATACATGAACTTGTGCAAGACATTGAAAATATACAGTATCAACTTGATAAATTAAAACTTTTAGGTTCAAAAGGTGCCACCGGTACGCAGGCAAGTTTTATGAAACTTTTTGAAAATGACGAAAATAAGGTAAAGCAGCTTGAAAAATTTATATCTGATGAAATGGGATTTGATGGGTGCGCAGATGTGTCGGGGCAAACATATTCAAGAAAAATAGATTATTATTTTTTATCAGTTTTGTCCGGATTTGCTCAAAGCGCGTATAAATTTTCAAATGATCTTAGAATATTGCAGTCATTTGAAGAAATGGAAGAACCTTTTGAAAAAAATCAAATAGGTTCGTCGGCCATGCCGTACAAACGCAATCCAATGAAAAGCGAAAGAATATCGTCACTTGCAAGATACGTAATTATAAATGCTGTTAATCCCGCAATGACTGCCGGGACACAATGGTTTGAAAGAACACTTGATGACAGCGCAAACAAAAGAATATCTGTTGCGGAGGCCTTTTTAGGAGTAGACTCTATTTTAGATATATACATTAATATTTCGTCAGGGCTAATAGTATATGAGAAAGTAATAAATAAAAGGATAATGGAAAAATTACCTTTTATGGCCACAGAAAATATTATGATGGAATGTGTAAAAAAAGGTGGAAACAGGCAAGAACTTCACGAAGCACTGCGTGCTCATTCGCAAACAGCAGCTGCAAAAATAAAATTTGAAGGCAAAAATAATGATTTAATCGATAGAATATCAAACGATGAAATTTTTAAAATTACAAAAAAAGAAATACTGGAGCAGCTTGACCCGCTTAAGTACACAGGCAGAAGTGCTTCGCAAGTAGAAGAATTTCTTTCCAAAGTAGTTTACCCTATTTTAGATAAATACTATATTAAAAATATCGCGCCGAAGTTGAAAGTATAGCTAATCAATAACCCCGCACTTCAGGGCGGGGTTATGTATAGCTGTTTCGTTTGAAAAGTGCCTGATTTTTATAACTTTCTCCCAGCCGACGGCTGGGAGAAAGTACACGGATAAAATTACTTTTGGGGGCTGTTTTAAATCGTAACAGCTATAGTAAAAGCTTTTTAAAACAGTGACATTTTTGTCCTTTCCCTATCGCACGCAATGAGCGGGGAAGGAACGTAAATAATACCACGTTTCTAAATGGCTTTAGATATATAAGCTTCCCCCCCGCCATTGGCGGGGAAAAGAACAAAAAAGGTTTTTACTATATCAACCAATTTGGCTCGCAATCAATAATTTTTATATATTAAGTGAAAGGGTCTTATAAAATGAAAGAATTAGAACTTAAATACGGATGTAATCCAAACCAAAAACCGTCAAAAATTTTAATGAATAATAATAAAGATCTTCCAATTGAGGTTTTATCCGGCAAACCCGGTTATATAAATCTTTTAGACGCTTTTAATAGTTGGCAGCTTGTAAAAGAACTAAAGGAATCAATCGGGCTTCCCGCGGCGACCTCATTTAAACATGTAAGCCCAACATCGGCAGCTGTTGGCAAAAAACTTTCAGATAAACTAAAAAAAGCATATTTTGTAGATGACATTAAAGGCCTGGATAGTTCATTATTGGCATGTGCATACGCAAGGGCGCGCGGAACGGATAGGATGTGTTCATTCGGGGACTTTATAGCGCTTTCGGATATTTGCGATGAAACCACGGCAAAATTGATTGAAAGAGAAGTTTCCGACGGAATTATTGCTCCCGGATACGCTCCTGAAGCGCTAGAAATATTAAAAACCAAAAGAAAAGG
Organism: Oscillospiraceae bacterium; assembly: GCA_031270785.1. Lineage (GTDB taxonomy): Bacteria > Bacillota > Clostridia > Oscillospirales > Acutalibacteraceae > CAQBRY01. The sequence goes on from JAISWM010000065.1 coordinate 15,428, forward strand.
CAATTATAATATAATAAAAATGGATTCAAGTTACATCCCTGACCCAATTGAATATAAACAAGTGTATGGCATAACATTTATGCAAAGCAGAAACAATTGCGGTATTACAAATGAAATTTTTTCAAATATAGTAACAAAAAACAGCACTTTAAGTGATGATGCAAAACGCGATTTAACAGTATCGCTAATTACGCTGAAATACACTCAGTCTAACTCCGTTTGCTACGCAGTGGGCGGACAAACTATTGGAGTAGGAGCGGGCCAACAGTCAAGAATACATTGCACTCGGTTAGCTGGCAATAAAGCGGACACATGGCACCTTCGCCGGCACGATAAAGTGCTTTCGTTACCATTTTTGCCTGATTTAAGCAGAGCGGAAAGAGACAATGTTATTGACAGCTATATAAATAAAAATGAAGAAAACGTATGCAACAATGGAATATGGCAAAAATATTTTACGTCTCAACCACAACCTCTTGATAGTGATGAAATAAACGAATATCTTTCTAAAGTTTCAGGAGTATCGCTTGGATCCGATGCCTTTTTCCCTTTTGATGATAACATAGAAAGAGCAAAAAAAAGCGGAGTTTCTTATATTGCGCAACCGGGAGGCTCGATAAAAGATGATGTAGTTATTAATTGCTGCAATAAATATAATATGGTGATGGCATTTACCGATTTAAGATTGTTTCATCACTAGACGTATAATCAATATAGCAAAAATTAAAAAGAAGGGATTTTTATTATTTTGAGACACGACCCAAAATTGGCGGTGGCATATACAATAAAAGCTTTTTAAAACAGTGTGTTTTTGTTCTTTCCCACCGCCTACGGCTGGTGGGAAGAAGAAGTTTTAACTATTTTGTGAGACATAATCTAATTAGGGGGAAAAATGTAATGAATGTTATGGTAGTCGGCGGCGGCGGGCGCGAACACGCAATAATAAAGAAAATAAAAGAAAATAAAAGTATAGAAAAAATATATGCTCTTCCGGGAAACGGCGGAATTTCAGAGGATGCTATATGTATAGGTATAGATGCGAAAAATATAGATGAAATAGTAAAGTTTGCAAAAAATAATAATGTAGATTACGCGGTTATATCTACTGATGATCCTTTAGTCATGGGGGCAGTAGATAAACTTTCGGATGCGGGTGTGCCTTGTTTCGGGCCTAACTCTAAGGCAGCTGTTATAGAAGGAAGTAAAGTTTTTTCAAAAAAATTCATGAAAAAATATAACATTCCTACCGCAGAATACGAAGTATTTGAAAATTATAAATCGGCTCTGGAGTATTTAAAAAATTCAAAGTACCCAACCGTTATTAAAGCTGATGGATTAGCTTTAGGAAAAGGAGTATTTATTGCAAAAAATTACACGGAAGCGTCCGAAGCTGTATATTTAATAATGCAAGACAAAATCTTCGGAGAAAGCGGAAATAAAATAGTAATAGAAGAGTATTTATGTGGCCCGGAAGTATCAATACTATCATTTACAGACGGAAAAACAATCATCCCCATGATATCTTCAATGGATCATAAAAAAGCTCAAGACGGCGATAAAGGGCCAAATACAGGCGGTATGGGAGCCATTGCGCCAAATCCATACTACACTGAAAAAATCGCAAAAATTTGTATGGAAAAAATATTTAGGCCTACAATAGAAGGCATGAACGCGGAAAAAAGGGAGTTTAAAGGCTGTTTATATTTTGGGTTAATGATAACAGACCAAGGGCCTAAAGTTATTGAATACAATTGCAGGTTCGGCGACCCTGAAACGCAGACAATATTGCCGCTTTTAGACTCGGATTTATTTGACATAATGAGGGCTACGACAAATCAAACGTTGTCACAACTGAAAATAAAATTTAAGAATAAATTTTCCTGCTGCATAGTGCTTTCATCAAAAGGGTACCCTCAAAAGTATGAGACGGGCTTTGAAATACAAATCCCAAGTGACATAAAAAAAGATATAAATATTGCAGGGGCGAAAAAAGAAAATAACGTCCTAGTAACTTCAGGCGGCAGGGTTCTCAGCATAACAAATGTTGACAATTCTTTAGAAGCAGCTATAAAAGGAGCATATGAAAAAGCTTCAAAAGTATATTTCGAAAATAAATATTATAGGAAAGATATCGGCAGTAGTGCTTTAAAATTTAGGTGATGGGTCAAATTGGTTGGTAATATTTTTTCCCCGCCTTCGGCAGGGGGAAAATTAGAAATATAGCTGTTTCGTTTGAAAAGCGTCTGATTTTTATGACTTTCTCCCAGCCGACGGCTGGGAGGAAGTACACGGATAAATTTACTTTTGAAGACTGTTTTAAAGCGGAACAGCTATAGTATTATACACAGATTCAGGAAAATAATGATCTTATATCTTCAGAAAACACTTTCTTAGATGTAGGCCTGCCATTTACTATTACTACTGTTTTACGCCTATTGTACGCAGAATTAAAATTTACTTGTAAACATGCCCTCGGGTTATTACTTACGACTGTGTTATACGGCTTAGAATAATCTTTAGGTGCAACAGAAATTATTGTTATAGATTCTTCGGGTTTAAAAGCGTAATCTAAATATCCTCCCAAATATCCTCCCGTTAGTTGCCAGTAACCAAAGGGAGGAAATAAAAGGTAGGGTAAAGGGTACCATTCATCTTGCGGAAGCAGGACAGTTATTTCGCCATTTATCTCCCATGTTAAATCGCATACTCTCCACTGCAAATTTAAATAAGCATTAAAAATATGATCGTCTGTATAAACTAACACGTTTGGTATTTCTATTAGGTCAAAAATAACTTTAATTACATTTGCAAAGTTTCTGCATACTCCCTTTTTAGATTTTAGCACTCTATATAAATCACACCATATTCTTTTGTTAAATGTATAATTGTCGCCGCGTTCTGTTTCTCTATCTGTCCAACGATTCGCTCGATATTTATCATAAATAAGTTGCATATGAAGCAATGGAAATAAAATTCTTGTAAATATTAATAATTTAATTTCGGGGTTTGGGATGCGTGATATTATGCTGCATAGCTCCAGAATAAATTCTGGTTCAACGGAAGGCATTTGACGACCCCGATATACGTATTCAACGAATATTTCTTGTATTCTTTGTTTCTGAACGTCCGGATCACTGGAATTTTTTATTTCCCCAATCCCTCTTCTTAACCGGTTACAATCTTTTTCTTGCGTAGATCCTTGCCTATAGTTATCCCAGGCTAACGGATGTTGTGTGGGATAAGCAAAAATAACGTTGCCTAAACAGGAAAAGAGGGCAATAATAATTAATAGGTTTATAAAGATTTTTTTGAGATTTTTCATGCGATTTTTAACCTTTCTTAGTTTTAATGTCGAATAACATTATGCCGCGTTATGTCGCGTTTTGTAAACTAAGTCAAGGCTAAATTTTGGTTTAATTTAAATTTTTATGCCAAACATTTGTTAACAAATTTTTAATCGTGTGGTTGAATCAAGTTTCGCACTTTTTTGGGTAGTGGTTCAAATTAATTGATAATATCTTTCACCCCCGCCGATTCGCGGGGGTGAAAGAAGGAATTTCAACTATTTTATGGCGCGACCCTTTTTTGGGCAAATAAAAAATGTGATATAATATAGCTAACTTCCTTCCCCCCCAATCGGCGGCGGGAAGAGACTGCACAAACAAATTTATTTTTTTAAAATGCATCAGCTATAACTCACAAAAGCAAATTATGAAAAAGGATGTAGTAATGAAAACACCACTATCAAATAAAAAAAGATTCATTAGAATAAAAAATTACAAAAGCAGAGCAGCATCTAACGCCATAAAATTAAAAATCCCTAAAAATCGCGTTAAAAAGAAAAGATTTTTTCCAAAGATGATTAATTTTTTAAAAAATATCAAAATCTTTTCTGTGCACTCTGGCCTAGACCTCCCATTTTTATTTTTAGTATTAACTTTAACTATCGCAGGTCTTGTCATGTTATTTTCCGCAAGTTATCCGTTTGCATACTATAATAAACATGGCGATAGCTTTTATTTTATAAAAAATCAATTAATCTTTGCGGTGGTCGGAATAATAGCGATGTTTGCCATTTCATATTTTGACTATCACACCCTGCATAAATTTGCCGTCCCGATACTTACGCTTTCATTTTTGATGCTAATTGCCGTACTGTTTATGCCCGCCATCAGTGGTGTTCGCAGATGGATTCAAATTGGCTCATTTAGTTTTCAGCCTTCCGAAATAACTAAATTTGCAATAGTTGTATCATTTGCCCACTTTATTACTATTAATTTTTATCGCATGAGCAGCTTTAAATACGGAATCTTCCCATACGTAATAATACTTGCCCCAACAGCAGTACTGCTGGCACTTGAACCTCATATTTCTTGTACGGTAATAATAGTTCTTCTGGCGGCGGGTATGCTCTTTGTCGGAGGAGTGAAACTTAGGTGGTTCGGAGCGGTTTTGGGCGTTATATCATCGGTGCTTATATATCTTGTTGCATTCACGAATAAATTAACTTATGCTAATAACCGTATTTCCGGTTGGCTTGATCCTTTTGGGCCGGATGCTTCTGTAGATACATGGCAAACAAGGCAAGGCCTTTATGCCATAGGGTCCGGCGGCTTTTTCGGTACGGGGCTCGGGAATTCGAAACAAAAATATTTATATATACCCGAACCTCAAAATGATTTTATTTTTTCTGTGGTGTGTGAAGAACTTGGGTTCGTGGGGGCTGTAATAATTCTTATATTATTTGCCGTGCTTATCTGCAGAGGCATTGTAATATCTATAAAAGCCAAAGATAAATTTGGTTGTTTGCTGGGTATTGGCCTTACAGCTCAAGTCGGGCTGCAAGTTGTTTTAAATATAGCGGTTGTTACAAATACTATTCCAAATACCGGAATAAGTCTTCCTTTTTTCAGTTATGGCGGTACTTCGCTGCTTATGCTCCTTGCCCAGATGGGGATAGTACTGTCTATTTCCAGAACCGCTAAACTTGAAACCGGTTAAAAAGGATGTGTTCAATAATGAGAGTCATCTTAGTTGGCGGCGGTACGGCCGGGCACATAAATCCCGCTTTAGCTGTAGCCTTATATATTAAAAATAAAGAGCCGCGTTCTAAAGTACTGTATGTTGGTGCAAAAGGCGGAATGGAAGAAACTCTGGTTCCAAAAGAAAATTTGGATTTTAGGGGTATTACTGTATCGGGTTTTTCCAGAAAATTAAATTTTGAATCATTTAAAAAAAATTTAATTACTATAAAAAATATTTTTACAGCAAGTCATGAATCCAAAAAAATACTCGAAGAATTTAACCCCGACATTTGTATCGGTACCGGAGGATATGTGAGCGGCCCGCTTTTAAGAGAAGCTTGCAAAAAAAATATACCGTTTATAATACATGAACAAAACGCATACCCGGGTATTACAACTAAAATACTTTCTAAAAAAGCTTCGGCGGTAATGTTAGCTGCAAAAGCTGCTAAAAAACATTTAAATAAAAATTTAAATATCGTAGTTACAGGTAACCCGCTAAGAAACGGTATTGGAAAAATAGATACTAAACAAGCTAAAAAAGAACTTAATTTGGATAACGGCAAACCGCTGGTTCTGTCTTTTGGAGGGAGTTTAGGAGCAAGGACTATAAATGAGTCTGTCGCTGAGCTTATACTTTGGAGCCAAAAAAATAATTTGTATAATCATGTGCACGCTTATGGAAAATATGGGAAATGGCTGCCAAAGCTCCTTGAAGAAAAAGGAATTAAAAAATCCCTGAATATAGATGTGCGAGAATATATAGATAATATGCCAATATGCATGGCGGCAGCTGATATAGTTATTTGCAGGTCAGGAGCCATAACACTTAGCGAATTAAAAGCTTGCGGCAAACCTTCAATACTTATACCTTCCCCAAATGTCGCAGAAAATCATCAGTACTATAATGCAATGGAGTTTGTTGAAGCTCGAGCGGCTGCATTGTTAGAAGAAAAAGAGTTATCTGGCGAAAATCTTATAAAAAAACTATCTGAGTCGATGAATAATATAGCCGTTCTTAAAGAAGGCATAAATAAACTTCAAAAAGAATTGGATTTTAGTCCATCGGAAAAAATATATAATGTCATTAAAAGTATTTTAAAGTAAAAATATAGTAAAAACCTTTTAAAACAGTGACGTTTTTTATTTTCCCCCGCCCATTGGGCGGGGGAAAAACGCAAATAATACCACGTTTCTAATCGAAAAAATATATAATATCACTAAAAATACATTAAATTATTTTTTTAACTTGACATATTGTTGGCGCGTTTTATAATAAAATTATAATATCAAAATAAAATATTAAGGAGTTTATTATGAAAAAGATTATTAAATTATTTGGTGTATTAACTTTAAGTATTTCATGTTTACTGTCATCGCCCAAAGCATTTGGAAAAGTGTTTATAGTCTCCATTCCTGTTCAATATGATCATACAGCAGATACATACTCATTCTCATTTTTTCTAGAAATATCAGATGAATCTAAGAAAAAAATTGAAATGGCTATTAGAAATAAGTATTTTGAAGCAGTACAATTCTTTAGAAGAATAGAGCGTATTTATAAAACCGATACAGAAGGAAACCTTATTTTAACAGGAGTAAAATTAAATGATTTTAATAAAGATACAGCTGTAAGATATTCGGTTGCTTTAATTAAAATTATTTTAGAAACCGGAAACAATCAAGTGATCCCAGATGATTCTCCAACACTTTTAAGTTTAACCCGTGATTTTAACTACAATTTACCGGAATATGTTGCAAATATATTATATTTCTTGGGATTAATTAAACTGGTAGTTCCGACGTAAAAAAAGCCATATGATACTAATTATAAATATCATAAGTAAACTGTCGCCCCGCCATCGGCGGGGCGATAATTAATAAAATTTTTGTTATTTTTCCCGCTGAAACGCGGGGGGAAAAGAAAAAATTTCAACTATTTTGGGATATGACCGAAATTTTGATGCAAAGCCATTTTTTAAGTGACGTATTTTTCAATAATTTGCGCTTTGTAAGGTTTACGGCCAAACCTGGGCAGCAATCCAAATTAGTTGATGATATCTTTTTCCCCCCGCTGGAACGCGGGGGGAAAAGAAAAAAATTCAACTATTTTGAGACATGACCAAGGTCTTATAAAAACACGTACAAATAAGCGGTCTTCGCTATATTTTCATATATCTCGCATGTCGGGCCTCTTTCATGATAGCGCACAATGATTTATTTATATTTTTCAAAAGCGTAGAAATAATGACAAAATTACCATTTTTTTCATAAATTTGGAAATGTACGCTTGAACTACATCTGCAAGGCAGCAGGTTTTTGTCGCCACTGTCTGACGTACCCGAAAACTTCACAATTGCAGCAACTAACATACACAACAAAATAGGACAAATAATAACACGTAACATATCACTTCACTCCTGACAAAAGCCGACATACAATAATTTACTTAATTGTTATCTTTTTCGCTCACATCAACCATCCTTTCTGTTATAGTAAAAACCTTTTTAAACCGTGACTTTTGTTCTTTTCCCCGCGAATCGGCGGTAAAAAACGTAAGTAATACCACGTTTTTAAATGATTTTTGCTATATGCTTGAAAAATAAATTTGTTTGTACGGTCTCTTCCTGCAGGCTCGCGGGTCGCGCCATAAAATAGTTGAAATTCCTTCTTTTTCCCCCCACGTTCTAGCGAGGGAGAAAGATATTATCAACCAATTTGAACGATTCCCGGCTCGCGAGGAAAGAGTGGCAAAAAATCAGATATTTTTCAAGGTTGTTAGCTATATCATGATTTGTAGATATTGCTGCCAAAAATTATATCACAAACGCTGCTATTTTGTCAATATGCGCTGTATGGATATAGTTGTTTCACTTGAAAAAAGCATACTCATTTGTGCACTCTTTCCACGCAGACTCGCGGGGAAAGAATTACAAGAGTTTATACTTTTTAGATAGTGACCAAAATCAGTTAATAATATCTTTGCCCATGGCGGGTGGGGAAAAAAGTCCCAATTATTTTGAGACATGACCTGAAAAAAGCATGCTCATTTGTGCACTCTTCCCACGCAGACGCGCGGGGAAAGAGTTACAAGAGTTTATATTTTTTAGATAGTGGCCCGAATCAGTTAATAATATCTTTGCCCATGGCGAGTGGGGAAAAAAGTTCCAATTATTTTGAGACACGACCACTTTTTAAGTTAAATCACTGTAAATCGGATAAAATAGCGAAAAATTAAGGAATACGGACGGAAATTTATTGAGATTTAATTCATTTGCACAGTAAAAACAAAAAATAAGCGGTAAATTTTGTTTGGTTGAACATTGTTAAATTGGCATGAAAAATTGACATGACGTTCAAAAGCAGTTATAATGAATAGCAGTTCAAGCGTTAATTTGTTTTTATACCGCGCAATCCTATTGACTTTAATCTAATTTAGGGTCTAATTCTCCGGTGGTGGTCCAAATTAATTGATAATATCTTTTTCCTCCGCCCACGGAGGAGGAAAAGAAGGAATTTCAACTATTTTGAGACATAACTGGATAGATAGGCAGGAGCAAAAAAATTATTTTTTAAAAATTGGATAATGTTGAAAAACGTTTTTACAGTTTTATCTTTTAGAAAGGATGTTATTTTATGATCGTAGATAAGATCAGAGTAATAATCTCTGATAAGCAGAAAGAAATTAAAATCCCAACCGGAATTAGAATGTTAATTAGGAGGTGTTGCAACGCTGTTTTAAAGATGGAAGATTTTAAAGGTTCCGCAGAAGTTAATGTTTCGCTTGTCGACAATAATTACATACAAAATCTAAATAAACAGTATAGGGAAAAGGACATGCCAACAGACGTGTTGACTTTTCCTATGGGTAAGAACGGGGAATATGATATTAACCCTGAAAATGGGGCTAAAATTTTAGGCGATATAGTAATATCTGTTGAAAAAGTTACAGAACAAAGTAAACTGTACGGCCACACGGTACAAAGAGAAATGGCGTATTTAATAGCTCACGGTATGCTTCATATTTTGGGGTATGATCACGAAGCCGGCAGTTTTGAAAAATTGCGCATGCGTGAAAGAGAAGAAAAAGTTATGAATTTGTTGGGTCTTCCTTGTACGTCGTCGTATGTTTTAAATTAAGTGAAGAATTTTAGTCTATGAAGATTTTAAAAAGTTTTCAATGTGCTTTAAGAGGTAT
>JAISWM010000057.1 GCA_031270785.1 Oscillospiraceae bacterium
GCTTTTGTTTCTTTTCTCACCTCCTTCAAGGGTTTTACTCTGATTTTCGCCATAATCGAATTCATAACCATTTTTTGGCTGAAAACTTCCGGGATCTCTTCTTCTGAATCATTATTTTCACGCTAAATTTTGCGCAAATCGATGGCTTAAAAATATTTTTTAAAAAACAGTAAAAAAGCATTGACAATGTTTTGCGATTATGTTAAAATAAAAATATCACGTAATTATTAAATGAAACAAAGGAAGTAAAAAGATGAAATTGTTTAAAAAAATTTGTGCTGTAGGAATAGCTTGTTTTACATTTATGGTGTTATGGCAAACGAAAGTTATAGCAGAAGATCCACCGTATTTTAGTATTCTTAGTCGCGACGATCAAGCAATATATCGTCTATTGCAACTGAAATTTCAACAAGATGCAACGAAGCGCGTTAAAGATAGGGCGAGCATTACTGGCCAACTGAATGAAATTTTGCAATACATATATCACGATTCTGAAAATGCTGGAGGAAGAATACTTGTATGTGGCCTATGTTTTATACCCGGATACCAGATTATACATAACAGGATTGCATATAATGTGCAAAGTCTGAGGTTTTTGCTGGGAAGAGGTAAAAGCAATATAAATGGTGCTTTAGTAGATGAGAATTTCGGAAAATTATCACTTCCTTGCAGCAATACAATATTTGAAATGGCGAGAACGAAAGATGGGGCAATAGCTCAATTTGAAGCAATGCTTAAGCGGAGTAATAATTTTGGAGAGATGCACAAATGGGTTATAAGATTTTCTTTCGGAACATTCAATCCTCAACTTGCACAGAATTCCACTGCCTGATCCGGTGCCCTGTTTCAGCTCCAGTACGGCCTGTTAGGATTCCGTTTATTTGTGCTCCTCTTCCTCGGGAATTACTTCCGGATGCTTTACGGAAAATGTCATTGGCAAGAGATGTACGACTCAACAGAGTTGAAGGTTCAATGATACTTGAACGACGTATGGAACATAGTTGAAATCCCTTTTTTCCCCCGCGAATCAGCGGGGGGGGAATTTTATTAACCAATTTGCCCCACAACCATTATTTCCAAACGTCCGTATCAAAGATCCCGCACTTAGGCGCGTTAAAAACAGGATCTATTCCTAAAGATTTTTGACGTTTATAATCATCAGTGCAAATTTTTACTCTTTTAAAAAGTAATAATATTGCAACTATATTTACGGTAGACATCAAAGCCATGGCTACTTCCGCAAAATCCCATACCCAAGATGAAGAAAGAACAGGCGCTATCATGACAGTAAATATACATGTAATTCTAAATATATTTAATAATTTTTTGTTGTTTTTAATAAATAAAAAATTGGACTCCGCGTAACAATAATTGCCTATTATTGAGGTAAACGCAAATAAAAGAACAGACACGGTGATAAAATATATACCTGCCACACCTAATTGTGAACTTACTGCTTGCTGAACATGGGGAATGCCCATATACTTGCCGTCCAAGGGAACGTTTGAAAATAAAACTATTGCAGCTGAGGTTGTGCATACTATTGTATCAACAAAAACAGACAGTGTTTGCACAATCCCTTGCTTAACAGGGTGAGAAGTATCTGCCGAAGCGGCCGCGTTAGGAGCGCTTCCCATACCCGCTTCATTCGAAAGCAACCCTCTCTTAATTCCAACTATAACAACACTTCCCGCGAATCCGCCAAATATAGCATTAAAGTCAAATGCGTTTTTAAACATCAAGGATAATATCTCAGGCATTTTTTGTATATTTGTAATAATCACACCGGCACCTATCATTAAATATATCCCTGCCATAATAGGTACAATAATAGAAGAAATAAATCCTATTCTATGCACACCGCCAAAAATAATAGAAGCCGTTAAAGCGGCAAATATTACTCCGATTGTAACATGAGCCCCAATATTTGATGCATAATTAGGTATATGATATTCAAACGCGGTAGAGATTATATTCGTCTGCAACGCATTAAAACCATACGCAAAAGCTATGATAAGAAGTATAGAAAATAAAATTCCAAGTTTTCTTGACCCCAAAGCTTTTCGAATATAGTAAGAAGGACCCCCTCTTGAAGAGCCATCTTCATTTAAGGTTTTATACATTTGAGCAAGTACACTTTCAGCAAATCCGGAAGCGGCACCGATAATAGCCATAATCCACATCCAAACCATTGATCCGGGGCCGCCTATAACAATCGCTATAGCAATACCCGCGATATTCCCCGTACCAACTCTGGAGGCGATTGATATTATAAAAGCTTTAAATGCGGATATTTTAGTACCTGAAGTTTTTTCCGAGATTAATTTTATAGAATCAGGTAAAAATCTAAGTTGGGCAAATTTTGTTTTAACAGAATAAAATATGCCGCATATTGGCAAAAGCCCGATAAGTAAATAGGTATATAAAAAGTCATTAATACCGGAAAGCACCATAGATAAATTATTCATAATTAAAATCCTCCAAATTATAGTGGTTTAATTTAAAAAGTATAAACTCTTGTAACTCTTTCCCTGTGAGCCCACGGGGAAAGAGTGCACAAATGAGTATGCTTGGTTGTGGGTAAAATTGGTTGATAATATCTTTTTTCCCGCTAGAGCGCGGGGGAGAGATGACTTACTTACGTGGATCTTTTTCAGTGATGGCTCAAATTGGTTGGTAATATCTTTTTTCCCCCCCGCCTTCGGCTGGGGGGAAAAAGAAGGGATTTAAACTGTTTTGAGGCATGACCGATCTTTTCAAAAGAAACAGCTATATTGCAAAAACCATTTAAAAACGTGGCATTATTTACGTTTTTCCCCGCCGAAGGCGGGGAAAGAGTTACAAAAGTTTATACTTTTTAAGTTAAATCACTATAACGCCAAAACAAAATCCACAATTTTTAATTTGGCGTATACATGTATTATAATTATTTTGAATATAAAGTCAATTAAAAAATACGAAATGATTTTTAAGCAATACGCTTAATTTATATAAATCAATAGATTCTTTCTCTATTTTAGCAATCATCGCCTCGCCGACAGGCGGGGCGATGGTTGTGGTTCAAATTAGTTGGTAATATCTTCCCCCCCGCTAGAACGCGTGGGTGAAAGAAGGGATTTCAACATATGGCAAAAACTTTTTAAAGCAATAATATTTTTGTTTAAAACAAGTATTAAATTTACATTATATTTTTCATAGAAAGATTTATCCTTCCTTTGCCGTCAATCTCAACAACTCTTACAAAAATTTCATCACCCAAATTCAGTACATCCGTTACTTTTTCTACTCTTTTGTTATCAAGCTGAGAAATATGGCAAAGCCCCTCTTTTCCGGGTACTATTTCCACAAACGCGCCAAAATTCATAATTCGGGTGACTCTGCCTTTATATACAGTTCCCACTTCCAAATCCTTGTCAATATTATTAATTATTTCTATTACTTTTTTGCACTTGTCAACATCTAATCCCATAACAAAAATTCTTCCATCATCATGTATATCTATTTTAACACTGTAATCCAGGCTCAGTTTCTGGACTACTTTTCCGCCCGAGCCTATTACTTCTCTTATTTTATCTACAGAAACTTTAGTATTTAATACCTTTGGAGCGTATTTAGATAATTCGTTTTTAGGTTTACTTATGCACTTTGCCATAACTTCACTTAATATATAGTTTCTTGCAACATGCGTTTTGCAAATGGCTTCTTTTACCATTTCAGGAGTTAAACCATCTATCTTTAAATCCATTTGTATTGCGGTTATTCCATCAAGAGTACCGGCAACTTTAAAGTCCATGTCCCCGAAAAAATCTTCCAAACCCTGAATGTCTACCATAGTCAGCCACTTATCACCTTCAGTAATAAGTCCGCACGATATCCCCGCAACTGGATCCTTTATGGGTACTCCGGCGTCCATAAGAGCTAACGTTGAGCCACATACCGATGCCTGAGACGTAGAACCATTTGACGACAATACCTCTGAAACTAATCTTATAGCGTAAGGGAACTCATCTTCTGAGGGTAAAACCGGAATTAATGCTTTTTCAGCCAGCGCGCCGTGCCCTATTTCTCTTCTCCCCGGCCCTCTGTTTGGTTTAGTCTCGCCAACAGAGTAAGAAGGGAAATTATAATGATGCATATATCTTTTACATATATCCGAATCTATACCGTCCAGAGTTTGTTGATCGCTCATAGGCCCAAGAGTAACCACGGTAATTACTTGTGTCTGGCCGCGAGTAAACATTCCGCTGCCGTGTGCTCGGGGGAGTAACCCGATTTCGGCACATAAAGGTCTCATTTCGTCCATTTTTCGCCCGTCTATACGTTTTTGATCTTCAATAAGCCATTTTCTTACAACTTTTTTTTGTAATTTATATATGCATTCATCTATATTGGAAATACTGTCAGGATAGATAGGATCCAACTGCGTATGTGCTTTTTCATATAGAGGTTGTAATCTTTTTTCTCTTTCAAATTTATCGTTTACATAAAGGGCTGATTTTATATCATCAATTAAAATATTTTCTATTTTATCATACATATCTGTGTCAAAAGTATCTTTTTTAAATTCAAATTTCTCTTTTCCGATTTCCTTTTTTATAGTATTTATAAAATCTATTACCTCTTGATTTAATTTATGGCCAAACATGATAGCTTCATACATAATATCATCACTAATTTTGTCCGCCCCGGCTTCGATCATAACAATTTTTTCTTTACCGGATACCACAGTAAGGGATAATTTTGATTCTTTACTTTGATTTTCCGTAGGATTTATTACCATTTTTCCATCAACATATCCAACACTTACCCCCGAAACAGGTCCATTCCAAGGTATATCTGATATACTAAGAGCTATGGATGCACCTATCATTGCCGTAATTTCCGGCGAGCAGTCTTCGTCCACCGACAGCACTGTACACACCACCGAAACGTCATTTCTCATTTCTTTAGGAAAAAGCGGTCTTATCGGCCTGTCGATTACCCTTGAAGACAGTACGGCCTTCTCAGATGGTTTGCCTTCTCTTTTTGAAAATGACCCGGGAATTTTTCCGACAGAATATAATCTTTCTTCAAAATCTACTGAAAGCGGGAAAAAATCTATGCCTTCTCTCGGAATACTTGACGCGGTTACCGCTACATTCAAAACGGTATCGCCGTACCTTATAAAGCAGGACCCATTGGCAAGCTGAGCATATTTTCCTGTTTCAACTACTAATTTCCTTCCTGAAATTTCCGTTTTAAAAACTTTATAATTGTTAAACATTTTTACCTCCATAAATTTATAGCCGCCACTCTTGAAAAAAGCGAATTTGCTTGTATACTCTTCTCTCAATAATAAAAGGGGAAGAGTTATAAAAAATCGGGTATTTTGTAAGGGCATTAGCTACATCTCAAAGTGAATTATAAAGTTTAGAAGCAAAAGCAGAATTTTACAGTTAGTGAACATGGACTTTCACTGACTCTTCAACAATTTTCAAACGTAGCACTGTAGAAAAAGCAACTTAAAAATATTTTTGTTTTCTAAAACTCATTTTATTTGCTCGATGTATTATCACTCTGAGCAGTTATATCATTTAGGCTTACATTAAGTGATTTCGCTAACTCATCCGCAGCTGCACGAGACAAACTAATAGCACCTCTTCTTTTTTTCGAGATTTCTTGTAATTTCACTGGATCTAATTTCGACTCTTTTTGTGGCACATCGCATCACTCCTACAATTTTAGACGTTTTTATTGGCAACCTACGATTTTGAATATCGCTGTAACTAAATAAAACTACATTTCACCGTGCTACGCATAAGACATAGTATAAAAATATTTAGGCAAAGTCAACATTTCCTAAATTATATCATACCTTGAGGTTTTGTAACCAACCCTGGAGCAAGCTCCGGGGCTTTTGTTTGCACTAATCGGAAAAAGTTAATTGATCGTGGTATATCCGATATACTTTGCCGTGCAAACGTAGTGATACAATAGTACAGAAATGTTGTGTGATTTATGAATGTATATACTCATTCTTACCACCTCTTTTTGTACTATTATATCACGCTTGGTGGTACGGAGCAAGCTTTGGGGTTTACCCATCCCTAAAAAGTATAACGAACTATAGTATTGGCATACAGAAAACCAAACGAAACAGACAACCGTAAAATAAGTTGCCTGTTTTTGGGGTCATGTCTCAAAATAGTTGAAATCCCTTTTTCCCCCGCGAATCAGCGGGGAAGAAAGATATTATCAATTAATTTGACCCACTACCCGCGAATCAGCGGGGGTGAAAGATATTTATCAATTAATTCGGACCATCACCGGTAGATTATATAGCTATTGCCACAACAAAAGCAAACTTATTTGTGTATAGCTATAGTGATTTAATTTGAAAAGTCTAAAGCAATCACTTACCGTCCGGTGGGCAGTTGGAAATGGCGTATTTATATAGTTCTTTTCAAGAAAAGCAGCTATACTCTTTCTTCCACCCATAGCAGGTGGGAGAGTACACAGGCAAATTTACAATTTTCAATTGTAAAAATAAACAACTCTGAGAGTGAGTTGGGGGGCATTTTGCACAAAAAATTATAATTTTCTTGACTTTTTATTTTCAATATGATAAAATCTCCGTGATACACTGATCATGATTGAAACTTTGGATTTCAAGATTATAAGTTGCAAGTTTGATGAGTGTACGGTGTTAAAAAGAAGGAGTGGTTGTTTATGATGGATAAAGATCAAATTTTAGAAACCCCTGCGGAAGATGAAAATCAAGTTTCAGAAACCCCTGAGGAAAATCGGGACTTGGAAAAAGTAGGTGGGGGGGGAGGTCATGGCGTTGGTCGTGGTGTTCATGGCGGCGTTGGTTGTAGCGGCTTTGGTCGTACCCATCGTGCTCCAGCCAAAAAATCCCAATGTCAATGCGTAGTTAACGGCGTACAATGTCCCAACGCCAAAGAAACGCATAAAAAATTTTGTAAGAAATGCAATAACCACCATGCTAATTGGCATGCTAATGGGGAATGTACTCACCATAGTCTCCCACCAACTGAATAATCTCTCGCCATCTGACGGGAAAAGCTAAGCTACGTATCAGATTTTTAATTTAAAAATAGTATAATTAAGTAAAAAAATTAAATATGTAAACGTTTTTAAGCGGGTGCTTAAAGGCGTTTATTTTTTTATGCTGAATATTCTTTTCAAATTAAAAATTTGATATTAAACTTCTTTCCCCCGCAAAAGGCGGGGGGAAGAACAAAAATATCGCTGTTTAAAAAGGTTTTTACTATACATTTACTTACGTATGCCGAGCTTTGAAATTATTGTTCTGTACCTTTCTATATCATTTGTGGTTAAATAGTTAAGTAAACTCCTTCTTCGGCCTATCATTACCAAAAGTCCTCTTCTGGAATGGTGATCCTTTTTGTGTGTTTTTAGGTGCTCGGTTAAGTCGTTGATTCTTTTCGTTAGAAGGGATATTTGTACTTCTGGAGAGCCAGTGTCGCCTTCGTGCCTTGCGTGTTCACCTATAAGCTGCTTTTTTTCTTCTGCTAACATCTTTTACACCTCTTAATTAATTTACCCTATTTGCAGACTTTTTATCTGCAAACAATCTCAGAAAATTTTGTTAATCCAAGAAAGGGGGTATGCCGTTTATGGATTGTACCACTTTGCAAAAGATTTGTAAAGGATATAGCTGTGTGCTTGAAAAAAGTAATTTGTTCGTACGGTTTCTTCCCACTCAAGCGGGGAAAGTAACAGATACAAACTAATATTTATAACTTAAATTAGTATAAGAAGGCAGAATCACGGAAAATTAAGATGGTTTTAGATTAAATTTGCGTTAAGGTATTGCAACGCGATATTAACT
>JAISWM010000033.1 GCA_031270785.1 Oscillospiraceae bacterium
GGCTGATAAATATGAACAAAAATGAAGCAAAACGATTTTTAGAGTCCCATGGCTACATAGTTCACAAATTTCTCGGGGAAGGTGCTTTCAGTAAAGTCTTTAAATGTAAAAATCCTCAAAATCAACTTGTGGCCGCTAAAGTCATTTGTGCAAGCAGTGACCAAGAAATTCAAATGGAAGTTAAGGCGGCTAAAGAAATAGAAAAAGCGAAACCTTTAGATTTCAACAAATATCAATTTGAATTTAGCAAAGAATTTAAACAACGTGCTGAAGATTATTATAAATATCTCAATGTTCCTACAGTCAAAGAAGTTGCAGCGGATGGGGTTTTAAATGTTGTAATAGAAGCTCCGCTGGTAGATGACGATACTTGGAGTTCTATCATAGAAAGTGCCAGAGATAGAAAAGTTCTGTACGCTGAATACAAAAAGTTAGCTATAGGAGTACTAAAGGCACTTATAGTACTTAACGCAAGGGGACTGGCTCATTACGACATAAAACCCGCCAACATATTTCAATGCACTAGTCCTGGTGGATTAACTAAGTACAGCCTTGGGGACTTTGGTCTTTTGTGTGAAACTCTTGACCCGGAAGACGGACAAGACGGGCAAGATGACTACAGAAGAAGAGGCACTCCCTTTTATGCTGCCCCTGAAATATTACGTGGTGTTCTAAAATCTGACCAAATAAAAAAAGTTGACGTTTATTCCCTTGGTGTCACACTTTTTGAAATGTACCTTACAAAGGTCAACTGCATTAGATTGGTAAATAATATGCCACAAACTATAAAAAAGTTGCAGACCGGGACATACGACCCCGGCGCAAGTGCGCCAATTATTAAGCAGAACTTTTTTGATTTCTTAAAATTGTGCACAAAGCTGAATCCTTCACAGCGCCCAACTCCCAAGCAGGCTTTAAGTCATGCGTTTTTAGGATAATTTGCTTAAAAAGAAAACCACTCTAAAGTCATAATACACTCGAAAAGTGTGATTGTGACTTTTTTAATGGCTTTATCCGGTTTTGCACTCAAAGCGCGTAAAACAATAAACCGCCTACTATGCAAGCACAGAAACCAAAGTTATATCTGATACTTGTGACAAGTATTTTAGATATAACAAAGGGCCTTAAAATCCGAAGTTTTAACCATGATAAGCAATATGCATAGTAAACTTCATAAAAACATTGTATTATTTGTGCCCCCGTGCTCTGGCGGGGGAAAAAGAAGGGATTTCAACTATTAGACCTATCCGTAAATCTCACAGAGCGCAAACTATCGAAAAATGCATCACTTAAAAAATGGCTTTGCATCAAAATTTGGTCATGCCTCAAAACAGTTGAAATTCTTTCTTTTCCCCCCGCCAAAGGCGGGGGAAAAGATATTATCAACTAACTTTGATTGCAATCTGTAAAATTTACGGACAGGTCTATTTTGAGACATGATCTACCCACGGACGGCGGAAAAACACAAATAGCGATATGCTTTCAAATTAAATATCCAGGGAAATTAAATCTTCCAAAGATTGCCTTTTAACGATTGTTTTAAGCTTATTTTTATTTATCATCAAAATAGGTGGTTTTAGTGTTCTGTTATAATTAGACGCCATTGAATAATTATATGCCCCCGTACAAAGTATAGCTATAATATCGTCGACCTCCGGGTCGGCCAGTAGTACGTCTTCGGAAATTATATCTCCGCTTTCGCAGCATTTTCCGGCTATAGTTACCAGTTTATTAGGTTTAATATTTGCTTTACTTGCATTAATTACTGTATATTCTGAACCGTACATAATATGCCTGGGATTATCTGCCATACTTCCGTCTATGGCTACGTATGTTCTGATCCCCGGAATTTTTTTAATATTACCGATTTTATAAAGCGTGATGCCTGCCGACCCAACTATAGACCTGCCGGGTTCTATGTACATATATGGGATATTCAATTTTAAGTCTTCGCACTTTTCTTTAATTTCTATAGATACTTCTTTAATGCATTTATCATAATCTAAATATTTATCGTTTTCTGTATATTGTATTCCGAAGCCCCCACCCAAATTGAGTTCTTGAGTGCTCAGCCCTGTTTTGGATTTTACTTTGGATATAAATTCTACCATTATTGAAGCCGCTAAAATAAAAGGCCTTGAATCTAAAATTTGGGATCCTATATGGCAGTGAAAACCCATAAAATTAATATTTTTAAACCTTTGTATATTTTCAAGGAGCGTTATACCCTCTTTCATAGTTATGCCGAACTTAGAGTCTACTCTGCCTGTTTTAATAAACTCGTGGGTGTGGGCGTCTACGCCGGGTTTTATACGAAGCAGTATATTACAAATTTTATTTTTATCTTGAGCAATATTGTTTAACATTTTTAGTTCTTCTTCATTGTCTACTACTATTCTCCCCACGCCGCTGTTAATTGCTAAATGTAATTCTTCTGGAGTTTTGTTGTTGCCATGGAAGTGTACTTTAGACATCGGAAAATTTGCTTTTATCGCCGTATATAATTCTCCGCCTGATACTACGTCAATTCCCATGTTTTCTTCATTAATAATTTTGCATATTTCTTTGCAGTTTAAGGATTTACTTGCAAATAATACCAACCCTTTCGAATCATAATATTTATTTATTGCATTTACAAATTTTTTGCACGAATTTCTAATACTTTTTTCATTCATAATATAAATAGGTGTTCCGAATTTTTCTGATATGTCTATTAAATCATGGCCTTTCATAGATAAACGGCCTTTTTCATTTATAGATAAATAGTCCATTTGGAGCATATTACAGTTCATTCCTTTATAAAAAAATATATGTATAGTAAAAGCCGCTTGACAGCAAAGACCATCTAAAAATGTGGCATTATAGTTATTGCTCTTAAAAAATCAAACTTGTTGCATCTTCGGTCATGTCTCAAAATAGTTGAAATTTCTTCTTTCCCCCCGCCGTGGGCGGGGGGAAAAAAATATTACCAACTAATTTGAACCACTACCCATTTTTCAAGAACGTTAGCCATATATTCACCTTAAATACATGTTATTTTATATTTGGGGAAGTGTCAATAAAAAATCGACTTTTGCTATGGTAAAAACTTTTCAAAACGGTGAGTTTTTATTTTTTTCTCCGCCTTGGGGTGGGGGAAAATGTAAGCAATATCACGTTTTTAAATAGTTTTTGCTATATATTTAGAACTTTAATCATAATTCCCTAATTATCTGTTTGGCAAAATTGCCTGACTAAAGTTTTTTATTTTAAATTGTATTGACATTTTATTATTCAAGTGTTACAATTAAATAAAACACAGGAGGGAGAAGATGAATTACAAGTTTTTATTAAATTATCGGTTGTGGGTCAAATTAGTTGATAATAGATCTCCTCGGAAACTAAATTAGAGATTCGAAATTGATAATACCGCAGATGAGATTTGTTCGTAAATTATGGCGTTTTCTACGATTTCGGTATTTGTTTGCCATGATTTTGAACACT
>JAISWM010000027.1 GCA_031270785.1 Oscillospiraceae bacterium
TTCGTTTGAAAAGCATCTGATTTTTATAACTTTCTCCCGGCCAACGGCCGGGAGAAAGTACACGGATAAATTTACTTTTGAGGGCTGTTTTAAATCGTAACAGCTACAGTTTGCGCTCTGTGAGGTTTACGTGCAGGTCCACTGTTTGAAAAAGCTTTTTACCATAAGATAGAGGGAGATAATATTTTGGATTATGATTTAAATATGGGGCAATGGAATTCTATATTTGCAATTCCGAAGGCCGTTGTTGATAGACATTTAAAAATGGTTGGAAGTACGCAGTTAAAGGTACTTTTATGGATTTTAAGACATTCAGATGAAAATTTTTCTGTGGGAAATATCTCAAAGTCACTCTTCATACACCCGGCAGATGTAAAAGATGCCCTACAATATTGGGTAGAATCAGAAATTTTAGTTGGCGGCAACTTGGAAATAGGAAACAAAGAAAAAAATGATTTTGAAGAGAAAAAAGAAGAAAAAAAATATGAGAAATTCGAAAAAAAATCAAAAGAAGTACGCGTGCTTACTGAAACAGACGGAGAATATATTGCAAATAGGATAAATGGGTGTGAAGATATTTCTCTTATTATTAAAGAAGCGGAAATAATTTTAGGAGATAAATTTTCAAGGGGAATTATTCCGGTATTAATTTCTTTTTATGATGATTACGGCTTACCCGCAGATGTTATTGTTATGATTTTACAGTATGCAGTGCGCGCCGGGAAGAATAATGTAAGGTATATAAAGGCTGTTGGGGTTTCTTGGGCTGAAGAAGGAATTGATACCATAGAAAAAGCCGAAAAAAAAATTAAGTCCCTTGATAATATGAACGTTATAAAAGAAAAATTTGAAAAGGTGATAGATTCTGAAAATTATAAGTTTTCGTCAAGCGATTTGAAAACAATTGATAAGTGGTTTAACAACTGGAATTACAGTGAGGATATGGTCAGGGAGGCTTATGACAGATGTCTGAGAATCAAGGGAAAGTTTATTTTAAAGTATATGGACGGAACATTAAAAAATTGGAAAAACGAAGGAATATATAACGCAGAACAATTAAAAATCGGGAATCAAAGGGTCAGAAATAATAATTGTTCAGACAGCGGAAAAAGTACATCTTACGCGTCTTATAATATAGAAGATTATAGAAACTACTGCAAAAGTATTTTACTTGGAGATAAAAAATTAGGGGAAAAATAATATGGGATATAGTAAGGAGATATACGAAAAAGTCCAAAACAAACTGTTTTTTTTAAAATCTGCGGCAGAAAAACAGACGATTAAAAAAAGGAGTTCTGCCTTTAAACTTTTTCCGAGGTTAAAATCCATACACTACGAAATAAGCTCTACATCTCTAAAGATAGCAAAAATTATTGCGTCCGGAAATAATACAAAAGAAAATATTAATAAACTTAAGTTAAATAATGAAGTTTTGAAAAAAGAATGGGAAGAAATATTAAAAAACGCAAATCTTCCAAGAGATTATTTAGAAGTAAAATATAATTGCGGTGTGTGCGAAGACGGGGGATTTGTAAATGGTGTAATGTGCCAATGTATGAGGGATATGCTTAAAAAGGAGTGCTATAATGAACTCAATAAACTTTCGCCTCTGTCGGAGTCTACGTTTGAAAATTTTTCTTTAAAATATTATTCAGATTACCAAGCTGACGGCAACAGTTGTTCGCCAAGAGAGGTAATGTTTTCAATACTGAAAAACTGCAAAAACTACGTAAAAACTTTTAATAAAAACTCTTGCAGTCTGCTTATGGTAGGTGCTGCCGGGCTTGGGAAAACTCATCTGTCTTTGGCGATAGCTAACGAAATAATAAAAAAAGGATTTGGCGTTATTTACGGGTCAACACCGAATATCGTGATAAAATTTGAAAAAAGCAGATTTAAAGCAAATAATCAAATCATTAACGAAGAACATCTCGTGGATTGTGATTTATTGATACTCGATGATCTAGGAGTAGAATTTTCAACACTTTTTTCAAATACAATATTATATAACATAATTAATTCAAGGATAATGGTAAACAAACCTACCATAATAAGCACAAATCTTTCTCTTAAACAATTAGAAAACAGTTACACGGAAAGAATAGTGTCAAGGATAATGGGGAATAATATGCTGTTTGAGTTTGTGGGAACTGATATAAGACAAAAAAAATTCAGAGAAAAAATGGGATGTTAAAAACAGAATCGGCGGTGGTGGTCCAAATCAGTTGATAATATTTTCCTCACGCCGTTTAGCGGGGGGGAAACTAAAATATTACTGTTTAAAAGGTTTTTGTTAGACCTGTCCGTAAATTTTACAGATTGCAATCAAAATCGACGACGGCGTATAAAAATACTCCAAGGAAATTTTGATGCAAAGCCATTTTTTAAGTGATGCATTTTTCGATAGTTTGCGCTCTGTGAGATTTACGGACAGGTCTACTATACCCCTCGCCATAAACTGAGATATAATTTGTTGATTAAACTATTGACTCATAATTAATATTATGTTATTATAATAATATTACTTATTAAAAAAATTGGAGGATATTGTTTTATGACATCAAATGAATATATCTTGGCATTTACAGTTGTAGTATTAGCGATAGGCTGTGGCTGTTTAGCAAAGTGTTATTCATCAGAAAAAAACCAAAGGTTAATGTATGAGGCACAAAAATCTAAATTAACGGTGACCGGTGAAAAATTACAGCATCAGAACCAAACGAATGCAGTTGAAATCCAAAGATTACGTGATGTAGCTGAAACCCAAAGACTAAGTGATGCAGCTGAAATCCAAAGATTACGTGGTGAAAACCAATGCTTGAGTCGTATCACTGAAATTAATAACCGGATCGAACAATTACAGGCCGAAATTCTTGCACTAAGGAATAAAAAGCCTGAAGAAGAAGTAGCGGCAGAAAATCAACCGGGAGACAGAGACCGTCAGGAACAAGAGCGAGAGTATGCCATACTCCTAGAAATAGCGAAGCGTAATGATGAAATAAAAAAATTACAAGAACAATTAGCAAAGGCAAAGCTTCCTGGAATTAAATCGGAAGTGCTGGTAGCGCAATTACAGCGCAATGCTCAATTAATGCAAACACTCTTAGATGAAACACTAACTGATCAAGGAACACCGGATCGTAATAGGGTTGATTTTAGGAAAATACAGCGGCGTATCCTGGAGCTTAATACAGATTTTGAGACTACGGTACAAGACTTGCAAAATCGAATTAACCAAGTAACGACCATGTTGCAAAATAGTTGAAATCTCTTCTTCCCCCCCGCCATGTGGCGGGGGGGAAGAAATTTTAATTATTTTGAGACATGACCAAAACTAAGAACTACATTTTTTTAAATTCCTGACAAAAGCGCCAAGTACTCCATTAATATAGCTGGGTTCTTCTTTTTCCCCGTACTTTTGGGCTAATTTTACCGCTTCATTTATGGAAACGCTTTCGGGTATGTTTTTAACATATATAATCTCGTATATTGCAACTTTTAATATGGCCAGCGCAATCATTGACAATCTTTCCTTTTTCCAACCCGCTGCATTTTTTTCTATATGCTCTTCTATAATATTTTCATTTTCTTTAATTCCAATCAAAAGATTTCTTGCAAAATCGTCTATTTCTTCATTTCTGCATAATTTTGCCATTTCAATAGTGTCTTCTACGTTATTATTTCCAAATTCACTTTCAAAAACAAATGTAAAAGCTTGTCTTCTTGCTTGATGTCTGTTCATCGGTTTAAAAATACTCCGATCATACAAATAATTTCAAAAAATCTTTTTAATTATATCATATCATTGAAAATTTGGTATTGCTAATACTAATTTCAATAGGCCTGTCTGTAAACTTTACAGATTGCAATCAAAATCGACGGTTGTGGGTCAAGTTAATTGATAATATTTTTCCCACCCGCCCATGGGCGGGTGGGAAAAAAGAAGGTATTTCAACTGTTTTGAACGGATAGGTCTAATTAATTTGGACCACTACCTGTAATTCAGCCAAAAAGTCGGTGGCTTTAGGGCTTGATTTTTAAAAATAATTAGCTTATAATATAAGTGTAATAAAGTTAAAACTTCAAAAACACTAGGAGTAATCGAATGACTCAAAAGCTTTACAGCGCAACAAACGATCATATTTTTAAAATGGTTTTTGGCGATGAAAAAAATATAGATATTTTATCAGCTTTTTTAAAGACAGTTCTTGATATTCCGGAAGAAGATTATGAAGAAATAAAAATATGTGATCCGATCTTTAAAACAGAAATTAAAGACGATAAAATAGGCATTCTAGACGTAAAAGTCAAAACAAAATCGGGGAAAATAATTGACGTTGAAATGCAAGTAGCACACCAAGGATTTATGGAAGAACGAGTGCTTTACTACATCTCAAAAATGATTTCAGAGCAGCTGGGAAA
>JAISWM010000031.1 GCA_031270785.1 Oscillospiraceae bacterium
AAATATCATGAATGCTATAAATAAAGCTATATCAAACATATGCTCACCCCCAATCATTAGGGAGTGGGCTAACCGTCTTCTCAGGCTAAACTCCTGCTACAAAGATTATTATACACGATAACCTTTAAAATGGCATTATTATTTTAGATTAAATATATTTAGTTAGTGTTAATCACTAATTTTTATTTTGATATATGAATAAATATGTTTTAAAGTGATTAATATAGCTAAAATGATCTTAAAACTTGGGGAAATTAAAAAATTCTGACGCTTTTTAAATAAAGGCGCCGGGTTTTTTTATCATGTGCGCTTGAAAAGCGCTAAAAATATCTGTGTGCACTCACTGTGGCTGGTAAAAAGTTTAAACAATCCCCATTTTTTTATTTGAGAGATATAGCTGTTTCGTTTGAAAAGCGTCTAATTTTTATGACTTTCTCCCAGCCGGCGGCTGGGAGAAAGTACACGGATAAATTTACTTTTGAGGACTGTTTTAAATCGCATCAGCTATATATAAATAGTTTTTATAGCAAACTTGTTCTAAATTTCGAAGTTTTGAACTGTGTTGCCACTGCTTTGGCCCCCAAAATAACATTATTTGACAAATTTTAGTTTATGTCATATTATTTACTATGCAAATTATGCAAAAAATTATAAAAAATAGTTGTATTAGCACTTTTGCATTGGTATAATGTGATGCGTGAGTGTAGTAAACTTATAAAACATTGATTTTATGTTTATAGGTGTTTAATAGACCTGTCCGTAAACTTCACAGAGCGCAAACTATCGAAAAATGGATAGTGGTCCAAATTAATTGATAATAATCTTTCACCCCCGCCATAGGCGTGGGGTGAAAGAAGGAATTTCAACTATTTTGACCCACACCCGAAAAATGCATCACTTAAAAAATTGCTTTGCACCAAAATTTCCTTGGAGTATTTTTATACGCCGTCGTCGATTTTGATTGCAATCTGTAAAGTTTACGGACAGGTCTAATGTTTATCAAGCTAAGCGGCTTTTTGCTTAGTTTATCTCATAATTTTGCGCACTAATCATATTTATTTTTTATAGCTGTTACACTTGAAAAAAGTAAATTTGTTTATACGGTCTTTCCCCGCCTCAGGCGGGGAGAAAAAGAATGACAAAAAATTAGGCATTTTTCAAGGGAGTTAGCTATATAATAAAAATCATTTAGAAACGTGATGTTATTTACGTTTTTCCTGTTATTGCCGGTCATGCCTCAAAATAGTTGAAATCGCTTCTTTCATCCCCGCGTTCTAGCGGGGGAAAGATATTATCAACTAATTTGGACCGCCACCGTTGTTGCCGGCAGGGAAAAATACGGCTAATACTCTTGAAAAATGTCCGGCTTTTCGTGCTTCTTGCTCCTCTATAGGTAAGGGAAAGCTGCGCGAACAAATTTATTTTTTCAAGAGCAGCAGCTATATAAATGCCACTGTTTTGAATGGTTTTTACTAAGGGGAGGAGTGGTTTTTAAGGCTTAAAGTTTATTATGCAAACGCACATTTTCATTTTTAATTGTAAAGGAGCAATGCCAAAATGAACGAAACACAAAATGAAACAATTGTTAAACCACAGTTTAGTAAAATTCAGTCCCTACTCTGGCCGGTACACGGGTACGAAATGAAAAAATTTTTTCCAATGAGCATGTTAATGTTTTGTATTTTATTCGTATACACAATGGTCAGAGACCTAAAAGACGTTTTTATTCAAAAGTATGCTGTTTGCGGTGGAACCGAACTTATTCCAGTTCTTAAATTATGGTTTGTTATGCCGGCGGCATTTTTAATAATTATGCTTTTTACATTTTTAGTAAATAAATTTGGAACTAAGAACACTTTTTACATAATGGTAAGTATATTTATGGCATTTTACATAATATTTTTATTTGTTCTGTTTCCAAATGCAAAATCACTGCATTTAGGCGTGGAAAAAGTAAGAAGTATGCAGCAATCTGCACCCGGGCTGTTTTTCTATGTAGTGCCTTGCCTTACTAACTGGTCTTACACATTATTTTATATTTTCTCAGAAATTTGGGGAACAATGGCTATATCTTCTCTGTTTTGGCAATTTGCCAACCAAATCACAAAGAAAACCGAAGTTAAAAGATTTTTCGGTTTGTATGCTTTAATCGGTAATATTGGGGTATTTTTATCCGGTACGGCTCTTAATGAGATGTCAAAACCATCAGGGGACGAATTTGACAGAAATGTTAAAATATTAATTGGATGCTGTATATTCTTCTGCGTTGCGACTATGGCTGTATATTACTATATGCACAGCGCAATTATGACGGATCCAAGATTTTATGACCCTTCGGAAGTAAAAGCAGTTAAAAAGAAAGCTAAAGTTGGTATGATGGATGGTATTAAATTTTTATTTACATCACCGTATTTGTTGTTAATCTGCGTTTTAGTTCTTGCGTACGGTGTTTCCATTAACTTTACAGAAGTTGTCTGGAAAGAGCAAATGCGAGCAACGCTTACAAACGCAAATGATTATAGCGGTATGATGGGCAGACTTTCCCAATTTACAGCTGTATTTACAATAGCCGCCACTCTTTTAAGCACAAACATATTAAGAAGGTTCAGTTGGAAAATAAGTGCCATAATTACTCCAATGGTGATGCTTATTCTTGGCGGACTGTTCTTTGCGCTCATGGCGTATGGAAAAATGGGTAAAACATATTTATTCGGCGTGTCAATACCGATTCTTGCAATATGGGTAGGGCTTTTCGTAGATGCACTTGCCAAAAGCATAAAATACTGCTTATTTGATTCAACAAAGAGTATGGCATATATACCTCTTGATACGGATACAAGAGTTAAGGGTCAAGCTACGGTTGAAGTCATCGGGGGACGTGCGGGGAAAGCCGGCGCTTCCACTATAAGTTATATATTAACAAACATTATTTCTGCGGGAAGCAAAATTTCATCTCATTTAGGTATTATTATTCCAATGTTTGCCATAACTGTTATCGGGTGGTTAATGTCGGTTGTAAAACTTAGCAAAAAATACGAAGAAAAAATTGCTGAGCAAAGTAAATAATATGGCTCTTTTCGGTTGTAAGCCAAATTAGTTGGTAATATCATCTTTTTCCCCCCGCCTTTTGGCGGGGGGGAAAACGTAAATAACGCTGCGTTTCTGGGTTGTAAGCCAAATTGCTTGGTAATAACTTTTCCCCCGCCTTCGGCGGGGGAAAAAACGTAGATACCACCGCGTTTCTGGGTTGTAGGCCAAATTAGTTGATATCTTTTTCCCCCGCCTTTGGCGGGGGAAAAAACATAAATAATACCACGTTTCTAGATTGTGAGCCACATTAGTTGGTAATATCATTTTTCCCCCCGCCTTTTGGCGGGGGGAAAACTCAAATAACGCTGCGTTTTTAACCTGCCACATGGAAATTCATGGAAATTAAAGCGAGCCGGATATAACACCAAGGGTAAAATTTTTTTAATTTTCTCGCTTATTACGCCGCAGATTAATAAAGACAATATAATTATTAAAAAATATTTAAAAGTGTTGACAAAATCATTTTAATATATTATAATTAAAGAGTCAGAATTTTAATTTATTTTTTAATAAAGAGGAGTGTTTATATTTGAAATTTTTAAAGAAATTATTGGTATTTGTAGGTGCATCACTTTGCAGCGTATGCGCAGGTTTTTCAGTTTCAGGTGCTCCATTTAAAGTAGTTTTGCTCGGTGATACGTGTGTCGGAAAGACATGCATCATGAACAGGGCAGTGCATGGTAATTTTCCAACAGAAGTACTGGCAACTATAGGAACAGATTTTTCCATACTTACAATAAATGGGGTTAAACTTCAGGTTTGGGATACTGCTGGCATGGAAAGATTCCGCAGCATAGTATCCACTTACACAAGAGATGCTGATGTCGCCGTTGTGGTATTTGGCTGTGATAAACTAGACTCGGTCAAAAACCTGCCGTGCTGGTTACGATTCGTAACTGAACATTGCCCCCCCAACTGCCATGTTGTAGTTGTGGGCAACAAATTTGATTTAATAAACCGTGATTATGATAATGATAATTTAAAAGATTTGCAGGATACGGAATATTTCGCAGTTAGCGCAAAAACCGGCGAAGGTATCCAGGAACTTTTTACGCGTATTGTAAATGAGGTATCGGATTCTATACCGGCACATGGACATGATTTTTCAGAATTCGAAGAGGAACTCGAAGAAGAACCTAAGCCAAAATGCTCGTGCTAAACTAACCGCAGATTAGCGCAAGAAAAGGCCGAAGCCTCCCAAACGGGTAATGGACCGGCGCGAGTTCAAAGCGCATGGGCGTGGTGGGGTGTATCCCCCCCCGCTGCCGGCGTGGGAAAGAATTGCAAATAATACCGCGTTTTAAAATGGTTTTGGCTATACGTTTGAAAAAAGTCTGAATTTCAGCAATTGTCGCCCCGCTTTCAGGTGTGACAAGAAACGCTAAGGTTTAGACTTTTTTATACTATTTTCAAATAAAAATTCGGTTTGTGAACACTTCCTTTTTTAGCAAAATTTATTGCTGAAACTAACCGTTTGAAGACGGTGGATTTAGACCCGCCACATGGGGGATTTATGAAAATTAAAGTGTGGGGCTATAACACTAAGGATAAATATTTTTTAATTTTCCCGCTTATTATATCACAGTTTAATAAAGAGAATATAATTATTAAAAAATATTTAAAAGTGTTGACAAAATCATTTTAATATATTATAATTAAAGAGTCAGAATTTTAATTTATTTTTTAATAAAGAGGAGTGTTTATAGTTGAATTTTTTTAAAAAATCATTTGCAATTGTATTCGCATCAGTTTTCAGCTTATGTACATGTTTTGCAACCCCATCAGGGCAACCGGGTTATACATTAAAATTAACCTTTTTAGGCAATGGGGGCGTTAGAAAGATAAACATTATACAATGCATGGTTAATGGTTGTTCTTCAAATGAGCTTATTTCAGTTGTGGCTTATTCGGAAATGAAGTTTAAGCTTAAAAATGATAAATTTGCGAATCTGCAAATATGGGATACCGCTGGTCAAGATGACTTTCAATGCTTGGCGCCAATGTATCTACGTAAGTCGAATTGTGTTTTTATAGTGTTTGATGTCACTTCAGAAGAAAGTTTCAAGAGTATACATCGTTGGTTGGAAGTCTTAAAAGATAATGCAGGCCAAGATTTATCGCAAATAGTAATTTCAATTTTGGCTAACAATATTGACTCATTGTCTGATCGTGTAGTATTTTCCGATGAAGGTATGGCGCAAGTTAATTCATGGTCTAAAGAATACGAAATACATATAGGATATTACGAAGTTAGTTCAAATACGAGCATGGGAATATCCGAGACCTTAAGCGAGGTTGTGCATAAAGCAGTGGAAAAATATGATAATAGACCTCGTGTTGAGCAAGTGCCTTTAGTTGAACCGGTGCGTTTAAAAGATACAGCAGATACAGCAAAAAAAGCAGGATATTGCTGATTGCCAAGCCAAAGATTATAATAAAAATCGTTTGAAAATATAATGCTATAGCTGTTTTTCTTGAAAAGAACCAAATGAGTAAGTCATCACTCCACCCGCTGGTAGGAGAAGGAAACATAAATAACACCACGTTTCGAAATGGTTTTAGCCATACACCTGAAAAAAACTAAATTTTAGCAATTGTCGCCCCGCTTTCAGGCGGGGCGATGGCGTGTTTGTGTAGCTTATTTTCAAAAAAACAGCTATAATATTCGTATTACAGCGCAAGGCATTCTAGGCAGGCGAAAGCAAAGATGTTATTAAGGCGGAGAATTGTAAACCGCTTATTTTTTGTATAAAAAGAAGATGAAAATTTTGTTAATTATTAATTGTAAACTTATATATTCCATGTCGCGTAAATTTAAGCCCGAGGTATTATCTGACGGATATATAAAAATCGAGGGCAAGACAATAGTTGATATGGGTCAGATGCACAGCATAAACAGCAGCCATTTATATGATAGTGAAATAATAGATGCTAAGGGCTGTGACGCTTACCCCGGATTTATAGACTCACATACTCATTTGGGCATGTTTACTAATGGAGAAAGTTATGAATATTCTGACGCTAATGAAACCAGTGCCGTTTTAACTCCCAATTTAAGAGCTATAGACTCTGTAAATTCTTTCGACACGTCTTTTAAAGAAGCTCTTCACAGCGGTATAACGTCTGCTGTCATCAGCCCCGGGAGTTCTAATCCTATTGCCGGCAAAATACTTGCCGTAAAAACTTACGGCCATAGAATTGACGATATGGTAATTAAAGATCCCGTTGCAATAAAGTTTTCTTTAGGCGAAAACCCAAAAAATTCCAGCGGGTATATTGATGATACAAGAAATTGTAAAACTCGCATGGGAATAGCTTGCTGCATACGAGAAATGCTTTTTAAATCTAAAGTGTATCTTAAAAGCAAGAGTAAAAAAAATTTTGACTACAACGATTATGATGATAAATATGAAGCATTAATCCCGCTTTTAAAAGGTGAAATATCAGCTCATTTTCATGCCCACAGAGCTGACGATATTTTTACTGCGATTAGAATTTGTAAAGAATTTGGTATTAAATGCGTAATTGTTCATGGTACGGAAGCGTATAAAATAGCCGGTGATCTTTTTAAAGAAAACATGGATATATTGCTTGGCCCTTTGATTTGTGACAGGTCAAAACCCGAGTTAATAAATATGAATATTAAATCTATATCCGAAATTGCAAAGTCCGGAATCAAAACCTCTATCACAACCGATCACCCGGTAACCCCTATACAATATCTTAATATTTATGCCGGACTTGCAGTGGCAAACGGTATGGACCGAATGGAAGCCATAAGGTCTATAACTATTAATCCGGCTGAAATTTGCGCGGTAGACGACCGCGTGGGGTCTTTGGAAGCAGGAAAAGACGCGGATATTTTAATTTTCGAGAAAGATCCTTTCATAATCGGAAATACTCCAAAATTTGTTATATGCAGTGGTGAAATCGTAAATAATTTTATAGCAAAAACCATTTAGAAACGGATAGCGGGCGGCAAACGTTAGGCTATGTCTCAAAATATAGCTGTTTCGTTTGAAAAGCGTCCAATTTTTATAACTTTCTCCCAGCCGT
The DNA here is from genome assembly GCA_031270785.1 of Oscillospiraceae bacterium. Lineage (GTDB taxonomy): Bacteria > Bacillota > Clostridia > Oscillospirales > Acutalibacteraceae > CAQBRY01. Next base: position 7,147 of record JAISWM010000031.1, read on the forward strand.
TGGCCGGGAGAAAGTACACAGACAAATTTCTTTTATGTTAAAATATAAGATATTTATAATTGAAATTAATATTAGAACTGCCCGTAAATTTTACAGATTGCAATCAAAATCGGTGATGGGTCAAATTAGTTGATAATATCTTTTTTCCCCCCCGCCTCGGGCGGGGGGAAAAGAAGGGATTTCAATTATTTTGAGACACCACCTAATTTTTACTAAGATATTTATAATTGAAATTAATCATGATCAGTATATGTACCCGAAAACGGTGCTGAAATAAGTATAGTTAGAAAATATGTCATGATTCTCCATAAAAGTACGGCCGATTTAATGGTACTTTCGGTGAAGAATATGCTAAAAAACGCAAAAAAACTTCCTTCTGCCGCCCCCGTCCCACCGGGAAGCGGAACAAACGCAGAGGCCATTGTAACAAACGACTGAGCAGCCACCATATCAGATATTTTTGCACCATAAAGATTAAATGAGCGATATATAAAATACGGAACTACGAACATGCATGTAAGTTGAAAAAACGTTAAAGCATAGACCGCTAAAACCAACTTTTTGCTTTTATAAAATTTGGCATTATTATCATGAAAATAATTTAATTGCGTTTCCACTTTGGCTGATTTTTCATCTACATTCTTTATTAATTTAAGCTTTGCAAGCCAATTAAATACCACTTTTATAATTTTATGAGTAATGGGTCTATTAAATGAAAATAAAAACAACAATATTATAACCAGTGATTGTGAAACAAATCCAAGTAAAGATAACCAATGTGCGGCAGGAGGCACATGGCTTAAAAATATTTTCTTTTTAAACAGTATTGACGCGGCTCCATACGCAGTTATAGAGTTTTGATATACTAAAAATTTTTGTACTAAGGCGGATGTAGAATGCCCTGTATCTATTCCTTGTTTCCTCATAGAATAAATTTGCATCGGCTGCCCTCCAGACGCGCAGGGAGTTATCGCACCAAAAAATTGACCGACCATAGATGTTTTAAACGCATTTTTAAAGGGATACTGTTTTCCGGTTGAACACGTAAACCTATGTATAAGGCAAGCGTCTATAAAAATATTTAAAAGATGAAAAAATAAAGCTACGAACAGCCACATCTTGTTAAATTCCATAGCGTTTTTTACCAAATCCAGTAAACCGTTTTCTGATATACCAAAATAAACTAAAAATGCCGCGGACAATAAAATTATAAATATATTAAAAATCATTTTTTTATTAACTTTTATTTTCATAGATTCTCCCCAAATAATTTGCACTTACAAAACATATTGTATAGTGATTTAATTTAAAAAGCATCAAAATCAAAATGACGATAAATTGCCGGTCATGTTTCGAAATATAGCTGTTATGATTTAAAACAGTCCTCAAAAGTAAATTTATCCGTGTGCTTTCTCCCAGCCGTCGGCTGGGAGAAAGTTATAAAAATCAGACACTTTTCAAACGAAACAACTATATCTTTAACGAGCAGGGTCGTGTTTCAAAATAGTTGAAATTCCTTCTTTCACCCCGCCCTATGGCGTGGGGGGGAAGATATTATCAACTAATTTTGACTGCTACCAAATTGCTGAGATTATATCTTCACGGGTTGTAGGTCAAATTGATTGGTAATATCTTTTCCCCCGACGTTTAGCAGGGGAAAAGCAAAAGCTCCAATTGTTTTGAGACATGACCACTTTTTAAATTAAATCGCTATAACATTATGTTTCTAAATGGTTTTTACTGTAATATGATAACTTTATTTATTTTTAAGTCAAGAATCTATAGCTGTTATGATTTAAAACAGTCCTCAAAAGTAAATTTTCCGTGCATTTTCTCCCAGCCGTCAGCCGGGAGAAAGTTATAAAAATCAGATACTTTTCAAACGAAACAGCTATATTAGCTATATTTATGATATAATGTTTTTGTATTTTTATTATTGGGGGATTTTAAATGCTGTCAGACATAGAAATAGCTCAAAGTGTAGCACCAAAAGAAATAGAAAAAATCGCGGAATATTTGGGAATAAATTGTGATTATTTAGAATTTTACGGAAAATTTAAAGCGAAGATAGACAATAAATTAGAAGAAAAATTGAAAAACAAAAATATCGGAAAATTAGTTCTTGTCACAGCAGTAAACCCCACCCCCGCAGGCGAGGGAAAAACGACTACAACAATAGGCCTCGGGCAAGCTATGAAAAAAATAAACAAATTGTCTGTTATAGCCCTCAGAGAACCCTCTTTGGGACCCGTTTTCGGTGTTAAAGGAGGAGCCACGGGAGGAGGATATTCTCAAGTCCTTCCCATGGAAGATATAAACTTACATTTTACCGGTGATATGCATGCCGTAACTTCGGCAAATAATTTGTTGTGCGCGGCTATTGATAACCACATACACCAAGGAAATGCTTTAAATATTGATATCAGACAAATTTTAGTAAAAAGGTGTTTAGATATAAACGACAGAGAACTTAGAAATACAGTAGTTGGTCTTGGCGGAAAAACGCATGGAGTGCCCAGAGAAGACGGCTTTATAATAACAGTTGCGACAGAAGTTATGGCAATACTTTGTTTGGCGTCTGATCTTTCAGATCTTAAAAATAGACTGGGAAATATTTTAACCTCATATGATTATGACGGCAATCCTGTTTATGCGAAAGATTTAGGTGTTCACGGAGCTATGGCGGTTTTGCTTAAAGACGCCGTAAAACCAAATCTTATTCAAACTTTGGAAGGTACGCCGGTTATTATGCACGGCGGACCGTTTGCAAATATTGCTCATGGGTGTAATTCCGTCATAGCTACCAAATTGGGCCTTAAATTGGCCGATTATTGCATCACTGAAGCGGGTTTTGGGTCGGATTTAGGTGCGGAAAAATTTTTAAATATTAAATGCAGAGTTGCAGACCTTAAACCCTCGGCAATAGTTTTGGTGGCTACCGTTAGAGCTTTAAAATATAACGGCGGCTGCAAGACGGATAAATTATCTGAAGAAAATTTAGAATTTTTGCAAAAAGGAATATGTAATCTTGGCGTACATATAGAAAATTTAAAAAAATTCGGTGTACCGGTTATTGTTTCTATCAATAAATTTTATAAGGACAGTAATGAAGAGATAAAATATGTTATGGATTACTGCGAAAAGGCGAAAGTAGAATATTCACTTTCGGATGTTTTTGCAAAGGGCGGAGACGGAGCTATTGATTTAGCTGAGAAAGTATGCAAAGCCTGCGAATATAAAAATAATTTTTCATTTATTTATCCCCTGAATATCAGTATAAAAGAAAAAATATCCATCTTATCCAAAGAAATTTATAGAGCAAGTAATGTTTTATATTCCAAAGAGGCTTTAGAAAACATCGAAAAAATAGAGCTTTTACACAAAGACAATCTTCCAATATGCGTTGCAAAAACTCAATATTCAATATCAGACGACCCGGCAAAATTAGGTGCTCCTTCAGGGTATACTTTTAAAGTAAATGGGGTTTCTTTATCAAATGGCGCGGGATTTATAGTAATTTACGCCGGAAGTATTTTAACAATGCCTGGGCTTCCCAAAGTCCCTGCGGCCGAAAAAATTGATATAAATCAAGATGGTAAAATATCAGGGTTATTTTAGGAGTAATATTTTATGATAAATGAAAAAATTAAAAGTATCATTTGCGGCAGCAATGACGTATGGATTATGTATAGTGTGGAAAACCATGACCCGTATTTTAAAAAATTCATAACTGATAAAGCCACTTCAGCGGCGGTTTGTATAATTAGTAAAAATAGTGTGGATTTGCTTGCAAGTGAACTGGATGAATATAATTTAAAAAATTTAGACTGTAAAGTATTGGTTTACAATAAAAATAATAAACTAATGCAGAGAGTGTTAAAATTATTGAAAGAGTTAAACTTCCCAAAAAATATTTATTTAAATTATTCCGATGGGTTGGACGTGTCCACAGATGTTTTGTGTCATGGGCTTTACTCTCATATAACTAAAAATATATCTGAATTTTATATTAAAAACAAAAAAGAAGTTTTGTATCATTCAGCGGATAATATAATTTATAAATTAATTGAGTCTAAAAGTGAAAAAGACATAAAATATATGAAGTTATCAGCAATGAGGGCTTTACAAATTATAGAAGATGTTTTTAATAATATTCATGTTTCAATGACGGAAAAAGATATCTGGACTTTATGCCATAAAATTTTTAATAATAAACCGCAGTGGTTTAAAGACTTCGGCATAGCTTATGAAAAATTTTCATGGAGCGAAAATGGATGCCCAATAGTTTTAGTCGGCCCTAATCTTAAAAAAGGGGGGCACACTTTACCAAGCAATCAAAAATTAGAAAAAGGTTATACTGTATATTTAGATTTTGGCGTTACCCTTGTAACTAATTCGGGTGAAAAATATTCAAGTGACTTGCAAAGAATGGGTTATTGCTTAAAAGACGGTGAAAAGGACGCTCCAAGGGATATTAAACGTATTTTTGAAGTACTTAAGGAATCTATAAAATTAGGCGCTGAAAATTGCAAGCCCGATAAAAAAGGTTTTGAAATAGATGAGTTAGTAAGAAAATACATTTTAAGCCGCGGCTACCCTGATTATAACCATTCTACCGGACATCCTGTCGGAGAATTTGCGCATGATATTGGCACAAGTTTGTCCCCAAAAGGGGGTAAAAAATCTGATTTATATTTAAGGGAAAACGGAGTATACACGATAGAACCCAGAATACAAATAGAAAATGGCGGTTCTTTGGAGGAAATGATACAAGTTACTCCTCAGGGAGGAATTCCCCTTTGTGATATGCAAGAAAGGTTATACTTAATTTAGAATATTTAGATAATTGAATTGTTAAGATATATAAATATTTATCATTTTTAACAACAATTTTCAAAAACGTTGACAAATTAATAAAAGCGTGTTAAAGTAAAATTGCGCTGAATTTGGTTATATCGTGGGTTGTGACCCGAATTAGTGGATAAAATATCTTTCACTCCCGCCCACGGCGAGAGGAAAAGAAGAGATTTCAACTATAGCCGTTACGCTTTAAAAAAGTCCCAATTTCAGAAGTCTTTTTTTCGCTAAACCCGCGGGGAAAAAACATAAATTCCACTGTTTTAAACGCATAATTAAAAGCCGGCAAAATAGATTTAACTCAATAAACGGTTGTGACCCGAATTAGTGGATAAAATATCTTTCACTCCCGCCTATGGCGGGGGGGATTTCAACTATTTTGAGACATGACCCAATAAACATAAAAAAGGTATAAACATGACGATTTTAAACTCCAATGAAAAAATTTATAAAAATACGTTTTTTATTCTGATAATATGTTCAAATTTTATTTTTGCCGAATATCCTTTTACTTTAATTTCTTTTATATTTTCGGCCTTTTATAATGTATTACTAAAGGGGCTGCGTAACACATATAAAACCGTGTTGAAATTTTTTCCGTTTATAATTTTTATATCAGTGCTGAGTTCTTGCGTGAATTTTTTGATAAACCGTCAAGACAATTATAATATATTAAGTTTTTTAAGTTATTTGTTTTTTTGCATAAATTATTCTTTATTTGCTGTATCTATAATTCTTTGGTGTGAAAGTTTCGCAGACCATATAAATGATCTTTTCCCGAAATTAAAAAATATTCTTCCCCAAACAGCAATTACAATGAGCATTGTTCTGGGAATGATACCAAAATTCACAGATGATTTTAAATTAATTATTAATTCTCAAAAATGCAGCGGAAATGTTTGTGTCGAAGGCGCCTTCATAAATAAAATTTTCTATTATGTTAATATTTTCAAAATATTCTTAAGATTTGAATTTTTAAATCTTAAAAATATTTCGGAATTACTGTATTCCAAACAGTATTCAAATAGAATATTTGCCCCGAAACAATCATCAAAAACCAAATCCGAGCCATCTAAAGAAAAATTCATTATAAAAGCATACATGATACTTATATTTCTTTTGTCTGCCGCACTAAAAACGCAAAACAATCAACAAAGTATTTTACCTTATATTTTCCTTTGCTTAGTCCCGATAACCATAAATATATTTGAGGTAATACGATGGAATTTATTAAAACGGAAAATTTAGGATTCAAATATAAAAATACTAATAACTTTATCTTCAAAGATGTTAACGTGTCTATAAATAAAGGAGATTTCATCGCGGTGCTTGGCAGATCTTCATCGGGCAAAACAACATTTTTAAAGCAATTTAAATCATTTCTTATGCCCCAAAGCCAACAAGAAGGAAACATATTACTAAATGGCCAAAATTTAAACTCGGTTCCCGACTATATGCAAAATCGTAAAATTTACTACATGCCTCAAGAATTTAACGCTCAGTATATTATGAAAAAAACAATAGATGAAATAACGTTTGGCATGGAATACTTGGGTATAAAACAGACCGACGTAAAAACAAGACTTGCGGAAATATGCAATATTTTAAATATAAGCCATATGCTCAATGAAGATATGTCATCATTGTCGGGTGGGCAAAAACAGCTAATACGTTTAGCATCAGCTGTAATATTAAAACCCGATATGATTATTTTAGATGAACCCCTTTCCCAACTGGACCCGCTAACTTCAAAAACATTTATAGACATTTTGGCAAAAATAAACAAAGATTTTTCTATAACTATTTTGCTTTCCTCAAGCAATTTAAATTACATATATGAAAACGCAGGAAAAATCTTTTTGATAGATAATCATGCAAAAATTCATAGTATAAATAAAGATAACTTATGTTTATATGCTCAAAGTAATGAATATCTGCTCAATTGCCTCCCGATAATATATCAAATATATATAAAAAATTCTTTTTCAGGCATTAACCCCGATACAAGTATAAAACATACCAAAAAATATTTATCAGAAAATTTTAAAGATATTCGGCTAAAAAAAGAAAATATAAAAATTAATAACGCCAATTCAGAAAAAAATAAAATTTTAAACATACAAAGCATATGGTTTAAATATGAATTTCATTCTGAAGATATACTAAAAAATCTGAGTATGGATGTTTATGACGGCGAAATTATTTCTTTTGTGGGGAATAACGGGTGCGGAAAATCAACGTTGCTGCAAATAATTTGTAAAATCAATTTGCCGTACATGGGAAAAATAATTTATAATAATAAACCGCTTAATAAATATAAAGACCAAGAACTTTTTTTAAACAATATTTCATTTCTGCCCCAATATTCACCGGTGCTGCTTACTGAAGATATAGTTTATGATAATTTAAATTCAATAAAAAATTGCACTGAAAATGTGAATGACGCCGCTATTAAAAATATATGCGAGGAACTGGGAATCACAAGTTTACTAAATGATAATATGAATACACTCAGTATGGGGAGCAAACAACTGGTAGCCCTCGCCAAACTTATATTAACATCACCTAAACTTTTACTATTAGATGAGCCTACAATAAACCTTGACTACATTCAAAAGAAAAGGCTCAAAAACATACTAAATAATATCACCAAGAAAGGTGCGTCAGTATTAATAGCCTCCAATGACCTTGATTTTTGCGCAGAAATTTCCAATAGATGCGGCCTGCTTTTTCAAGGCGAAATAGTAAATCTGACAAACACAAAAGATTTCTTTCTGAATAATTACTTTTATACAACTCAAGCACGCCTAATATCTCAAGATATATCAGATAATATCATAACTAATCAAGAGGTATTAGATTTATGCTAAAAATGAAGAAATTTAAAAAAAATATATCAAAAATTATACTTAATAAATATTTTTTTGTGCTTTCTTGCGCTTTTATATCTTTATTCGTAATGTTTAGTAACATATTTAAGGCAAAAAAATTATATATTTTCGGAATTTTTATATGTTTGATACTGATAATAATAAATTTTTTATGCTTTGAAACAAAAAAACTTGACAACAAAAAACTTACCTTGATATGTACATTCATATCAATCGGGGCAATAAGCAGGTGTGCACTTTATTTTATTCCCTGCATTAAACCACTGACTTCAATAATAATCCTGTCGTCAATATTTTTTGGTGCAGCAGAATCTTTTTTTATAGGGTCAATGAGTATGTTGATATCAAACATATTTTTAGGGCAAGGGCCGTGGACATTCTGGCAAATGGCAGCGGCTGGGTTAGTAGGAGCCTTTTCCGGACTTATATTTAACAGATTAAAATTTAAAGTCTCTAATATAAATCTTATAGTAGTAACAATTATATGTATCTTGTTGATATATTCTCCGATTATGAATCTTTCATCCTTTATTTTCATGTTTCCTGAATTTAATATGAGCATACTCATCACATATTTAATAACATGCTTAGTCAGCGATATTTCCCATATAACGGTAACTATAATTATTCTGCTGCCTGTTTATAATACAGCCAAAAAATATATTTAAGTGCGTAACTAGCCCGTGTTTTTATTTAAATTAGACCTGTACGTAAACCTCATAGAGCGCAAACTGTAGCTGTTACGATTTAAAACAGCCCTCAAAAGTAAATTTATCCGTGTACTTTCTCCCGGCCGTTGGCCGGGAGAAAGTTATAAAAATCAGATGCTTTTCAAACGAA
>JAISWM010000042.1 GCA_031270785.1 Oscillospiraceae bacterium
AAACTTGAAAACGAAACCGGCAACAACAATAGTACGGGAAGTTCTGGTAGCTCTGTAGGGTCAAGTTCGGCGACAGATAATTTTCCTTTGAAAAAAGGAAGCAAAGGGACGCGCACAACTAATTTACAGCGTATTTGTAACTACCATAACACAATCCCATATCTTCCATTGGTTGAAGATGGAATCTGGGGCGATAAGACAGAAGCGGCTATGATGCGCCTTTTCGGAATTAATTCAGTTAACGAGAAACAATATACGGAAATATTACAAACAGTAAATGTCTTATCGTTTACATCAATACCTTCAACTGCATTCACGAACAAATTAAAATCATTGGCATAATGGCAACAAATAACACAGAAGACAGGGGATTACTTGATATTATTTCAGGCGATAAATCCTTAAAATTTGAAATAGGACTTGATATGATCACCGTTAGCTACCTGCTTGGCGGGGCTATGATTGTGGGGATCCTTCTTATTATAATCTCTAAAAAAATTGTAAAATGAAAAATCCGAAAGTAGGACAGTATGTATTTGATATACACTATCAAAGAAGAAGAAAAGTAATGGGAGTTCCAAAAGGTACGAATACTTTATATTATATTGGTGAAGATCATGATCCAGTTTATCGGTATGAATTTCTTTTTCCTTTGCCAAAAAACCCCGCTTCAAAAGAAGAAAAGAAAATAAGAGAAGAGGAAAGAAAAGAGGGAATAAAACAAAAGAAAGAAGTACAAAAGAGAGCAAAAAAAGGTTTAAAAGATCATTTTAAGATGATGGAGAAACTTAGAAAGGAAAAACTAAAAAACGAAAAAAAATGAACCCGCCGGACTTTATTCGCAAATATAGCTTAGCTATTATTCTTTCAACTGAATACACCCCGTTGTTTCCAAGTGTCGCTATTGCACAGGCGGCACTTGAAACCGGCTGGGGAGAATCTACCATTGATGAAGCTAATAATATGTTTGGAATTAAAGCTACCGGTGATACTAACGAATACTGGAAAGGCGACAAGGTATTAGCCACCACCACAGAAGCCGGACAGGGAATTGTTCAGCAGTGGTTTCGAGCGTACCACTCGTTAAGTGATAGTATTAAAGACCACGCCAATTTATTAATCACCCTGTCGCGCTACGATGTAGTGTTAGCGGCCAAAACCCCAGAAGAACAGGCTGTAGCCTTGCAAAATGCAGGATATGCTACTTCGCCAAATTATGCCAATTCGTTAATTTCGATTATTAACAAGTACAACTTAAAAGAGTACGACAAAAAAAAAAACTTATGAAATACATTGAAATAACCGGCGCCGTAATATCCTTAATGTTAGCCGGATGGATACTTTATAAAAATTTAAAATAAAATTAGTATGGATAAGAAAATAGATAACGAATTTCGATGGAAAAATAAAAAAATTGAAGTTGATTACGAGAATTTGAAAAATAAGCCATTAATTAATGGGGTAACAATAAAAGAGAGCAAAAAAGCTGAAGACTATTATTTGCAGAGAGAGTTATATCCGGGCTTGGGGTTGGATATATTCCAATTTACTTCCGTTTTCCCTAACAATAACCGCCGAATGATTTCGATTATAGAAAAATGGATAGAATTAAATGAAGAACATCCTGAATATACTGTAGATTGGATAGATTTATCAGATTTGAATGTTATCCATTTTTTTTATTTATGTAATAATGATGGTCATAGAAATATAAATATAACAAAAATCGAGGATACTTTTAAGCGTGAATTTTATATATTTAATTTATCAGGTGAAAAGATTGAATTGATATTTGATTCGGAAAATTCATCTATTTTTATGAATGAAAATGTATGCATATTAGAAGTTGATGAAGTTAAAAAATTTACTTTTCAGACTTTTCGTGATATAGAATATAGCTTTCTGACATTTTTTTCTTACTTTCTGGTACCGGCACTTTAACATGAAAGAAATCATCCCCTTCATAATCTCCTTCATCACCGGCGGCGGGATCATAAGTTTCGCTACTTTTTTAATAACAATAAAATTCACCAAAAGGAAGGAAAACGCCGGCACGTTAATTTCTGAGATTGACGCGATGAAGCAAAAACTCGAATTTTACGATACCTTATTTAATGACATGAAAGAGAAATTAGATTATTATATCGTAGAATACAATAGAATAAGGGATATAATCATAAAAAAATGCCCGAAATGTAAAAATTTAGAACTATGAAAATTTGGATTAAAATTGCTATATATGCGCTATTGGCCGCCGCAATAATCACCTTATCAGGCCTCTATTTTGAAAGTTGTAAACACGTATCATCTTTAAAATTTCAAGTAAAAGAGCAAACACATATAATTGATAGTTTGCTTGCCCGCCGAATGACACTTTTTGATGTTAAATTGCAAGTTACTGATAAAAATATAATACACGGACGATACAACAAGGGAACAATAAACATGCCGCAAGAGCGCACCTACACATTATCAATAGACAGTATGAATATAAAAATTAAATAACATAAACTATGGGAAACTTATTACACAAAGAACGATTGCAAGGCGTAAATGAAGCGCTTGTAGATATTACGGAAAAAGCCGTTGAACAACTCAGTTTTGACGTTACCGTATCTGAAGGGCTACGAACCATTGAAACGCAACAAAAGTATGTAGCCGAAGGTAAAAGTAAAACAATGCACAGTAAACATATTACCGGTTATGCTGTAGATTTGTACCCAATCGTGAATGGCTCAATTGACAATACAAAATTCGAGCAATTATCCATTCAAATGAAGAAACAGGCTGCTTTGCAATGTGCTATAATAGAGTGGGGCGGAGATTGGAAAACATTCATTGACAAGCTGCACTTTCAATTAAACCAAAAAAAAAATGGCTTATAGTGTCGGCAATAGCTACACTTACAATAGTAATAGTGGCTCTAATCTATTTATGTTTTTTTGGTAAGACTAAAAAATGATAGCAAAAAAGAAAACCCCGCCGGAAACAGGTAACGGAAAATGATAGCAAAAAAGCGTAGCGCAAACACGATGAGCGCAGAAGCTCCAAAAAAAATGATAGTGAAAAACTAAAATTCCGGTGCATTCTCATAAATTTTATTTACCAAATTCGGGTCGTGGTGGTTAGCGTAGCGCGTAGTCATTTCGAGGCTGTGATGGTCGGCGTGCTGCATTACCGATAGGTCGTCAATCCCGCTTTTTAACATATCAAAGATACCGGAATCTCGGAAACTGTATAGTTGCATCTCATTAGGTAATTTCAAAGCATATCTTACTTTCGCCCAATCTTTTCCAAATCGGGTATGCGCAATAATATTTTTTGACGGCTTATATCCAGTGCCGATTAAATAAAAATCTTTTGGATATTGTTCTATATTTAAATTCTTT
>JAISWM010000052.1 GCA_031270785.1 Oscillospiraceae bacterium
CCTTCTAGGTCGCGGCTCCAATGATTTTTGCGGGCGGCTTCCGAAGGAAGCCTGCCAAGTCCGCCGTAATGCCCCGTATGCTCTGCATCGGGGATAGGTGGACGAAGCAAAAAATTTTAATTTGTTGTAACTTAATTCTAACATGTTTTTTGCGCCTTGTCAAGCAAATAAGTAAAATTTTTAAAAAAAAATTTTTGTGTTGGGGAAAAATATTACCAACTAATTTGACACACAACCATAAAATTACATATAGCTGTTACGCTTTAAAAAAAATCCAATTTCAGAAGTCTTTTTTTCCGCTAAGCCCGCAAGGAAAAGCTTGCTTGTGTACCCTTTTCAAAAACAATAACTATACACAATTTCTATAGTCTATTGTAAAGCGGAACAGTTATATTTTGAGATATAACCTTCAACGTTTGCCGCTCACTATCAAAAATTGATTCAAGTTTTTGTTGTATTTTCTCGCTTTTTATGATAAAATTTAAAAATTCTGTTTTTGGGACGTTTAGCTCAGCTGGTAGAGCATTCGCTTGACGTGCGAAAAGTCAGCGGTTCAAGTCCGTTAACGTCCACCACTCAAATCTCCAGGTCATATCTCAAAATAGTTGAAACTGCTCCTTTTTTCCGCAAATCGGCGGGGGGGATATTACCAACTAATTTGGGCCACCATTTAAAACGAGAGTGATTTTAATTGTATAATAATATAAAAAGATTAGCATTAAAATTAGGGTGCAAAGTGTTTATAGATGAGCCAATGTCAAAACACACAACTTTTAAAATTGGTGGGCCGGCAGATTTATTTATAAAAATCTTTAATATGGATTCTCTTAGAATAATTTTAGAAGAAATTGCAAACAATAACCTAAATTATTTTGTACTTGGAAAAGGATCAAACCTATTGGTTTCTGACTTTGGGTTTAGAGGTATAATTTTAAAATTAGGTGGGAATTTCAGTGCGGTAAAAAAAACAGATGATACCAAGTTGCAATGCGGTTCGTCTGCTTCTCTTGCAAAAGCGTGCGTATTTGCCCTTAAAAACAATTTGTCGGGTTTGGAATTTGCGTGGGGAATACCGGGTACTTGCGGCGGGGCTGCTTATATGAACGCCGGGGCGTATGGCAGCGATATGTCTTCAATTATCACTAACTGCGTTAGTATTGATAAAAAAGGGCGTGTTAAAAACACAAAGGCCAAGGATCTGAAATTTTCCTATAGAAAAAGTGTTTTTTTTGAAAACGATGATATTATACTTGATATATCCGTAAAATTAGTACCGGGCGACAAAGATAAAATAAAGTCTCAAATGCACGAATATATATCACGAAGAAAGCTAAAGCAACCGCTTGATTTTCCGAACGCGGGAAGTGTGTTTAAAAGACCTCAAAATAATTATGCCGGCACTTTAATAGAAAAATGCGGGTTAAAAGGCAAAAGAATCGGCAATGCTATGGTAAGTAACAAGCATGCGGGGTTTATAGTAAACGCGGGTAATGCTACGTGCAAGGATGTTACTGATTTAATAAAATTTGTGCAAAACGACGTATTTAATAAAACCGGAGTGTTTTTAGAAAAAGAAGTTATTATTTTAGGGGAAAAAATTTGGGCCATGTCTCAAAATAATTGAAATTCCTTCTTTTTCCCCCGCCCGGGGCGGGGGAAAAAGATATTATCAAATAATTTGACCCATCACCAAAATTTGAAGGATGAAGTATGGAAATGATAGATTTTATAATAGTTACAGGATTATCCGGCGGCGGAAAATCAAAAGCGATTTGCGCCTTTGAAGATATAGGGTTTTACTGTGTGGACAATATCCCCCCCTCATTAATACCTACATTTTATAATTTATGCTGCGATTCCAAAGACAAAAACATTAAAAAAGTAGCGGTAGTGGTAGACGTAAGAGGGGGCGAAAAATTCAGCGTATTTTTTGAATCACTCGGCAAACTTAAAGTAGATAAAAAACCATATAGAATATTATTTATAGAAGCTAAGGAGCATGTTATAACAAGAAGATATAAAGAAACCAGACGCAAACACCCTTTGTATGAAAATTACAAAGGGTCTGTGTCTCAAGCTATTGAATTAGAAAAAAATGTATTAAAAACCGTCAGGGAAAGGTCGGATTATATAATAGATACATCTTTTCTTTCAGACGCTCAGCTAAAAGAAAGAATTTGCATGCTTTTTTTGAAAAATTCTCAAAATTCATTAATGATAAACTGTATGTCATTTGGGTTCAAATATGGGTCGCCTTCGGAAGCAGACTTGGTATTTGACGTTAGGTGCTTTCCGAATCCGCATTATGAAGAAAATTTAAAAAATTTAACGGGTTTAGATGAACCGGTCAGATTGTATGTTTTAAAAAAACAAAACACGAAAATATTTATTGAAAAGCTTTTTTCCCTCATAGATTTTATGCTGCCTTTGTATCATAATGAAGGAAAAAGCCAATTGGTAATCGCTATAGGCTGTACGGGCGGTAAACATCGTTCGGTTGCAATTACTCAGCGCCTCTACGAGCATCTTTCGGATTCTGAACATAATGTAAACGTTTGTCATAGAGATATTAAAAAGGTTTTTGCTTAATAGACCTGTCCGTAAATCTCACAGAGCGCAAACTATCGAAAAATGCATTGTCTCAAAACAGTTGAAATTCCTTCTTCCCCCCCGCCATAGGCGGGGGGGAAGTAAATAATATCATGTTTCTAAATGGCTTTGGCTATAATATCTTTTTCCCCCGCCGTCTAGCGGGGGGGGAAAATATTACCAACTAATTTGGGACACAACCGTTTTTTTAAAACTATAAAACAAATTATAGTAAATTTTAATAATTTTGCTGTTGACTTAACTGTGAAAATGTTTATAATAGAGGAATAATGGAATGTGATTTTTTATAAAGGGGTGTATTAAAAATGGGATTATTAAGGATGATAGGTTGGAATAAATATTTCGATGCCAAAAAAGCACTAGTGATTTTAGAAAGGATAAGGGCCAATGTGGAAAAACGTTGTAGCGAAGAGGATGAAAAAAAACAAACAAAACTGGAAAAGGATATAAATGCTGACAAAAAAAATTTATCGAGCATGATTGCAAAAGCTAAAATTCAAAATGAAAGAAATTTGGGTAAATTTGCAAAAGCACCCAACGATGCTGAAAAAGAAAGATATCAATGTAAAAAGAATGTATTAGCTGATGTCATAGCTATGTCTGAAGAGGTAGATAAAATACGCGCAGACGAGCCAAACGTCACCGACATTATCAAGAACATTAAAACGACCTTCACGACTGCATTAAATACATTAAAATAAAAAAATATAGCTGTTACGATTTAAAACAGCCCTTAAAAGTAAATTTATCCGTGTACTTTCTCCCCGCCGTCGGCTGGGAGAAAGTCATAAAAATCAGACGCTTTTCAAACGGAACAACTATATCCCTTGAAAAAAAGGCTGAATTTCAACGGCCTTTGCTCCGATTGGGGGGCAAAGGCTGTTTGTGCTGCATTGGGAAATACGATGTTAAAGCTTTATAGTCTCAGTGCTAACCACCCTCTTTTAGGGGGTGGTTTTGATTAGACCTGTCCGTAAATCTCACAGAGCGCAAACTATCGAAAAATGCATCACTTAAAAAATGGCCTTGCATCAAAATCTCCCGGGAAGTATCTTCATACGCCGTCGTCGATTTTGGGTTGTGGGTCAAAATAGTTGAAGCTCCCTCTTCCCCCCGCCTATGGCGGGGGGAAGATATTATCAATTAATTTGGACCACTACCCGATTTTGATTGCAATCTGTAAAATTTACGGACAGGTCTATTTTATTTTACATTAACTCTAAAATTTTCCACTATATTTGAAATTTCTTCATAAATTTTACCTCTGTCATTACTCAAACTTGCAAACTTTAATCTTTCTAAACCTTCTTTAAATTTTTCTTTGTCCATTTTTATGGGTTTGCCTATATATATTTTTTTACTTTTAGTCTTGGTTATACCTTCCTCATCTAACAAAAGCTCTTCATATAACTTTTCCCCGGGCCTTAAACCTGTATACTGGATTTTTATATCAACATTAGGCACAAACCCCGACAAGCGAATCAAATTTTCCGCTAAATCCTTTATTTTCACAGGGCTGCCCATATCCAAAATAAATATTTCTCCGCCGCCGGCAATGCTTCCGGCTGTTAAAACCAGTGATACGGCTTCGGAAATGGTCATAAAATATCTGATAATATCTGGGTGAGTAACAGTTACGGGGCCTCTATTTTTAATTTGTTCCTCAAATAAAGGAATAACTGACCCGTTTGACCCTAAAACATTCCCAAATCTGACAGCCGCAAATTCTGTGTCACTTGATTTATCCATCAGCTGTACAATCATTTCGCAAATCCTCTTTGTAGCTCCCATTATGCTCGTTGGATTTACGGCTTTGTCTGTTGAAATCTGAATAAATTTTTCCGCGCCATATTTATCGGCGGCATAAACTAAATTAAGAGTACCAAAAACATTATTTTTAACTGCTTCCTCCGGGTTGCCTTCCATCAAAGGAACATGTTTGTGAGCCGCGGCATGAAATACTACGTTTATATTTTCTTTTTTAAAAATCAGGTCCATTTTTTCTTTGTCTCTTATGGAAGAAATTTCGATTTGTAAATTAAGGAAATCACCAAATTTCATTCTAAGCTCTTGCTGTATATCATAAGCATTATTTTCGTATATATCTAAAATTATCAATTTCTTTGGGTTAAGGGTAGCAATTTGCCTGCAAAGTTCCGACCCTATAGAACCGCCTCCACCTGTAACTAAAATATTTTTTCCATCTATATATTTGCTGTATTTTTGCTTGTCGA
Organism: Oscillospiraceae bacterium; assembly: GCA_031270785.1. Lineage (GTDB taxonomy): Bacteria > Bacillota > Clostridia > Oscillospirales > Acutalibacteraceae > CAQBRY01. The sequence goes on from JAISWM010000052.1 coordinate 4,845, forward strand.
ATATTATTGGCTCTCTTCCTAAAAGGTCTTCTACTTTAACGCGCCTAATAATGGAAGTGATGGGCGTGCCGGCCGTCACAGCCTCATAAATATTAGGAACAATCCTAACTTCAATACCGGTTTTTGAACAAATATCAAGTATTCTGCGTCTTTCATCCGTGGAAATAGATATAATAGCAAAAAGAATAATTTCTATTTCATTTTTTTGGCATATTTCCGGTATTTCGTAAGTAGAACCTTCGACCTTTACACCTAAAATTCTTCTTCCGATTTTTTCTCTGTCATCATCTACTATACAAATCGGAAGATATTCATTAGCGGAATACTTTGATATTTCCCTTAAAATAGAAGCTGAAGCCTCTCCACCGCCGACTATCAATAACCTCTTCTTGTTGTACACATCATTATCGATGTTTTTTTTATCAAGCAGCTTATTTATTCTATATATTAATCTGAACATGAACATCAAAAATGTAGATACTAAAAGAAGCAAGACGTACATTCTTATACCGAAATTCATCTCTAAAAGAATCGTAATCACAAAAAACACGAAATTAGCGCAAAATATAGCAACACCGGCATAAAAAAAATCTTCTATATCAGCGTATCGCCATATTTTATCATACAATTTAAATATTATAAAAATAGCTGAAAAACATATGTTCACAACTGCCAGATGAAACATAAAAATATTTTCATGCCCGATTAAAGAAAAGCTATTCTTGTTTATAGCAAAAGATATGTAAAAAGATAAATTCCAAATAATAAAATCGCACAGGAACAATGTGTATTTTCTGCATTTTTTCAGCATATCATATAAAAACGTCATATTTTTTACCTTTACTAAACTTAAATTTTCAAAAACAAACTGCCCCAAAGTGTAAGCTTCAAACATCCCTGCGGGAGTTATGCCCAAAAATAATTGGAACTTTTTCTTTTTCTCTCGCTAAACGACAGGGGGGAAGAAGGAATTTTAACTATTTTTACCCACAATCTTTTTATCACCTGTTACATTTTATCATAAATATTACAAAATTCAATTACCTGGTGGTGGTCCAAATTAGTTGGTAATATCTTCCCGCCGCCAGAATGCGGGGGAAAAAAGGAATTTTAACTATTTTGAGACATGACCTATTACCGTGACTATATATTGAAATAATTTATTTATTGGTATACAATTGCAATCAAATGAAATGTTTACCGGGTGTAGCGCAGAATGGTAGCGCACTTGAATGGGGTTCAAGGGGCCGCAGGTTCAATTCCTGTCACTCGGACCAGTGTGATGTTATAGCTGTTACGATTTAAAACAGCCATCAAAAGTAAATTTATCCGTGTACTTTCTCCCGGCCGACGGCCGGGAGAAAGTCATAAAAATCAGACGCTTTTCAAACGAAACGGGCATGTCTCAAAATAATTGAAATCCCTTCTTTTTCCCCCGCCTCGGGCGGGGGAAAAAGATATTATCAAATAATTTGACCCATCACCAACGAAACAGCTATAGTTAAGGGAACTGACACC
>JAISWM010000064.1 GCA_031270785.1 Oscillospiraceae bacterium
CGGGTCTCGATGAAGAAGTCGATGCATGCCTCTTCTGAGCTGGACATTGCGTCGAACTCCAGCTGTTACGGGGGAAGGTCGGTATGATAGAAGCTCCCTCGGCGAATGAGTAAAGTCAGTAAATTTTGACAGAAAATTTCTATTAGCAAAAATCATGCCAAATATGAAAGTTCCCGTGATCTTTATACCCACAAATTTTTAAATCAACTGACTTCATCAGTTATTTTCTATAAGTTTAATCTTGAAAAGATACAAAATTTTCCGGCGAGGATCCCACCAATCGGGTTCTCCTCCGTTCTTTTTGATTAGCCGGTTTTTGTTCACCCCTGGCAGAGTTGCCGGTCCGACAGCCCTGTTGACAGGTGGATTTCTTTTTGACAATTTCGCTTTCGTGTTAAAATGCCTTCGGGTACCCAAGGAGCTTGTCTCTTGCCCGACTTGATGACAGAGCGAAGTGTTCACAATATGGTTTTGAAGCAGAAAACGCTGAACCTGTGAGCAGGTTTCAAAAAGGAATCTCTTTAAAACAAATGTTTTATACTATCAGATTCTTTATTTATATATTTATCATTAAATTAATATTTATCCTGACTTTTGGTATTAAATACAGTTAATAATATCTTATCGACCTTCATTATGTATTTTATACTAATAAAATCGATTATAAAGATATTTTTATACTTAATTACAACTTTTTATATCTTGTTTTTATAATTTCTTTACTGATTCTCATATCTCAAATGGAGGAATGTTATGACGGTAATTGAAAAATCTATTTCTATACCGGTGAAAAAAAGAATGCATATAGAATTTAATTTTCCTCAAGACATACCTCCTGGAGAAATGAATGTTCAAATTAATATTACTTTTAGACCAAATATCTCTATTGGAGAAATTATCAAAAAAAATCGTGATAATTTTAAAGATTGCGCTGCTTTTCAATGTGATTCCGTTGAATTAGTAAGAAAAATACGTGATGGAGATGATTAGCTCACGCCGACATTGAACCCGACAACTTTCTAAAGCCACTGACTTCATCAGTAATTTCATATATGTTTAATTTTAAAGATACCCAATTTTCCGGTGGGATCCAACCAATTGGGTCCCCTCTGTTATTTTTGATTAGCCGGTTTTTCTTCACTCCTGGCCGAGTTGCCGGTCCGACAGCCTTGTTGGCTGGTGGATTTCTTGTTGACAATTTCGCATTTCGTGCTAAAATAGCTTTGGGTGTCCAAGGCTCTTGTCTCTTGCCCGATTTGCTTACAGAGTAAAGTGATCACAAATGATCGACCGGCAAAAACCCCCCATTTTCAGAATTGCCGATTTTAACCCGTCGTAATCATTGGTAAATATTTTAACGTTTTGGTCGATTTTAAGGTTTTTGCAGAGCGATCACAAATGGTATCGAAGAAATAAACGCTGTGCTATGAAGCCAAAAGCAAAAACAAAATTCTTAAAACCAAAATGTTATTTGAATAAAACCAACCTTTTTTGTTTATAATATTAACTTAGTTAAAATTTTATCTTGATACTATACAAAATTTAATATATTTAATCAGTATTTTATTTTTTTACAATTTAATCGACAATATAAATATTATATTTTTAATTTTTTTCCGGCTACTTAATAATATTTTTCATTCATGGTTTTGTTATATTTACTTGTTTTCTGCCTTTTTAATTGTTCTTGTATCTTAAATGGAGGAAAAGTTATGACGGTGATTGAAAAAAATATTACTTTACCTGTTGAAAAAAAATTGCATATTGAATTGAATTTACCAGAAGATATCACTTCTGAAGAAATCAAGCTTGTTATTAATATAACTTTAAAACCTAAACCTAATTTTGAAGAAATTTACAAAAAACATCATAGTATATTAAAAGATAGTGCTACTTTTCAAGGCGATTCAGTCGAACTAGTAAGGAAATTACGTGATGGAAACGCTTGGTAAGATTTTATTTGATACTTGTATAGTTATTGATATTTTTAGCTATAAATACAGTTTTAGTATTTTCCAAAATGTTTTACATCCTGTTGAAAAATGTATTAGCATTATTTCTGAAATAGAATTTTATTCATTTCCTTCTATTACTCCTCATGATGAAGAAAAAATACATACAATTATTTCTGGATTCGTTATTTACCCATTAGATCAAGACGTAAAAAATGCTACTATTAGTATAAGAAAATCTTCTAGCTTGAAACTTCCAGACTCAATTATAGTTGCAACAGCTATAGTCCATAAAGCTCTTCTTGTAACAAACGATTTAAAAATTCTCTCATTAAAGTACCAAGGGCTAAAAATAGTTTCTCCAGTAGATTTTTTTAAAATTATGATCGACCGGCAAAAACCTCCCATTTTCAGAATTGCCGATTTTAACCCGTCGTAATCATTGGTAAATATTTTAACGTTTTGGTCGATTTTTGGGTTTTTGCAGAGCGATCAATTATTACTTTATTGATCTACCTATTAATTAGAGCATCTTGCCTCTAAAAAAACTCAAAAATACGGCTACTATTTTCAGCTCACCTCTGAAAACCATCTATTGCGAGCCATATCCCTCCAAGACATCAGGCCCGACTTGCTCACAACTTTTTTCTACATTGACTTTAGACTATATCGTTCCGCACCCCCAAGTACCACTGACATAGAACCTAAAATATTTCTGATACCACTGACTTTATCAGTTATTTCTTGCCGATCGTACTGACACCTTTTCCGGCGGGGATCCCACCAATCGGGTTCCCCGCCGTTCTTTTTGATCAGCCGTTTCCCCGTCCGGCAACCGGGAGTCGGCTGGAAAAATGAGGGCCCTTTCTTGATCGCTCTGCAAAAACCCTAAAATCGACCAAAACGTTAAAATATTTACCAATGATTACGACATGTTAAAATCGGCAATGCTGAAAATGGGGGGTTTTTGCCGGTTGATCTTTCTTCGGTCGGCCAATCGCCTGGCCAGGCGGATTGACCTTCCCGCCCGCCACCGTGGCCGGAGGCCCCGGCAACCAGACCATGCCCCCCCCAGGATCCATGAAGGCCCCGCCCGGATCGCCCGCCCGTCCTTGGGGTAAACCGGTTGCAAAATGCAAAATTGCATCATATGACCGAGCAAATTCTTGGCTTGCGGGCCCGATTTGCCCTCCGGGTTTAAA
>JAISWM010000116.1 GCA_031270785.1 Oscillospiraceae bacterium
CGTGTATAATAATCTTTGTAGCAGGAGTTTAGCCTGAGAAGACGGTTAGCCCACTCCCTAATGATTGGGGGTGAGCATATGTTTGATATAGCTTTATTTATAGCATTCATGATATTTTATGTATCATTTATTATATATATGATTGTTCGTATCAACAAAAATAAATAACCGTTCGACTCTTCCCAAAGTGAAAACGGTTATTTTTATTTAAATTTTGGGGGCTAGCCGTTCTTTAAACGGTTTAACTCCTGCTACTTCTTATTATAAATTTGAAAAATATTTTTGTCAATACATAAATATATTATATTTTTTTATTTCGAAATTTTAAAAATTCGACTCTTAGCAGTTCATAAATTACTTTTAAGTCTATTGCAATACTTACATAGCATTTGACAGTTTTCGTTTGACGTTTTCCCGCCTTTACTCCAAGGTGTTATATGGTCTGCTTCCATTTCGCTTAACTCGAATTGTTGGGCGCACTTTTTACATATACCTTTTTGATTTTCAAAAGCTTTTCTTTTTTGACTATCTGTAAATTTACGAATATGCAAATATTTTTCTCTGTGTGTTAACACATAAGAATAAATCCCTTTTTTGTTTGTTACATCATCATCGAGCATCAAATTAGTAATTTCCCGCTCAAGTTTGCCGGCATCAAATATCTTATCTTTATAGATGTCATATAAAATATTCCAATTTACACCCTTTTAATCATGTTGTAGCTATTCCCGATTTGCCGCTTGATTTCCACTTCAGGCACATCAGCGCCGATAACCACCGAGTTCCAATGTTCTTTGTTCATGTGCCACCCCGGTATCACGCCCTCGAACGCCTGCCGCAGGAAGTCCGCAAAGTTCATCAATAGATGGTAGATGTTCTGGTGCGAGAGACGGGATTTGAACCCACACGAAAATACTTTCGCTACCCCCTCAAGATAGTGCGTCTACCAATTCCGCCACTCTCGCTATTGCGTAAAAACATGAAATTTATTACAAACTCATACTAATTTCAATTATAAATATCAGTTTGTATTTGTTAATTTTTCCCCGCGAGCCTGCGGGGAAAGTAAATCAAATACATATCAGATTTTAATTTAGAAATAGTATCAAGTTTCTTTAATTATACTACGGTACTAATCTTTATGTCAATATATTGAATTATATCTCACAATAATTGAATCCATTCCTCCCCCCCGCATTCGGCGGGGTGGGAAGGTATTATCAACTAATTTGGGGCACAACCTCAAACAGTGACGTTTTGTTCTTTCCCCGTATTCGGCGGGGGAAAAAATATTATCAACTAATTTGACCCACAACCTCCAACAGTAACGTTTTGTTCTTTCCCCGCATTCGGCGGGGAAAAAAATATTATCAACTAAATTTGACCCATCACCTGCGGAGGAGAGAGTTACAAGAGTTTATACTTTTTAAGCTAAATCACTATAACGTGCCTGTAGTTAAAATGGAAAAATAAAAATGTTATTATTTTTTAAAGTTTTTGCAATAATTATCCTAAAAATTATTAACTTAATGCTCGTTCAAGCCAAATATCAGCTATATCTAACGCCAAGTAGAGATTATTTTTTGAGCTAGTTTTTGTTACCTTTTCTTCATTAATACCCCCCGAAATATTCATAAGCTGAACATCAACGTCGGTAGCGATTTTCATATTATCACTTTCGCTGTTGGCAAATTCTTTAATGCTTATTTTCACGATATATTTATCGCTCAAATTGCCGTAATAAATTACATCTCCTGATTTAACCAGAGGTTTTCCTTTATATGTTAAAAAACCTTCACATTTATTGTTGCTGTTTTTCATAATATCTTTCCCCCTAATATTGTCCATTTTTCTGTAAATCATACTTTGCGTATATAGTAAAAATTTTTCAAAGCAATGGCATTTTTTGTTTTTTCTTATAGCTGTTTTACTTGAAAAGAGCACATTCATTTGTGCATTCTTTCCCCGCAGGCTCGCGGGGAAAGAGTTACAAATGTTTATACTTTTTAAGTTAAATCACTATAGAATTGCGAATTTGATGTATTATACATTTTTGAATTTCGGTTTTGGGATAAATAGCCGAAATAGCTTCTGTAAAACCAGTCAGTCCGTCAACGCAGGCGATTAAAATATCTTCCTCGCCATAATTTTGGCCATGTTTTAAAATAGTTGAAATCTTTTCTTTTTTCCCCCCGCCTTGGGCGGGGGGGAAGATTATCAACCAATTTGATCCACTACCCAAAACAATTGAAACTTTTTCTTTTCCCCACGCCCTGGGCGGGGGGGGAAGATATTATCAACTAATTTGGGCCACAACCCGCGAATCAGCGAGGGAAAAAGATGTTATCAACCAATTTGACCCACTACCCAAAACAATTGAAACTTTTTCTTTTTCCCCCCGCCTTGGGCGGGGGGGAAAGATATTATCAACTAATTTGGACCACCACCTGATTTTTGGTTCAGGCAAATTTGCAATTCTTTAATTTATCAAATATTAAAATAGATCTATTGTATAGTATTTTCTAAATATTCTTCCAATTGTTTATCTTCTTTTTTCCTTTTTTTATCTCTTAAAACTAATATTGCGGTGACTAAAGACAAAATAGTTATTATCGCCGTTGTAATGCCAATTATAAAAGCTATTCCATATCTATTGCTATTTTCATTATTCTTCAAAAAATAATCACCCCTAACATGAAAAATTATAATTAAACTTTATGCTAACATATGTTAGTGCTGAAATCAACTTTTAAACTATAGTTGTTTCAGGGCAAACGCATGAAAACGTTATCAATCAAATTTTATTAAAATATAAAATAAATTTTCAATCGTGCTTCCGAAGGAAGCATGCAAGCCCGCCGTAATACCCTTCATACTCTGCAACGTGGATAGAAGCGGGAGCAAAAAATTTACTTTTTGCCACTCTCCCTGCCGTGGGCAGAGGGGAAGAACTGCAAATAATATCATGTTTCTAAATGATTTTTATTATATAAGGCAAATTATAAACCGGAAATATAATCTTCAACTTCACTTTTAATAACTGTAACTCTGGGGCCGTAAATAATTTGTATTCCTTTACCTTTTTTAATTATTCCCGAAGCGCCGGTAGATTTCAGCACAGGCTCGTCAATTTTATTCTCATCTTGTACTTTTACTCTAAGTCTGGTCGCGCAGCAATCCAGGTCTTGTATATTATCAGCTCCGCCAAGGCCGTTTACTATTCTTTCAGATATATTGTCCTGTTTCGAAGCATCCAAATCTTTTCTCGTGTAAAGTTTAGATTCTATTTCATCTTCTTCTCTGCCGGGTGTAATTAGATTAAATTTTTCAATTACGAATTTGAACAAGAAATAATAAACTGTAAAATACGCTATTCCTATAGGCAGCGCAGATATCCAATTGGTCTTGTCATTTCCCTGCAAAACGCCAAACAATAAAAAATCTATTATTCCACCCGAAAAAGTTTGTCCAATGGCAACATTCGACACATGCATAAGCATAAAAGAAAGACCGGCAAAAACACAATGTATACCGTAAAGAACGGGTGCTACAAACAAAAATGTAAATTCTATAGGTTCAGTGATACCCGTAATCATAGCAGTAAGCGCGGCGGAAAACAAAAGTCCGCCGACGACTTTCTTTTTATTTGATTTTGCAGCAGCATACATAGCCCAAGCGGCACCTGGCAGGCCAAAAATCATAAATGGAAATTTTCCGGCCATGAATCTCGCGGCATCAATACTAAAATGAGTTACGTTAGGCGACCCAAGTTCTGCGAAGAAAATGTTTTGAGCACCGGTTATATAAACACCATCTACTATGGCAGTACCGCCAAGGCCCGTCTGCCAAAAAGGCATATAAAACACGTGATGAAGTCCAAAAGGAATTAACGCTCTTTCAATAATGCCGTAAATGAAAGTCCCAGCATGCCCTGATTGTGTAACCAATTTTCCAAGAGAATACATCCCCCCCTGAATATACGGCCAAACAAAAAACATTAACGTACCAATAAAAATATAGGCAAGAGAAGACACTATAGGTATAAACCTAGTGCCGCCAAAAAAAGAAATAACATTTGGAAGTTTAATTTTGTAAAATTTATTATGTAAATAAGCAACACCAAGCCCTACGATAATACCGCCAAACACACCCATCTCCAGCGTCGGTATGCCGCACGCCGACCCAACGGCACCATCAAGCATTGCGCCTGATTCCAATTTATCAGTTAAACTCAGTAATGATGAAATTGTTTGATGCATAACTAAAAACGCAATCCCTGAAGATAAAGCGGCGGCGGCTTTTTCCTTTTCTGCCATACCAAGCGCGACACCCATGGCAAATATAATAGGGAGATTAGCAAACACAATATTCCCCGAATTTTTCATAATAGTAAGTATGAAATGAAGGGGACCTTCGCTTAAAAGCCATCCCAAATTATAAGAAGCTATCATTTGAGGATTAGAAAACGAGGCTCCAATTCCCAATAATATTCCCGCTATCGGAAGAAGCGCGATAGGAAGCATAAAAGAACCGCCAATACGCTGAAGAACACTAAAAGCACCTGAATTTTTCACAAATTACACCATCTTTCCAAATAATGTAGATCATATAGCTAACGCCCTTAAAAAATATTTAATTTTTTAATACTCTCTCCCCCTGCGGCGGCGGGGAAAGACCGCAAGAATAAATTTATTTTTTTCAAATGTAGTTGCCATAGATATTGCACCCTAAAAAACAAACTTATTTGTGTATTTCTCCCCCAGTTATAGCTAACGCCCTTAAAAAATATTTAATTTTTTAATACTCTCTCCCCCTGCGGCGGCGGGGAAAGACCGCAAGAATAAATTTACTTTTTTCAAATGTAGTTGCTATAGCCATTGCACCCTAAAAAACAAACTTATTTGTATATTTCTCCCACGCTATAGCTAACGCCCTTAAAAAATATTTAATTTTTTAATACTCTTTCCCCGCCGCCGGCGGGGAAAGACCGCAAGAATAAATTTACTTTTTTCAAATGCAGCAACTATACAAGCAAGGAGCAAATTATTAGAAATTAGACATTTTTCAGTGGTATCAGCTAAAAAAATTTTTAAGCCTTATAAGTCATAACCACACTCTGCCCCGCTTTAACATCGCCTAAATTATAAGAAATACTTTTGAGTTTATTTGAATTAGTAATAACTATAGGAGTATAAATCGAAAATCCTTTATCTTGAATAAATTCTAAATTAGCCCTTCCGATGAGCTCTCCGGCTTTAACTTTTTGATCTTTTTTAACAAATGTTTCAAACCCCTCGCCTTTGAGTTCTACAGTATCTATTCCAACATGAATTAGTATCCCAATGCCATCTTCTAAGCGTATGGCATATGCGTGAAGAGTTTCAAAAACATTTGCTATAACTCCGTCTGCGGGGGAAAAAATATCCCCAATATCGGGGACAATAGCAATACCATCCCCCAATAACTTTTGGGAAAACGCTTCATCAGGTACTTCTGAAAGAGATACCGCTTTACCGCTCTGAGTAGCTAATATTTCTTTATCTTTAGATTTAAAAAGAAAATCAAACACAATTTATATCCTCCCACAATATTAAATTATCGCTCGTGTCTCAAAATAGCTAAAATCCCTTCTTTTCCCCCGCCTACGGCGGGGGGGGGGGAAGATATTATCAATTAATTTGGACCACCACTAAATTATCGCTACCGCTTTTGAAAAAAGTGAACTTTTTGGTGTGGTTTCTCCATGCATATGGCGAGAAAAAATGCCAATAATGATGTGCTTTTAACAGTGATATTTTTGTTTTCCCACCGCCTTCGGTGGGGGGGAAGAACCAGACACAAACTGATATTTATAATTGCAATTAATATAAATTCAAAAACAGCACAAATCAGCTTGCCAACTAACTTATAAAAATTTTTTAATAACTTTTTCTCTTATTTCGTCTACATTAGTCTCGCGGACTTTTTTCCTTATTCCTAAAATAAAAGGTGACGACATAGAAAGTTCATCTATATCCAAAGATAAAAAAAGTTCTGTTAAATTTTCATCAGTAGCTAATTCTCCGCAAATACCCACCCAAATACCGTGTTTATGCGCATTATCCGCAACTAACTTTATCATACGAAGTATTGATTTATGGTAAGGGTCATACATGTCACTTACCTTATTGTTCTGCCTGTCCACCGCCAAAGAATATTGGGTTAAATCATTAGTTCCAATACTGAAAAAATCCGCTTCTCTTGCAAGTTCATCACTGATAAATACAGCCGCCGGAGTTTCAATCATTACCCCCATCTTAATGTTTTTATCAAAAGGAATATTATTTTCTTTCAATTCGCGCTTTACTTCTTTCACAACTTTTTTGGCGCTTTTAAATTCTTCAACAGATATAATCATAGGAAACATAATCGAAACTTTACCAAATGCCGAAGCTCTGAGTATGGCTCTTAATTGCTGTTTAAATATTTGAGGCCTGTCAAGGCATATCCTGATTGCTCTGTACCCCATAGCGGGGTTATCTTCTTTTGGCAAGTTAAAATATTCCGCTTTTTTGTCGGCGCCTATGTCTAAAGTCCTGATTATAACTTCTTTATTTTCCATCTCTTCTAAAACTTTTTTATACGCATTAAATTGTTCTTCTTCGGAAGGATAATTTTTTCTTCTTAAGTATAAAAACTCACTTCTGAATAAGCCTATTCCCCCTGCGTCATTTCCTTTAACTATATCTAAATCGGATATGGAACCAATATTTGCATATAATTTTATTTTTTTACCGTCCATAGTAATATTTTCTTTGCCTTTTAAATTATTTAAAAGCTCGTAATGCTTTTTGCACATTTTAAATTTTCTTTTTAATCTGTTAATGGTAGTAATGTCCGGCTCGATATAAACAGTACCTGAAAGGCCGTCCAAAATTATATCTTTACCGTTATGTTCTTCTTCAAGCAGGTCGCCAAGTCCGGCGACGCACAGTATATTCATTGCTTTTGCAAGAATACACGCGTGAGAATTAACAGCACCGCTTCTAATCAAAATACCTTTTGTTGTTTCACCATTCATTTCGGCAATTTGGCTGGGTGTAAAATCACTTGCGCCCCAAATGCATTCATTATTCATTTCGCATTTTTCATGGCTATCTCCACGAATGCAATCTGTCAAAAGTAAAGAAACATCTTTAATATCCGCGATTCTTTCCCTGATATACTCATCATCAACTTCAGAAAGCTTATCCACCATTTTTTTAGAAATACAAGACACGGCATATTCACTGCTTACCTTTTCATTTCTAATCAAATCAAGTATAGAACCGCAATAACTTTCATCCTCAATCATCATTTTATGGACTTCAAATATCATAGCACTTTCTTTGTCAACTTCACTAAATACTTTATCATACAACTTTTTCAGACGATCTATGGCAATTTTTTTCCCGTTCTCATATCTGCGAACTTCCAGCTCAGTATCATTTATTTTGCACTTTACATCGCAATAAATATCACTAACATTATTTTTTATGGAAAGCTTCCCGAATGATATTCCTTTAACTACGCTTTTACCTTTTAATACTGTCATTGGCAACGCAGCTCCTATTAAAATTTTCATCAAAAAAGTTTTTTATTTCAACTTCCGCCTCAGACTCATCTTCCCCCTCTATAACTATACGGATTTCATCATTTTTTTTAATGCCCAAACTTAACAAATCAAAAAGGTTCTTTAAATTAACAGATTTCTCGCCTTTGAAAACTATAATCTCAGATAAATAGGTTAAGGCCTTTTTAACAAGCAAACCGGCGGGTCTTGCGTGTATTCCGTTTTTACTGCCCACTATGTAACTGAACTCTTTCATTAACGTTTTCCTTTCATCCACACAATTAAAAAATAAATATCAGACCTGTCCGTAAACTTTACAGATTGCAATCAAAATCAACGACGGCGTATAAAAATACTCCAAAGAGATTTGGTCGCGTCTCAAAACAGTTGAAATTCTTTCTCTCACCCCCGCGAATCGGCGGGGGTGAAAGATATTATCAATTAATTTTGCTTACTACCGTTTACGGGCGGGTCTATTCAGTTTATCCCACCGTATTATCCGACAACCCCTTTGAAAAGTCAACACCTTTTTGCTCCGCGGTAATTTAAATAATTCTCAAATTGTATAGCTGCCGCGCTTGAAAAAAGCAAATTTTTTTGCACATTCGTTCCCACCAGAAACGGGGAAAAACCGGTTGTGGGTCAAATTAGTTGGTAATATTTTTTCCCCCCGCAAGTCAGCGGGGAAAAAACGTAAATAATACCACGGTTTGGTTGTGGGTCAAATTAGTTGATAATATCTTTCCCCCGTAGGCGGCGGAGGAAAAAACACAAATAATACCACGTATATAGTAAAAACCTTTTTAAAAAATAACACTCTTGTTTTTCCCCCGCCTTCGGCGGGGGAAAAAACGCAAATAATACCACGTTTCAGTTGTGGGTCAAATTAGTTGGTAATATCTTCCCACCCTCAAGTCAGTGAGGGGAAAACGTAAATAATACCACGTTGTTGATAATATCTTTTCCCCCCGCCTTCGGGGGGGGAAACACGCAAATAATACCACGTTTCGGTTGCGAGCCAAATTAGTTGGTAATATCTCCCCCCCGTAGGCGGGGGGAAAACGCGAATAGTACCACGTTTTTAAATAGTTTTTGCTATACAGATTAATACCCCATCATTTTAAGGGTTTCTTTGGCTGCGTTTTGTTCGGCTTCTTTTTTACTTTTCCCCTCGCCTTTTCCTATAAGATTATTATTTATTCTTACTTCTACACTAAATATTTTATTATGATCAGGGCCGGATGTATCTGCCAAAACGTACTCGATGGTCTCTTCCGGGTTCTTCTGACAAACTTCTTGAAGATCTGTTTTATAATCTTGCATTTTATGTATATCTAAGTTTATAAGCTCAGATTTTATAAACTTAAGTACAAATTTTTGCGTTTCTGACATGCCGCCGTCAAGATAAATAGCGGCTACCATAGACTCAAAAACATCTGCCAAGATGGACGGTCTGTTCGCGCCGCCGGATCTTTTTTCACCTCTGCTTAATTTTAAATATTTCCCGATATTTATACTTTGAGAAAATTTAAAAAGTGTTTTTTCGCACACAAGAGAAGCTCTGAGCCTTGTAAGATCCCCTTCCGGCAAACTCGGGCAATGTATGAATATATATTCTGATGTAATAAGACCTAATATAGAGTCCCCCAAAAATTCCAGTCTTTCATAGCTTTTGTATCTGCCGTTTGATTCGTTTGAATATGAAGAATGGGTTAGAGCCGTATTTATATATTTTTTATTTTTAAATGTATAGCCCAGTAAGTTTTCGAGTTCTGCTGTCATGATGTCCTCTCCTTTTGTGTTATGATCAAAATTTGCTTAAAACAGTTATATTCTGGTTTTCCCGCGCTACAGACGTCCATAAAGAAATGTAAATAATATAGCTAACACCCTTGAAAAAGGTCTAATTTTTTTAGCCATGTCTCAAAATAGTTAAAATCCCTTTTTCCCCCGCCGTGGGCGGGAGGAAAGTATTATCAACTAATTTGGCCCACAACCCCTTTTTTCCGCGAATCGACGGGGGAAAAACATAATAGTTAAAATTCCCTCTTTTCCCCCCGCCATAGGCGGGGGGAAAAAGATATTGATCCCCCGATTAAACCTTGCGCATAACTATGCGGCATAAGCAGTAGTTTTCGAGCCGAAGAATCCGCAAATCTTATCAGGCTTTAGTTGTACAGATTTCAAGTGCGAAC
>JAISWM010000008.1 GCA_031270785.1 Oscillospiraceae bacterium
CGTATAGCAAAAATCATTTAAAAACGCAGCGTTATTTACGTTTTTCCCCCCGCCCATGGCGGGGGGGAATAATACTCTATGTGCTTTGAACTCGCGCCGATCCATTACCCGTTTGGCCGGCTTCGGCCTTTTCTTGCGCTGATCTGCGGTTAGTTTAGCACGAGCATTTTGGCTGGGATTTTTCTTCTAGTGCGAGGGACTCAGCACTACTATGTACCACTAAACTCTTTGCAAGGTACTCAATAAGCTCATGGATATTTTCGCCGGTGAGTGCGCTAGTTATGAACCAACCTAATGCTATTTTTTCTGGAATATTATCATTTGCCCACATCGCGAGTTCTTTCTTAAAATCGTTTAGCTGTTTTTCGTTTAATTCATCAGATTTGTTGCCCACAACTACAATATCTAAAGGATGGCAACATTCCCTTAATGGAGTGAACCAGTTGGCCAGATTTGCAAGCGAGTCAGGGTTATTATAGTCACACACCAAAATGGCGGCATCAGCATTTCTGGTGTATAACGGCGTTAAGGCGCGGAACCTTTCCTGACCAGCAGTGTCCCAAATGTCAAGTTCCACCGCTTTATGATTCGCAGTAACCACCAGATGGTTAGATGTTGCTCCTACAGTTGGCTTTTCTCCCCGTGAAAAACGATTATATACGGCATTTATTATGCTTGTCTTTCCGACACCCGAATCACCGAGCATAATTACTTTAAATGGAGCACCTGAAACTGAAAAACCTGTACATAAGCTGAAAACTGATGCGAAGACAATTGCAAATGATTTTTTTAAAAAATTCAACTATAAACACTCCTCTTTATTAAAAAATAAATTAAAATTCTGACTCTTTAATTATAATATATTATAATGGTTTTGTCAATACTTTTTAAATGTTTTTTAATAATTATATTTTCTTTATTAAACTGTAATATAATAAGTGGGAAAATTAAAAAATATTTATCCTTAGTGTTATAGGCACCCACTTTAATTTCCATGAATTTCCATATGCCGGGTTTAAATCCACCGTCTTCAGAATAAAAAAGTCCAAACCTCAGCGTCCCTTGCCCCGCCAGATAGGTGGGGCGACAATTGCTGAAATTCAGATTTTTTTCAAATGCAGCAGCCATAAAATTCGTTCAATCCAGCTGCACATCTATGTAAAACACTCTTCCTTTTTCGTCGGTATCTTTTACTGTTACTGACGCGTTTCCATCTTGATCTTTAGCGCTAATTTTGAAAGATAAATCTTCCTCTTTCATAAATTGTTTTAAATGAGGAAGTACTGCGCGGCCCGATTTGTCTGTTTTTAGTTTCCAATATATTCTAAACTCGCCTTCTGTTTCGATTTTTTCCGGCGCCGGATCTTTTAATATATAAGTTTTTTTATCATTATCGTATCCGGAAAAGAACATATCATATTCTTTTTCTCCAACATTATATTTATATCTTTGCACCATTAAATTTCTGTTTAAATCCACATTTAAAGGTATATCTTCACTATCCGGTTCTACAGGGTTTACAAGTTTTAAAAAACTTAGCGGGTTCTCCAGTTTAACGTATATTTCTTTTTGGGCAAACGGTTCACCGCCTTTTTTTACGCTGAATTCAAATCTATCTACGTTTGTAAGCAGTGGATTACCCACAGTGTACGGCATATCCGTCATTATGATCCTGGTTTCGTTTTCTCTGAGAGTTACGGGGAAATTTATATCTGTATATCCTGCGCACATTATGTCTATATTGTACTTTAGCGGATATAAATTGGAAAATACGTAATATCCATCGGGTTTGCGCGTATATGGATTTTGTTTTCCGTTGCAAAGAATTACGGCATTTGTAATTGGAAGTCTTGTATATATATCTGTAAGTAAAATTACTATAGACGCTTTATAAATTTGTCTCATAAACTTCGCCACCATTTCCTATATCTATGAATCATCGCCAAGATCACCTTCTTCTGAACCATCATCATCGCCAAGATCATCTCCGCCAAGGTCGTCTCCGTCTAAATCGCCGTCTCCATCACCTGCATCGCCATCTCCACCGCCTGCATCGCCGTCTCCATCGCCTAAATCGCCGTCTTCATCGCCTAAATCGCCTGAATCGCCGCCGTCTTCATCGCCTAAATCGCCGTCTTCATCACCTGCATCGCTGTCTTCATCGCCTAAATCGCCGTCTTCATCGCCTAAATCGCCGTCTTCGTCGCCTGAATCGCCGTCTTCGTCGCCTGCATCGCTGTCTTCATCACCTGCATCGCTGTCTTCATCGCCCTCTTCCTCGTCTTCATCCTTGTGTTCGGTGTATTCGTCATCGATGTCTTCCTCTTTAATTCTTGTTTCAAATTGTACGATCTTTCTCGGCAGTTTCTGAGAACTATCAAGAAGCACGGTTTCAACCCTTTTCCTGGGTTTGCGTATGACTTCAGAATCTATCGCTATAGGGCCTACCACATAAAAAACAGACAGTTTATATGATTCCCCGAACATAGTCCACACCTTTACCTTTTCTTCCATATTAAGAGGGAGTGGACTTATTGGTACATTTTCCATAGGTTCATTTGTAGAACTTGGCATATACCTTGCAGGAATTGTGGGATTATCTTTAAAAATTTGGATTATTTTCCCTATTATTCTTGCTTCGTCTACGGCTTTTGTATCGAGTTCGGCTTTACTGCACACTGATACCATATAATAAAGCTCTACCTTTGCCGGAGGATCTTGTACGCTTCCATCCGGAAGCGCTACCTTTTCTTGATGTTGACCGCTGGCATCTTCCTTAATGTCGTAGGGATGGACGCCTACTATATAACCCCCTCGTTCCCTGGGTTCACATATTCCTATACTTTCAGATTTATCAATCGGTTCGGGTACTAATCTGTCTCTTAGCATGTTTATCAGTCCCTTACCTATGTCTGCTATTATTGTATACTTAGCCATAGACTTATATACACCCCTATTTAAAGATTATATTGCATAGTAAAAATTTTTTAAAACAGTGGCATTTTTGTTTTTCCCCCGCGCGTCGGCTGTGGAGAAAACGTAAATAATACCACGCTTCGGTTGTGGTCAAAATTAGTGGATAATATTCCCCCCCCCGCCCACAGCGGGTGTGAAAGAAAGAATTTCAACTATTTTGAGACATAACCCATTAATCTCGGTTGATAATATTTTTTCCCCCCGCCCACGGCGGGTGTGAAAGAAAGAATTTCAACTATTTTGAGACATAACCCATTAATCTCGGTTGATAATATTTTCCCCCCCGCCCACGGCGGGGGTGAAAGAAGGGATTTTAATTATTTTGAGACATAACCCATTAATCTCGGTTAATCTGATTTGGCACAGCCGGATTTTTAAGTTGGTTTAAATTATGATAGAAAACGAGCAATTCCTGATCTTCCACATATTTATATGATACCCCGTAAGCCTGCGCGAAGAACTCGCCCGATATATATATTGTATCATTTATATTAAGTACGGGCACTTTCATGTTTACAGGCTGGTCGTTAAGGTATGCTACGTTTTTACCGCTTGTAATTTCAAGTATTTTCCCTTTAGACTGTATTACCATTGTCGGGCTGTTGTACATATATTCTATGGTAGAATCTATGTATTGAAACAGGTCGTTTACAGCCAGTAATATGTGCCCGTCGTACATTATCGGCGCGTATTGCATATTAAATGCACCGCTGAAAAATATTACTTGTTCAGGAAAGACGGTTTCTGATTTTTTGCCTTTATTTGCAAATTCTTCAGATTTACTTACTAAATCTTCATATTCGCTCGACCCGTATCTTTGTTTTTCATATGATTTAAGCACTGTCACAGCTATAGCCTGTGCCTCTCTTGCGACTTGCAGTCTGTCGCCCTCGAACATATCTTTGCTTATTGCTTCATTGAGCATTAATATGTCAAGTAAGCTTCTTTCCTTCAGGGAAAGAGATTTTACATCGTTAAGATCTACTATTTCTTCAATTTCCGCAAGGACTTCTTGAAGGTCTTTTACGTTGCTGTCCGTTAAAGATTCAAGGGCAAGAAGGGCTTCATCCGATACAGCGCCTTGCAAGTCTTCGATAATTGTTGTTACGGAAAGTATTTTTTTAAGTGTTTGATCCAAAGTATTTATATCTGCGTTTTTTTGTTTCATGGCTTCTATTAAACTATTTATTGTATCCAGCTGTTTTTGCAGTTCGTATGCTGTTTTAGTATTTGTCGCATATTCTTTTAATGCGTCATTTCCTGAAAGTTCTGCTCTTTGTATAATTTCAGCTAGTTTTTCAAGAACATTGTCAATATTCGTGGTAAGTTTTAGATCCTGTATTATTTTATCAATTTCTTCGCTTGTCAGTTGTTTTTCAGTGGAGGAAGCAGAAGCCGCGCTGCTGCCGGCAGCACTTGCTACCATATAAAGTGTTGCTGCGCATGCTGTACCTGACAGCCCCATTATTAATACGTTTCTTAAAATATTTTTGGCTATTTTCATTTATACGTTCACCTCTTAATTTATTTTTTAAGTTTTTTATTTTAGTGTTTGGCTAAATAGACCTGTCCGTAAATTTTACAGATTGCAATCAAAATCGGGTTGTGGGTCAAAATAGTTGAAATTTCTTCTTTCACCCCCCGCCTATGGCGGGGGTGAAAGATATTATCAATTAATTTGGGTCACTACCCAAAATCGACTACGGCGTATGAAGATACTCCCAGGAGATTTTGATGCAAAGCCATTTTTTAAGTGATGCATTTTTTCGATAGTTTGCGCTCTGTGAAATTTACGGACAGGTCTAATAAGGAAGAAACATTTTTATAGTTGCCGCTTCCAAGTCGTGTCTCAAAATAATTAAAACCCCCTTCTTTCGCCCCCGCCATGGGCGGGGGAAAAAAGATATTATCAATTAATTTGGGCCACTACTCAAAATCGACTACGGCGTATGAAGATACTCCCAGGAGATTTTGATGCAAAGCCATTTTTTAAGTGATGCATTTTTCGATAGTTTGCGCTCTGTGAAATTTACGGACAGGTCTAATAAGAAAGAAACATTTTTATAATTGCCGCTTCCAAGTCGTGTCTCAAAATAATTAAAACCCCCTTCTTTCGCCCCCGCCATGGGCGGGGGAAAAAAGATATTATCAATTAATTTGGGTCACCACCCGCTTCCGACAAACAAACTTTTTCGTGTACAGTAAAAACTTTTTAAAACAGTGGCGTTTTTGCTCCTTTTTCCCCCGCCTATGGCGGGGAAAAGAAACACAAATTACTACATTTCTAAATGGTTTTTGCCATATGATTTCAAATGATTTTTACTATACTCTCTCCCCCGCCGTCGGCGGGGAAAGAATCACAAATATAAATCCTAAATTTCAAGTTTGATGGATAATAAGATTCACAGTGCATACCTCTTTTCTTTAATTATTTTTACATTGAACAAATTTCAATACATTTAAGCTCAGTTTTACCATCATTGAAGTAAAATCTTATAAAATAGTTGTCCATAATATACTTATCGCTTGGCACCTTTTTAATATTGTTTATATTTATTGCTAGGTGAGAAAAAATTGTGCTGTAATAGTCAGGGCAGCTAAAGTTAATTGATGAGAAAGGCTCACCCATAACTGCTTTTCTTTCAACCGCCGTACTTTGCATACCAAGCCCCATAAAGTCATTTTTTGTACCGATTACGACTTTTTCACACGCATATTCGCCTTTTTCCGGGTCTATTTTAAATATAATTGACGAATCTAAAGTAAGGTATGTAAGAATAAGTTTATTATCTTTTTCAGCTCTGTAACTTTCCGGGCCAAATTGCGTTGTTATATTATCTACGCTGGAGCCTAAATAAGCGATATAGTCTATGCTGTCCCCTCTAAATTCTCCGTCAAATGATTGTGAACCGAGTTTATCATAGGATTTACCGGTACCTTGTTTTCTTCCTTTTGAGAATTCCCCTTCGTATATTACTACTGATGTATCCACATCATATAATTTACCGGTTCCGTCATATTTGCCTTCTTTAAATTCTCCGGCGTATACCATGACCCCCGTGTCTTTGTCGTATAATATTCCATCGCCGCCGTAAAAGCCATTCATAAATGAGCCCGAATACAATAGATTCCCCGCGTCGTAAAGTTTTCCAATCCCGTCATATACTCCCGCTTTAAATGTTCCTTCGTAAGCTATTGTCTCACCGTCTTCGGCATATTCTACCCCGTTTCCTTCGCGCGTATCGTTTGCAAATTCTCCGTAATATTTTTTAACCGTTGTTTTGGGGTCGTATTCTATGCCCACCCCGGCTCTTTGCCCTACGGCGAAATTACCTGTGTAAATTATTTTTCCCACGTTGTTAAATTGCTGGCCTTCACCATGTGCTTTATTATTATCAAACTGCCCTTTATACGTCATTATTCCGTCCGTACTATAAAGTTCGCCTTCTCCGCTGTATTTCCCGGCTTTGAATTCCCCTTTATATACTAATAATCCGTCGGCATTATATTGAATGCCGACCCCTTCGGGTGTTCCGTTTGACATGTCCCCTACATACACTGTAATCCCCATTGTATCAATTACTTTTGCTTTACCGGCAAATTTTGAATACTTAGGGCTATCTAATTTTATTGTTGCCCTCCAAAGTTTTCCTTCTGCCCAAGGATAAGCAAATGTAATTGATAAATATCCCAAAACACACACTACTACTACTGCCGTAATTACAAATTTCTTTGCAAAATATAGTCCGAGGATTTTCCAATAGTCGTCTTTGCTTTTGGGGTCTCCTGTGAGGGTTTGCATGAATTTTTGCAGTTTTTGCTGTACTTTTTGCGCCAGGGTTGTACCTATATTTTGGAGTTGTGTCATCCACCCAGTCATACCGTTTATTTGAGACTGTATTGTTGAAACAACTCTCGAAAATATATCTCCTATTATCATGTTTTCACCCCTTTTTGTATCTGTTACTTTCCAACCGAGTCGGCGGGAAAAGCAACTTAAACACATTCAGATTTTAATTTAGAAATAGTATTAGTTTTCCCCGAGTGGTGGTTCAAATTAGTTGATGATATCTTCTCCCCGCCGATTCGCGGGGGTGAAAGAAGGGATTTCAACTATTTTGAGACATGACCTGCCCCTGAGACTCCGCAAGGTTATAATATAGCTACTGCATTTGAAAAAAGTAAATTTGTTCGTAGGCCTCGCCCCTCTGGCAATTAGGAAAGAGTGGTAAAAAATTAAACATTTTTCAAGGGCGTTAGCTATAAAAACCTTTTAAAACAGTGGCGTTTTTGTTTTTCCCCCGCCGAAGGCGGGGAAAAACGCCTATAATACCAAGTTTTTAAATGATTTTTGCTGTATATGCACGGAATTAATCTATTAAACAGCCTGTCCATTTTTTCTTATCGTATGAATGTTCGCTTTTATTTATTTGTTCATCACATTTGATTAGGTAGTGAATTGATACAGCGTCTTTTTCATTTACCCTTAATACGTCGGCAAGAATTTTCCTTGCTTTATAAAATTCCGCGCTGATATAAAGTTCGACCGCTTTTTCAAAAAGTTCTTTGGTGCTTATATATAAATCGCGTTTATAAGCGTTTGTCATGTCTATTATTTCATAAACGTCGGTTGAATCTTCGCTGGATATATTTTCGAATTTACCGATAAATCGGTAGTTACACTTTGTATTTTTCTCCAGCTTATCGATAATACTTTTTGTGGCCACATGATTTACGCCAATAGTTTTTAGGTGACTATCTATATTTACTATCTGCATAATATCATCTGATACCACGATTACTCCGCGCCTGGTATCATCCCCCCCGACCCCTATTATTATTTCTCCCGCGCCTAAAGTAATGTTCATGTTTTCTTTTATCTTTTTATTTATTGGTATCTCTTTAAACTGTTCGGACGCGTTAAACGCGTCTTGCGCGCTTGTGGGGAATAATGTTGTTATCCCCAAACCATCAAACTCGACTACCAGTCCGTTATTTTTTTCTATTATTTTAAATATTTCTTCAAAGCTTTCAATTAATGTATTAAATAGTTCTTCTTCATTTTCAAAATCGCAGTTTCCTTTTGCAGATAGATTAAAAGTCAGATACAGCATATTCATATCTGTTTTTTTGTAATCGTGTAAATTAACCTTAGTTATTTTGTCTTTTCCCATTAGTTTAAAGAATTCTTTCGGAACGTATCTTACGTATTCTTTATTAAGTATTGTTAAATTAGAGGTATACCTGTCAAGCCTTTCCGACATTAAATTAAACGCACTTGAAATATCGGCGAATTCATCTCTCGAAGCTATAGTCATTCGGGTATTCCATTCTCCTCGACTTATGGCATTTATACCTTTTTCAATTTTCTTTAAAGGTCTCAGCACCCTTTGTATAAGCAAGCACATATACGCAAAAATAAATACTGCGGTAATTAATACGATTGACGCTGAATGCTTAAATATTTTCCAAAATTCTGTTTCTTTGTGCACGTATTCGTCAAGGAAGTTTCCTACAAATCCGATAGCGTTTCCGTCTGTGTCTTTAACCGCGACGAACGACGCTGATACATCACCGTGTACGTCTCTGAATATTGCTCTTGCGGAACTTGCGGTATTTTTGACGTCTTTTAGGGTATTCCACGCGTTATAGAGCGTTTGGAGTTCATCTCTTTCAAATATTACGTCTGCTAAGACCATGCCTTTCGGAACCATGTCGGGGCTTGAAAATCTCAGTTCGTTATAGGAAGATGAAGCTGTTGCGTATTTACTGCTGAGCGAGGAATATATTTTATCTGCGTTTACGAAATAAGTAACTATATAATCACTTCGATCTCCTACTTTACTTGCAAGGCTTGAATATCCTGATTCTATTGATTTTTTTAGGCTTGTGTACCCTGAAGTTAAGTAATCTGAAACGGGATGCACATTTAAAAAATCATTTTTATCTATATTATCCACCACAATTTTAACACCCGTGTCTTGATCTGCCCTTAGTGTAGATATATAACTGTCTGTCGCATCTGACGTACTGACATACAGCAAAGCGCCCATGGCCAGCAGATATACAGGGAGGAAAAATACCGTTATTTTAGTATAAACGGGAATGCGCTTAATTCCTTTTTTATTGATCGTTACTATTCCCCATATTATTCCTACGAAAGCCGCGGCAGTTAATACCATTATTAATAGTCCCCAAGGGAAGAATTGGCCATGTATATCAGAAATTATTTGGGAGCTAGAGCCAAATCTTATGTGGTAAGGGTTTGTAAAATCTTTTGAAGCAGCATAGTAATCATCTTCGCCAATTGCCCAGATTCTTCTAAGATCCCTTATTTGTATTCCTTTGCCGCCCGAAATATCATTTCCTAATTTATATAAACTGTCCGCGCTTATGCTTCTGGTATTTAATCTGTAGAAATTTCCGCTCAATGCGTCCGTAAAGTATAAGTTATCACTTGAATCTACACTAAATCCCACTAAAGACGAAGTTTCCCTTGATATTACGTTTGTATAATCAAGAAAGGATCCTTGGTTGTCCATGGCGAAAAAGTCGCCTTTTAACGTGGAATACAAAACTCTGCCGTTTGATAATACCGCTACGTCATTTACCCAATCGGTATTTTTGTCAGCTTGTTCTGTAGCTGGCTTTACCTCAAATGACCTGCTTTTTTTCGGGCTTTCGTCCACAAGCGGATTGACAGAAATAATATCACAAATATTATTTCTGATTCCAACAAGGGTAATAGCTTGATCCACAATCTGAAGTTTTATTATATAGGATTTTGTGGGAGGGGAAACATCCTCTTTAAAGTCCATATTGGCAACTTGCTTTATGTATTTTCCGTTAGTGTTATACATTAAAACAGATTCTTCAAGTATAGGATAGGCGGATTTATCTGAAACAACAGCCTTTTTATTACGTGATTGCTTTATAACATAAAAATTTCCCTTGGAGTCAGCTCCAAGATTTCCGTAGGAATATTCTATTTTATCGGTTGATTTTTCCATATTTATGGAGTACTCTGCGGTACTGTTTTCCTTTACCTTTGTTATTTTATACTGCTCTTTATCTTCTTCCACGCCCAATACGTAAACATTCCCGGCGGGGTCCATGTCTGAATCGATAAATGTTCCAAAGTTTGGTTTATTAAAATGATACTGGGCTGCAAACCCTAACATGAGCCCTACTGCTACGAGAATTGAATATAATATTCGGGGGTTTATTTTCTTGAGTTTTAAGGCTTTAAATTTGATTTTAGATGATCCTTTAAATTTAAATTTCTGATCAATCTTATGATTTTCCATAAGTGCCCTCCTAAGCCAACTATTTAAATAAGATTTATTTGTATATCTCTTTACTATTGTTTCAAGTCATTATACAATACAGTATATTGGACTAAAACATCATAGTCAAGGTAAAAAAAAATGTCTTATTTCACAATACAAAGAAGGTGCTAAATTTATATGTCAAATGCCCAAAAAACTTCGGGTTATACGCTTGTAGCTACCCTGCACAGCGGCAAGTCCATGGACGTATCTGTGGCTTACCGCGGGGAAAATACTCAAAGCAATCTTCATATAATAAATAAAATTCCACTAGAAGACAAACATATTGATTTATTTAAAAAATTATATTTTTCTTTTCATGAATCCGAAAAACCCCGTGAATTTGAAAAATTTTTCGTTTCTGAAAAATATTTCTATTCAATATTTAAATATGTAAAAGCCGAAAACATTAAACAAAAATTTAATAAAAATATATGCACAACACCCTTTGATGAAAGATGCAAACTCCTTGAATATATACTCATGAAAATTGATAAAATATCTACTCTTCCCCCAGAAATACTTGCAAGTATTATAAGGCCGGAAAATATACTAATAGATTTCGACAGACACATACATATATTATATAATTTTCAGCGCGTGTTCGATTATACGCAAGACCCTAAACTGGCTATTTTCAAAAATATCGGGGATATTATTTTTACTATGCTCCAAGCCGAGTCGGAAGCCAAATATAATAAAGCGCTTCACGTGGTGCTTGGAAAATGTAAAAAAGGCGTATATTCTTCTATCCCTCAGCTTATTGTAGACTTAAAAAAAGCGGCTCAAATCTCTAAAAACAGCAACTGGCTTTCTTATATTAAATATCAAATCAGTTTGAGAAAACCCATTATTGATAAAGTCACGAAAGTAGTTACGGGTATTGCCGTAGTAATCGGAATAGTAATACTGGCTTATAATCAAATTAATACCAACAATTATTCTGACGCTACTATAAAAACAGTTTCTATAGGAGATATTACGTATAGTTCGGGGGAAAAAGATGAGTCGGATAAAAACGTAAGTACGGAAAAGAGCGCGTCAACAGGAAATAACAAACAAAAACAAGATATTACTCTTATGCCAGGACTTGATATGGAATACGAAGACTATATCGTGCAATACGGGGATAATATTGCCTCAATTTGTAATACTTATTATAAAGACAGCTCATATGTTAACGCCGTTGCGACATTTAATGGCATTGACGCTTCCGAAAAGCTCATTCCGGGGGTTATACTTAAACTTCCCAACAGAACAGCTATAGCGCTTTATATTTCGAAATAGTTATTTTTAGGTCGCGCCATAAAATAGTTGAAATCCCTTCTTTCCCCCCGCCATAAGGCGGGGGTGAAAGATATTATCAATTAATTTGAACCACTATCTATTTTTATAGCGGCTGCTCACGTAAAAAACAAACCTCTGTAGCTGTTGCGCTAAAAAACCAAATTTTAGCGATCATCGCCCCGCCTATTTGGCTGAGTAATAATTGATAAAATTTTTGTTCTTCCCCCCGCCCACGGGCGGGGGGGGTAATATTATCAACTAATTTGGGCCAAAACTGTCGCCCCGCTGATAAGCGGAGCGATAATTTATAGTGTGACTTTTTTCAAAAAAACAGCTATATTTCAAGTTACAAGTTTATTTAAACCATTTTTAATTATATACTATTGACAAAAACAACTTAAAAACGCATAATAATATATACAGTTGCCCAAGTTATTTTTTAGAATAGTTTCACTTTTTTCGCGCATACAGCTTGAAAAATGGTGGTGGCTCAAATTAGTGGATAATATCTTCCCCCCCCCGCCTTTGGCGGGGGGAAAAGAAGAAATTTCAACTATTTTGAAACATGACATGAAAAACAATGAGGGCAAACTGATATTTTTAATAAACAACCGTACTATATCAGCCGTGCTTTTCTTAAATTTACTAAATGAACGCTATTGGTTTTAGCGTAATAAGCGCTGCCGGAAGCACTGTGACAAAAATAATAATATTCTGTTGTGTCAGGTTTTAAGGCCGCTTTAATAGCTTCTAGTCCGGGATTACATATAGGTCCCGGAGGTAACCCGTTAATGTCATAGGTGTTGTATTTACTTTTAAAGCTGCCTATCACATCGCTAGGTACAACGTTTCTGCTTCTATACGGATACCAAACCGTAGAGTCTATTCTTAATCTATCCAAATCATATTCTCCAAAATTGTTTTTCCCACCGGTGGATAATGTCCTCAAACGATTATGAATTACAGAAGAAACTTTATACATATCTTCCTTATTAGCCGCTTCAGCTTGAATTAGTGAAGCAATAATAATTAAATTTTCAACGTCTTTGCCTCCTTGAGCTGCCAATTCTTTTACGCTGACCTTATCGTTATAATTTTCTAAAGTTGATTTGTGAATAATCTTTTTTTGGAAATTATTTAAAAACCTATTAATACTGTCTTCCGCGATTTCCCCGCGATAAAAATCATAAGTATCAGGAAATAAATATCCCTCTAATAAATAATACCTGTCAGAGTTTTGGGGAATATCTTTTACAAAATCATACTTTTCATTAAATTGTTTTGATTTGCACGCATTTAAAAAATCTTCTTTATCACATACTTTATTTTCATTTAATAAATCAGATATCTCTATTATATTCATGCCTTCTCTAAAAGTTAATGAAACGATATCTTTACTGTTAGCTTGGTTCCTAATATGATTTAAAATTT
Organism: Oscillospiraceae bacterium; assembly: GCA_031270785.1. GTDB lineage: Bacteria > Bacillota > Clostridia > Oscillospirales > Acutalibacteraceae > CAQBRY01. The sequence goes on from JAISWM010000008.1 coordinate 13,023, forward strand.
CTTCGTAGTCCATATTAGGTCTTAGTTCATAAGTGCCCTGAGAAAAACCTTTTGTTGATTTAGTAACAAAAGAATATAGTTTAAAAAAATTAGGATTAGCTATTACATTATTCTCATAAAGTATTTTAGACACTAAGTCCAAATTAGAATTCTGGGGAATATCTACCGTAACAGTATTATTCCCTTTTCCGATCCCAAGCATATCATTTATGCCGTTCATAGCGTACCGGGTAATAAACACTGCAATAAAAGCTAAAAAGACAAACCATACCATAACAAAAAAACATCCATTTTTTTGCGATTTTAAAATTACTTTTTTTTCATTTTTATTGTTCATTATTTAAATAACCACTTTCCGGGTTGTGGACCCAAACAGTTGAAATTCTTTCTTTCCCCCCGCCCCTATGGCGGGGGGGAAAGATATTATCAATTAGTTTGGACCACCGCCACTTTCCGAGCGTTTTTTTCTGTAACTAAAATATCTACTTTCTGATCATGCTTATTTGCCGGTAACTTTTCAAAAATATAATCACTATAGCAAATCCCTATTTTAACGCCTTTAAAATTTTCAAGAAATTTATCATAATATCCTTTTCCATACCCTAATCTATGGCCGTAAATATCAAAGCAAAACCCGGGGACAATACAAATCCCGCTTGAAAAAGTCTTAACTTCTGGACACTTTTCTTTTATAGGTTCATAAATTTGAAAATAACCTTTTTCTAAATCCTTAAAAGATGTTATTTTATAAAAAGACATTGTAAGATCCTCAGCACTGCATTTTGGTACCGCAACTGATTTTTCTTTTTCCAATGCATGAGATATAATACCATAGGTCCCAACCTCAATTGGCTTTGAAACGTAAACAAACAGTGCGTTACAATACTTATATTCTTCACTTGAAATTAAAATATTAAATATATCAAAATCCATTTTTTGCTTTACGTTTTTACTGAGATTATTTCTTGAATCACAAATATTTTTTCTAAGCAATTCTTTATTAAATATTTTTAAAATCATATATAACTCCAACAAATATAGCTGTATCAAAAACCATTTAGAAACATGGTATTATTTATGTTTCTTTCTCCCCCGCCGAAGGCGGGGGGAAAGATATTATCAACTAATTTGGGCCACAACCTATTTTCGACCCAAACTATCACATCGTGAACGGTTGCTTCACCAACTTCAAATTCATAAGCCAGTTCTTTTTGTGTGACATATTGGCGCAAATATTTTAGCGTTAGAAGAAGCTGTTCCTCAACAGTTAATTTAGGATTTCTTCCGCCATTTTTATGCTT
>JAISWM010000005.1 GCA_031270785.1 Oscillospiraceae bacterium
CATTGGAAAAGTTTATAGAGCTTGAAAAAAAGGAATCTCAGACTTCAGGTTCAGGACAACAGCTTAGAAAAACAGCCAATATGGCAGACATTACTTTTATAAACGATTCCAATGATATGACAACTCTTAAAGTGACACTAGACAATCTTTTAGAAGATTTAGAAAATGAAAGAAGAAATTTTTGACGTTGCAGTTATAGGCTGCGGTGCTTCTGGAATGATGGCAGCCATAAGAGCTGGGGAGCGTGGTTTAAAAACTATAGTTTTGGAGAAAAAATCGCGTCCTGGCATAAAGCTTTCAATTACCGGAAAAGGCAGAGGCAATCTTACAAACAGCGCTTCAATAAAAGAGTTTACAGATTGTTTTCACAACGGTAAATTTTTATACAGCAGTTTCAATGCTTTTTCAAACCTTGACGCAATTTCTTTTTTTGAAAACTTAGGAGTTCCGTGCAAACTTGAAAGAGGTGGAAGATATTTTATTGCAAGCGGCAAAGCTCAGGATGGGGTTGACGCTCTTGTAAAAGAAGTTAAAAAAAATTCCAAAATACTTACTTCTTTTGACGTAAAAAGCGTAAAGATAAACAATGATTTTACGTTTATAATTTCTTCTCTAAAAAATTCAATAAAATCAAAAAATCTGATATTAGCTTGTGGTGGATCTTCGTATCCTTCAACCGGTTCGGACGGTTCAGGGTATGCTATTGCAAAATCTTTAGGGCATACTATAAAACCTCCTATTCCAGCCCTTGTCCCTATAGTGCTAGATAAAGAATATTTAAAAGAACTTCAAGGTTTAAAATTAAAAAATGTTGAAGCTTCCGTTATTTCTAATAGCAAGACTCTCTCCAAAGAATTCGGCGAGATGGAGTTTACGAGTTTTGGAGCAGACGGACCGATAATTTTAACCCTGAGCAGATTTATAGCGGAAGAGATTTCTGGTAAAAATTTGATTTTATCAGTGAATTTAAAGCCTGCTCTTTCAAAGGAGCGGTTAAATCAAAGATTATTGAGGGAAATAGATAAACTCGGACAGTACCATGTAAATATTATGCTTAAAGAGCTGATTCCTGCTAAAATGATAAAACCGTTTATAAGCTATTGTGGGATTAACGCAACTAAGAAATGTTCTCAGATTAGTAAAATTGATAGAGAGAAAATGCTAAACAGATTTTTTGATTTCAGGTTTAATATAATAAAAACTAAAGATTTTAAAGAAGCAATAGTTACAAGAGGCGGTGTTATTATTGACGAAATAAAGCAAAAGACAATGGAATCAAAATTGATTAAGAATTTGTATTTTTGCGGTGAAATTATAGATATAGATGCGCCTACAGGCGGGTTTAATTTACAGGCGGCATTTTCAACTGGCTATTTAGTGGGAAGTTCAATAGGAGATTAAAATGAGTGTTTTGAAGCTTTATTGTGAAATTTTACAATAGTTTGACTTTCAGTTGTATTTTAAGTACACTTTAATTAAATAAAATGGGTTATGAAAGTCGTCTGCGTGTCCTAAAAATCTCCCGCGAGGGTATTTTTAGGGCGTTTTTACGTGTAAAATACGCGTACGCTCGGGTGCTGTTTTTCTGGAGGTCTAATGTTAAAAGAAGGGGAGTTACGAATTCCTTTTGGATGTGCGATAAGCGGCATTATAGATAAAAAGGGCAAAAGATTTAGCGGCGAAGAAATTATTAAATCTATTGCTTTAATGCATGAAAGATCAAATGGTTTGGGTGGCGGTTTTGCTGCTTATGGTATTTATCCCCAATATAAAAAACTTTATGCTTTCCACATTTTTTACGACAATCTAAGCATTAAAACCCAACTAGAAGACTTCCTTACAAAACATTTTGAAATAGAAAGTGCTGGAAACATCCCTACAAAATCTGTTCCAAATATAAAAGCCCAACCTCTAATATGGCGTTATTTTGTTTATCCAAGAATTTATATGTCAAAAGAAGAAGTGATAGATGAAAACGAATTTACTTCCAGATGCGTGATAAAAATAAATAAAGAATATAAGGGTGCATACATTTTTTCTAGCGGCAAAATTTTGGGAGCTTTTAAAGCGGTGGATTGCGCATGGAAGATTCCCTACAAATACTCCGGGTTGGCGGGGCGGAGCGCACCCTTTTACAATGCTTAACTGGTCTGTAGTGCATAATGGTGAAATATCTTCTTACGATGCCAACAGGCGTTTTGTTGAAATGTTTGGGTATAGAATGTACTTTGCAAACTGACACTGAAGTAATAACATATCTTTTTGATTTACTCGTAAGAAAACATAAAATGCCGATGGATAAGGCATTAAAAGCAGTAGCAGCTCCTTTCTGGGACGATATAGAAAGAGAAAGTAAAGAAATCCAAAACGAACTTAAAAGTATTAGAGCTGTTTACTCTAGCGCACTTATAAGTATTTGGAAATGTGCAAGACGCTGCTGGAAACACCATGAACTCTGGAAGAATTATTGTTCATGGAAGATGTGGCGATACTCTTGGGTATGCCATGAGAGGCGGCGATATATATATTGAAGGAAATGTAGGTTATAGAGTGGGAATCCACATGAAAGAATATAAGAAAATGAAGCCTTTAATTGTTGTCGGGGGGAAAGCTGGCGACTTTTTGGGCCAATACATGGCTGGAGGGGCTATCATTCTTTTGGCGCTTGACCTTGCAAAAGATGAAGAAATAGTAGGAAGATTTTGTGGCACGGGAATACACGGCGGAAAAATATATATAAACGGCAAAGTTGATAAATATAAATTTGGAAAAGAAATAGAAAAAGTTTCTTTAGATGAAGAAGATATTGTTTTTCTAAAAAAGCATATTGATTTGTATTCAAAATTTTTCAAAAAAGACTTGTCGCATTTAAAGGTAGAATCTTTTTCAAAGTATTCAGCTGTTAACAAAAATCCGTATGCTAACATGTATTGTGCTAATTAGTTTAAATATATGCAGAGGTTTAAAAGATGAAAAATGAGAGTTTTTTTGGCAAGGGATACAAGAAAGCTTATCTTGAGCTTTCAAATGGAATAAAACTTGAAGGTAAGGCTATTGGCGCAGATGTTTCAGTA
>JAISWM010000046.1 GCA_031270785.1 Oscillospiraceae bacterium
CCCCCCGCCATAGGCGGGGGTGAAAGAATGAATTTCAACTATTTTATGGCGCGACCTATTTTCGACCCAAACTATCACATCGTGAACGGTTGCTTCGCCAACTTCAAATTCATAAGCCAGTTCTTTTTGTGTGACATATTGGCGCAAATATTTTAGCGTTAGAACAAGCTGTTCCTCAACAGTTAATTTAGGATTTCTTCCGCCATTTTTATGCTTTTTCAAATATTGTTCATACAAAACTTCAATCATTTCCGCAAAAGTTTCTCGTTTGACACCGATTATTTGTTTGAAATTCTCACTGCTGAGTTTATTTGTTTTTTCAAAATGGTTCATTTTTTGGCCCTCCGTTCTGTTATTGTATCATAAGTTTCCGAGGAGATCTAATGTCTCCCCCCTGTCATGGGCGGTGGAAAGATATTATCAACCAATTTGGACCACAGCCTAAATTTCAGCGGCCATCGCCCCATCGGCAGGCAAGGGAGAGACCATGCGAACAAATTTACTTTTTTCAAATGCAGCAGCTATAGGGTATAGTGACATTTTTGTTTTCCCCCGCATTCGGCAGGGAAAAAACGTAAATAATGCCACATTTCTAAAATTTTATATTGATAAAACATTTTAAAAGTTTTATAATACGCTTCAGTATTGATTTTTAGGTCGTGGTTCAAATTAGTTAATAATATCTTTTTTCCCCGCTGACTCGGTTATGCCTTAAAATGGTTGAAATTCCTTCTTTCCCCCCCATGGCGGGGTGGAAGATATTATCAACTAATTTTGGCCACAAACCGCTAATTCTCAGGGAAAAAAGAAAAAGTTTCAACTATTTTGAGACGTGACCAATTTTTGGAGGTTTTTATTATGTTGGAGTTTTTGCAAAACTTGGGTCCGTCAGGGCAAATGCTTATTACCGTTTTAATTTATGCAATAATAATTGGTGGAATGTACTTAGTTTTATTGCGCCCGCAACAAAAAAAGAAAAAACAAGAAGAGGAAATGAGAAAAAGCATAGGAATAGGTGATGAAGTAATTACTATAGGAGGGATTATCGGAAAAATTATAAGTGTAAAAGACGATAATGACTCGATTGTAGTGGAAAGCGGAAATAATAAAATAAGGTTTAAACGCTGGGCCATATCGGGCCTTGTTTCTGAGGCAAAATTTAATCTCACGCAAAAATAAGAGCCAATTTCAAATAATGTGTAAACGGTGATAGTCCAAATTAGTCGGTAATATCTTTTCCCCCGACCATGGCGGGGGGGAGAAAAATGTTACTGTTTTAAAAAGCTTTTACTATTAAAGGTACTTTTAGAAAATTTTAGATTGTGAGTCAAATTAATTGATAATATCTTCCCCCCGCCATGGGCGGGGGGAACAAAAACATCGCTGTTTTAAAAAGGCTTTTTACTATTAAAGGTACTTTTAGAAAATTTTAGATTGTGAGTCAAATTAATTGATAATATCTTCCCCCCGACCATGGCGGGGGGGAAGAAAAGAAATTTCAATTATTTTGAGACACGACCTAAATTTAAGTCTATAAATTTTTCTCCTCAAATTTAGTTAAAATTTCAATAGCCAAATTAATCCTATTTATTGACTCGTCTTTTCCGAGTATATCCAGTATCTCCACAGCTCCTCCCGGAGTTACTAACTTGCCTGATACAGCTACTCTTATCGGCCACATTAAAGTGCCGTTTTTTATCTGCATTTCCTTAGCCATATCTATTAAAAGATCATATATGGATTCATGGCACCAAGTATTAAGACTTAAAAGCCTTTCTTTGGCTTTTTTAAGAACCAAAAGGGAATTTTCTAAATTAGTTTTACTTTTTTTATTTACGAATAAATTTATATCGTATTTTGGCAGTGTTTCAATAAAATCAATCATATCCGGTATTTGAGTAAGTTTAGTAACTCTGTTTTTGATAGTTTGAACAATTTTTAAATAGTCTATATTGCTTCTAGAAACAGCTTTTTTTATGTAAGGAGTAAAAAGACACAGCAGGTGGTCATCTTCTTTTGACCTTATATATTCTCCGTTAAACCAATTTAATTTGTCATAATCAAATGTGGAAGGAGATTTACTTATTCTGTCAATAGAAAATTTTTTCACTAAATCACTAAGAGAGAATATTTCCCTATTATCGCTTGGGCACCACCCAAGCAATGCTATACAATTTACGATGGCCTCGGGTAAGTACCCTTCTCTTACTAAATCTTCAAAACTTACGCTGCCATGCCTTTTGGAAAGCTTTGATAAACTACCGTCCTCGTTTTTCCCCATTATTAAAGGTAGGTGTATATATTTAGGTATTTCCCATCCAAACGCCTCATATAAAAGATTATATTTTGGTGCTGAAGACAAATACTCACACCCTCTGACAATATGCGTTATCCCCATTAAATGATCATCTATAACATTTGCAAAATTATATGTAGGAAGCCCGTCGGCTTTTATAAGAATTTGGTCTTGAAGCTCTTTATTTTCAACTATTATTTCGCCATAAACTTCATCTGTAAATTCAGTACTTCCATCAAGCGGCATTTTTTGCCTGATAACGTAAGGTTTACCTGACTTCAGCATGCTATCCATCAAACTATTATCGCAGTATCTGCAGTGCCTGTCATATCCGCCATATCCCAAGCAATTTTCAGAACTTTTTAAGCTTTCAAGTCTTTCTTTATCACAAAAACAATGGTATGCTTTTTTTTCCTCTATGAGCCTTTGGGCATATTTTAAATAAATATCTTTTCTCTGACTTTGAACATACGGGCCAAAATTGCCGCCTATGTCCGGACCCTCGTCATAAGTAAGCCCTACTTGCTTCAAAGTACTGTATATTACCTCTTGGGCACCTTCTATATGCCTGCACTGATCCGTGTCTTCTATACGAAGTATAAATTTTCCGCCCAATGATTTAGATATTAAATACTCATACAGCGCCGTGCGTAAATTGCCTATATGCATAAAGCCTGTGGGGCTTGGAGCATATCTTGTTCTAACCTTATTCTCCATAACTGAATTCACACCTCAAATACTATATAGTTATTTAACTTAAAAAGTATAAACTCTTGTAACTCTTTCCCACCACGAGCCCACGGGGGAAACGCAACAACTTATAGCCGTTACTCTCGCAAATAACCATATGAGCTAGCCGCTAAAAATAAAATATATTTTTATTATTTAATTATAAAACAATTTTGACTGTAATTCCATACTTCTATCCTTCAAAAATATACAGCTAACACTCTTGAAAAATGTCTATTTTTTACTATAGTAAAAACCTTTTCAAACAGTGGCATTTTTGTTTTTTCATCCGCATTCGGCGGGAAGAAAAGAAACATAAATAACACCACTTTATATTTTAGGTCTTTGAATACAAGTTCTAAAAAAATTATCAATTTACAGCGGCTTGCTTGCTCAGAGATATAAATTTCATTTTGTTGATTTTTGTAGTTATTTGTCTTATAATGTGGAATGTTTTATATAGATAATACCTTTGAATATCTAATTTTCGGTTATAGCACAAATTAATTAATAATACCTTTCCCCCCTGCCGATGGAGTGGGAGAAGAAAGAATTTCAACTGTTTTGACCCACAACCGAAAAATGGGTAGTGACCCAAATTAATTGATAATATCTTTTCCCCCCTGCCGATGGAGTGGGAGAAAAAAGAAGTTTCAACTATTTAAAACATGACTCAAGAGCAGCAGCTATAGTTCATTAAAATATTGAGGTGTGAATTATTGTGAAGACTAATCCAAAAAACTCAAATAAAGGGGGAAAAAATTATGTAGATGTTTATTCTATTGAAAAAAAGAACCGCAAAAAAAAATATATCGGAAAAATATTTTATTCTTTTTTTTGCCGTAATAGGAGCAATAGGTTGTGGAATGATTTATATATATAATGTGATTAATTCATTTAACTATGACGACTTATCGAGTGATAGTGATAATGACACCACGGAAATTTCAGATAATCAAAGCGATGCAGATAATATGGTTTTAAACGTACTGCTTTTGGGTATAGATGGAGTGTCAAAAGGTGACAAAGGCAGAAGCGACAGCATATTAATCGTTTCTTTAAACCGTAGACACAAAAAAATTAAAATAGCCTCAATTATGAGGGACACTTGGGTAAAAATACCTGGATACAGTAATGACAGAATAAATTCAGCTTATTCTTTAGGGGGGCCAAAACTCACCATAGACACCGTGGAACGTAATTTTGGAATAGGGATAGACAGATATGTTTCGGTCAATTTTGATGAATTTTCAAAGGTAGTTGATAATTTAGGGGGGATTGACATAGAATTAACAGCGAGCGAAATAGCGTACATAAACGCACACGCCGCAGATAAGCAAAAATTAAAAGGTTCAGGTACACAGCACTTGAGCGGATCGCAAACCCTCCAATACGCCAGGGATAGGGACAGTCCGGGGTCTGACTATGATAGAACCGAGCGTCAAAGAAATATTATTGTAGCGGGAATTAATAAGTTAAAACAAGCCAATTTACTCCAACTTACTAAAATCGTTTCCGATATAGCACCCATGGTAACTACGAATTTTAAAACATCAGAAATAACTCAATTATCCAGCAACGCTTTAACATATTTAGATTTTGAAACTGAACAATTCAGAATACCTTCAGACGATAATGTTGAAAGTAAAACTATAGACCAAAAAATGGTACTGGTCATAAAAGATTTAGGTAAGGCTAAAAAAGATTTACGTAAGTTTTTATGCATAAAAGAGTAAAAATTAAGCAAAATATTGCGTTTTATATAGCTGTTTCTTTTGAAAAAAGCTATATTAAGTAAGTCATCGCCCCGCCTGCCGGCAGGGCGATGATTTCTGAAATTTAGATTTTTTTCAAGTGCAGCAGCTATATTCAGTTTGAAAGTTTTGAAATAGAAAGTATGGCCTCTTCATTTGCCCAGTCGCCTTTAAAACTAAAGAAATATCTAAGTGATTTACTAAAAATACTGCTATTGTTTTTTTCCTCTATAGCCACCGCAATAGGCATGGCAATCTTAGAAGCATTGTCTGCAAAATCTTTTATTGCCTCATTGGTAAGACTTATATTAAGATTTATTTCTTTTTTCATTGCACTGAAAAGTGTTCTTGCTTCAACACCCACGCCGTTTATTTGTTTTAAAGATTCAATTAAGTCATTATTGTTAACGACGGTAGTAGTTTGGGTATACCCGGCCTTCTTTATTTCCATATATCCTTTATCATATGAAATTTCCGGTGGAATTCTCTTAGACATTTTTGTTGTTGCAGTGTAATCTTTGACTTGCAAATAGTGCATATAAGCCTTTGAGAAATCTTTAGTTAATTTATCTATTTTAGATTGTAATTTTTCTAATTTATCTATTTGGGATTGTAACTCTTCTAATTCATCGTCATCTGTTTTTAATTGTAACGTTTTTAATTGTAACTCTTCTAATTCATCCATCTGGGAGTGTAACTCTTTTGTTTTTGGCAAACCTTTGAAGGCACTCATAAATTTACTTTTAGCATATTGGCACAAAACCAAATAATAAACCGCTCTTTCACATGCTGATGGATGATTTAGCACGGATGCAAGCAGTGAAGGAATAACCCCGAAATCTTTGTTACATAAAACTTCCACTCTTCCCTTAGTAGCATAAATGTTTTCACCATCATCACTCATTAATCCGTTTTTCTGCAATAAATTATAAGCATGCCTTGCATTAGTTATCGACTCATCCATAACAATAGTATTTGCACTTACTGCCGGCAAATTCTGGACGTCCATGTACATATTAATATTCTCCTCAATTTATTTGTTTTCATAAATATTATAACAAATTTTTATAATCGTGTCAACGCTTTTTTAATTTAAATTGGATTTAATTCCCCAACCTTATATGTCGGGCCATGTCTCAAAATAATTGAAATTCCTTCTTTCCCCCCCGCTGCGGGCGGGGGGAAAAGATATTATCAACTAATTTGATCCATCACCATAATTTTTATAGTCTATTGTAAAACGGAACAGCTATATATATAGCTGTTTCTTTTGAAAAAAGCTATACTAAGTAAGTCATCGCCCCGCCTTCAGGCGGGGCGATGATTGCTGAAATTTAGGTTTTTTATGCTAAAGGTTCATAAAAACTATAATCTATCTCGTCACTTGATTCAATGTTGCTGTAAAGTTCTTCTACGTTATACTTCGTCATTCGATTATGCTGTACAAACAACATGCCGTCCCCCTCACCACTTTGACCATTCTTAGCTATTTGATATACCTCAGTCTGATTGAAAATCGGCAGTTTGCAATTACCGGTGGATTTTATCTCATAAATATATATTCCCCTTTGTACTGTTTTGTTTCTGTCATAATAATCAATGAATTTAAATTTTTCATCAGAAAACAATATCTTAGCACCCGCGGGAACGTTTTCTCGCTTATAGCACGCTCTTATTTCAACATCGGTATCTACATGTCCGTCTGCATAAACCCGGAAAAAACTTCTAAGGCCTCTTCCTGCATTGAGATTAATTCTTTCCCACATGCAATGAGCTGCAAGCGCTGCGTCGGCAATTTTAAGAGTAGGCGGAACTACAAAGAGACCATCATTAACTCGCGGATTTTCCCCAACTTCTATAACAGCAACCATACCCACTATATAATTTTTGCTAATGTAATTTTTGTTATTCAGAGTAAATGGAATTTTTACATGGCTGTTACTATAAACACATAACCCCGCTACCGTTGACATAATAATTGCTGCACATAAAATTAAATTTACTGAAACCGATTTAAAAAAATCTTTCACTTTAAAACTCCTTTTAAAATAAATCGATATTATTTAATATCTTTAATTTTATTATAATATAATTTCGGTTACATGTCAATGTTTTTTTAAATAATTATATTTTCTTGGTTACCGGATTTAAAAAAGTTTTTTACGCTTTTTTCTATAATGCTTCTTTCGTCCAAGCTGATGCTATCCCAGTTTCTAAAAATTTGGTCTGCAACTCGGGAAATTTTTTTTATCGTTGATATATCTTCAATAATATTTACTAACTTAAAATTAATATTTCCGTGTTGCCGAGACCCTAAAAATTCCCCTGGGCCGCGTATTTTAAGATCCTCGTTTGATAAATAAAAGCCGTCATTTGACGTTGCCATAACCTTAAACCGACTGATACTATCCTTAGATTTAGAATCGGAAACCAGTATGCAATAAGATTTGCCTTTTCCCCGCCCCACTCTGCCCCTTAACTGGTGAAGCTGCGAAAGCCCAAACCTTTCGGCGTTTTCTATTATAATGATGCAAGCGTTCGGCACGTCCACGCCTACTTCTATTACTGTAGTACATATCAAAAGATCTATTTTGCCGCCCAAAAAATCTTTCATTATTTTTTCTTTTTCCTGAGACTTCATTTTTCCGTGTAATATTTCCAAACTATATTTTGAAAAACCGTGTTTTTTTAAAAGCTCTTCTTTATAGTTCTTGACATCCAATAAATTTTCCGCCTCGGATTCTTTAGCGCACGGGCAAACTACATATCCTTGGTTTTTATTTTCTAAAACTTTTTTGATAAATCCATACATTCGTTCTTTTTTAGCTGAATCTATAACAAAAGTATCCACCGGTTGCCTGTTTGGCGGACGTTCATCTAAAATCGATATGTCCATATCCCCGTAAATTATTAAAGACAAACTCCTCGGTATAGGCGTTGCTGACATAACAAGTACATGGGGGTTATTCCCCTTACTTACAAGTCTTGCTCTTTGTCCCACGCCAAAACGATGCTGTTCGTCAGTTACCACTAATCCCAAATTTTTAAATTCCACACTTTCGGATATTAAACTGTGCGTTCCGACTAATAAATCGATTTTTCCTTCTTTTATGCTTTCTCTTATTTCCTTTTGCGCCTTTGATTTTAACGACCCGGTAAGAAGCTCGATGTTTATATGCATACCGCTGAAAATCTTTTTAAATGTTTCGCAGTGCTGATTTGCAAGTATTTCAGTTGGTACCATTATTGCGGCTTGATATCCGTTTTTTATAATATTATATGCCAAAGCTCCGGCCACTACCGTCTTCCCCGAACCCACATCTCCTTGCAAAAGACGATTCATGCATCTTTCTGCACTGCTCCTTATATCTTTTATGCATTCGAGTATTGCTTTTTTTTGCGCATTGGTTGGGAAAAACGGTAAGCTAAAATAGAATTCATCGGTATAATCTTTTTTTAGCTTAACCTCTGTTTTTACGCAAATACCCATTTTTAAAAATCTCATGCCAATCTGCCAAATAAAAATTTCTTCAAAGACCAATCTTTCTCTGGCAATATTTAAAGACTCTTTATTTTGGGGAAAATGTATGTTTTCAAGTGCAAATTCCAGTTTACAAAGATTATTTTCAGCAAGTATTCTTTCCGGCAAACTTTCGCAAAGGCGCCCCTTTGCATACCTTAATCCGGACGCAACTATGCTTTCTATTTTCCAAGAATAAAGGCCATTTATTTGGCTGTATACGGGCCTTAAACATTTAGGTTCTTTACCTTTAACGCACATTTTGGGGCATACCATTTCATATTTATTAAAATTTTTTTGTACTTTTCCGTAAAGTAAAAGTTCGTTGCCTTCTTGGAGTTTTTCTACCACATATTTATTATTAAAAAAGGTAATCTCCATATTCTCTTCGCCATCGGTTGCCAAAGCCTTATATAGCGTCCTTTTTGCTCCGAGTTTTATTATTTTTACTCCGGATATAACTACTGCCTTTATACATACATCATCTTTAAAATTTACTTGCGACACTTTTTTAATGTCCGTCCAATCTTCATAGCCCCTTGGAAAATAGTAAAGAAGCGCACCTAAACTAGGTACGCCTAATTTTCTTAAAAGGTCTTTTGTTTTTTCCCCTACTCCGCCGAGTAATCCTACGTCTGTATTAAATAGTGTATTCATATATACTTTTCCCTACAATAATTTGATTTTTTTATTTTTTAAGTAATCTTTTTTCATAGCAACTTTTACAAAGATTTACTTCGTCTTCTCCGACTTTTATGCCATAATCCGGTGCATGAAATCTATACGCACCATTAAATAAACCTATATTTTCTTTATCGCTGACACCTTCAATAAGCGTTTTACCGCAATCATCGCAGGTCTTTTTTTGTATAACAAAAACTTTCTTTTACATTTTCAAATTCTACTTTTCCGCCTGAAACTTCATTTAGCTGATCAATATCTAATTTGCCCATATACATGGTCTCCTCTCTTTCATACACTTAGGTCGCGCCATAAAATAGTTGAAATCCCTTCTTTTCCCCTGCCTATGGCGGGGGGGAAGATATTATTAACTAATTTGGCTCACAACCTGCACTTATCACAATCAAACCCTAAAATTTTTGGTCGTGTCTCAAAAGTGCAACAACTATAACACAAGAACGAAATCCAAAATCTCAAGTTTAATGTGTGCAAATTATATAAAAAAGCAATCTTTATGTCAAATAATATATAATAGATCTGCCCATAAACTTTACAGAGCGCAAACTATCGAAAAATGTATCACTTAAAAAACGGCTTTGCATAAAAATCCAGTCATGTCTCAAAACAGTTAAAACTTCTTCTTTCTCCCTCCCAGCGTTCTAGCGGGGGGGAAAAAGATATTATCAATTAATTTGGACCATCGCCCAAAATCTCCCGGGAGTATTTTTATACGACGTCGCCGATTTGGTCGCGCCATAAAATAGTTGAAATACCTTCTTTTTCCCCCGCAATGGGCGGAGGGAAAAGATATTATCAATTAATTTGGGCTACCGCCGCCAATTTTGATTGCAGTCTGTAAAGTTTACGGACAGGTTTAATATTACAAACCTTATTCAAGCGATATTATAAAATGATAAACAGGCTGATTCCCCTCTACCATATTTATGTCTATTTTTCTTTGATATTTAGAATTTAAAAAACTTAAAAGTTCATCGGCCTGACCTTTGCTAATACTCTCGCCATAAATTACGGTTATATACTCTGTTTCACGTTTTATCATAAATTTAATAAGCCTTATTGCTGCTTTTACAGGGTCATTTTCTGTAAACACAAGTTTACCATTACTAAGTGCTAAAATGCTGCCCTCTTTTATTTTAAATCCGCCAAATTCGGAATCTCTGGCCGCGAAAGTTATTTGCCCAGTCTCAACCTTAGCCATATCGCGCTTCATAGCTTCTGCATTTTCATGCGAAGATACGCTTGAATTGAACGCAAGCATTGCGGAAATACCTTGGGGGATCGTCTTTGAGGGAATAACTATTACGTTTCTGTCTTGAACCAAAGATACGCTTTGTTCGGCTGCCATTATTATATTTTTATTATTCGGTAAAACGTATACTGTTTTAGCGGGTGTCGCCATTATGGCTTCGAGTATTTGGTCTGTGCTCGGGTTCATGGTCTGGCCGCCGCAAATCACCTTGTCGCATCCAAGATCCTTAAACATTGTTTCTAAACCTTCACCCGCAGATACCGCAACAAATCCTACTTCATTAACAGGTTCTTGAAACTCTAACTTTTTTTGTTTTTTCTCAACACTTTTTTCAGAGGCCTGCCTGGCTGCTTCTTTATGCTGCTCTTTCATATTTTCTATTTTTACCGTTAGTAAACTTCCAAAGTATAAGCCTTCCTTCAAAGCTCTATCAGGGTGCTCTGTATGAACATGCACCTTTATTATATCGTCATCATCTACCACAACTACGCAGTCACCAAGGCGTTCAAGTTTTTTTCTGAGCTTTAAAGGGTTTGCCTTTACCATTCTGTTTTTTCCTACTATATATTCAGTACAATAAGTAAATTTTATATCTTCATCAAACACTGCCGCAGCACTTTTAAACATATCATCTTGCGAAACTTCTATATTTTCAAGTTCTTTTTCTATTATTTTTCCGCTGCTAAATACCGATAACATTCCTTCAAATATTAAACAAAGTCCCTTTCCTCCGGCGTCTACTACGCCCGCTTTTTTAAGTACCGGTAAAAGATTCGGAGTATCCTTAAGCGCCTCATGCGCCCCCTTGCATACTTTATCCCAAACGTAGCTTACGTTATCACTGTCCAAAAGCGCCTGCTTACCGGACTCAAACGCTACTCTTGCAACTGTAAGCATAGTGCCTTCCGTCGGCTTCATAACCGCTGAATATGCTGATTCCACTCCAAACCCTAAAGATCTTACCATATCTCTGCCGCTTGCTTCCGTAATATCTGCTAAACCTTTTGCGAATCCCCTGAAAATAAGAGACAGTATTACTCCCGAATTTCCTCTTGCGCCTCGCAGCAGCGCGGATGAAACCAATTTAGCAATATGTCCCGCATCTGCCTCATTTTGTTTCTCAAGTTCGTTAACCGCTGCCATTACGGTCATAGACATATTCGTCCCTGTATCGCCGTCCGGTACAGGAAATATATTAAGTTCATTTACAAAATTTTTACTCTTATATAAATTATTTGCCCCTGAAATTATAGCGTTTTTTAAAATTTTCCCCTGAATCAAATCAATCTCAACCTCTTCCTTGGATTTTATAGCAAAAACCACTTAAAAACGTGGTATTAGACCTGTCCGTAAACTTTACAGAACGCAAACTATCGAAAAACGCATCACTTAAAAAAT
This sequence comes from Oscillospiraceae bacterium, assembly GCA_031270785.1. Taxonomy (GTDB): domain Bacteria; phylum Bacillota; class Clostridia; order Oscillospirales; family Acutalibacteraceae; genus CAQBRY01. Next base: position 11,649 of record JAISWM010000046.1, read on the forward strand.
GGCTTTGCATCAAAATCTCCCGGGAAGTATTTTTATACGCCATCGCCGAAGTTGTGGGTCAAAATAGTTGAAGCTCCCTCTTTCACCCCCGCCATAGGCGGGGGGTGAAAGATATTATCAATTAATTTGGGCCACCCATCGTCGATTTTGATTGTAATCTGTAAAATTTACGGACAGGTCTAATAATGTATTATTATTTTTCAAACATCGCTTATTTTATAATACGCAAATATCAAAGTCAATTAGTGGCATTGCTAAAATATAGCTGTTTCGTTTGAAAAGCATCTGATTTTTATGACTTTCTCTCAGCCGACGGCTGGGAGAAAGTACACGGATAAATTTAGTTTTGGGGACTGTTTTAAATCGTAACAGCTATATATTATCAACTAATTTGGACCACAACCAAAAATTCATAAACATCAATTCTTGATTTTTCTTCCGAGCATTTTTTCTGCGTCTGTGAAATTATGTTCTTTTAAGGCTTTTTTTATTCGGCTTGAACTTATAAAGTCACCCTTATACATCTTAGGCGGTACAATGTGAGTTTGCACTTGATATTTTTGGCATATATTTTTAAGTTTTTCGCAATTACCCTCGGCATTATACCCAAAAGTATAATTTTCACCGCAAATCACGCATTTAGCATTTAATTTTTCCTTTATAATTTTATATATAAATTCTTCACAAAATAAATGTTTTATATTCATAAAATCGTCCATATCGACTTTTTTTATTCCATAACCCAGAAGTAAATTTATTTTTTTTTCATTTGTAGTCAGATAAAAATATGGTTTATTGCTTATAATTGCCTTTGGCGATTGTTTGAAAGTATAAACTATTGGGATGAGACCTTTTTTTTCATATTTTATTGTTTCTTTAACTATACTTTGATGGCCCGCATGCACACCGTCAAAAAATCCAAGTGCTACCGCTGTATATATTTTTTTATTTTCCATATTTTCGCCCTTAAAAGTTTTTTGGAACAGATAATTCTTGTTTTTCTGTATCTATTATAGCAAAAACTATTTAGAAACGTGGTATTATTTGCGTTTCGTTCCACGCCGACTCGCGGGGGGGGCCATGTCTCGAAATAGTTGAAACTTCTTCTTTTCCTTACCACGAATCAATGGGGGAAAATATAGCTAATAGCCTTGCAAAATGTCTGATTTTTTGCCGCTCTCTCCCCCGCCGCTGGCGGGGAGAGACCGTACTAAGAAATTTACTTTTTTCAAGTGCAGCAGCTATAAGTTATAGTGACATTTTTGTTTTTTCCCCTGCGGGTTGTGAGCCAAATTATAGCTGTTGCGATTTAAAACAGTCCTCAAAAGTAAATTTATCCGTGTACTCTCTCCCAGCCGACGGCTGGGAGAAAGTTATAAAAATCAGACTCTTTTCAAACGAAACAGCTATAGTTGAAATCCCTTCTTTTCCACCCCGCCAGAGGCGGGGGAAAAATTATTATCAATTGATTTGGATTACCACCTAAAAAACACTACGTTAGATGCGCAAGTTCGGCGACATATAGTAAAAATTTTTAAACATAGTTTTCTTGCTACCGCCAGTGAGAAAAAAGCGTGTAAGCAAGTTCGCTTTTTTAAGAGTAACGGCCATATTAAATTTTTGTCTAATCATCCTCAAAAATCGCGTCGAATCCGCAGTCCCTCATAGATACATAATCACCGTCCGCCACGATTATATGATCCACAAACGTCACTCTCATATTATGAAGTATTTTGCTTAACTGTTTTGTTGAATCCATATCAGCTTGGGACGGTACTGCAAATCCGCTGGGATGATTGTGAGCTAAAATGAGCGAACAAGCGTTATAAAGTACTATAAGTTCTATAATTTTTCTGAAATACATATCGACCGCATTAACAGTACCTTTATTTACAATTCCGTCATATATCAGTTTGCCCTTTGCGTCAAAAAGCATAATAGCAACGATTTCTTCCGTTCTGCCTATAAATTTTAAACAAAGTTTATCGCACAAATTTTTAAGTTCTAAACTATGATTTGAAGTACTGAATTTTCTCTCTGAATATATTCTTGTAAGCTCAGGTATAAGTTTTATAAAAACGGCGGCAACTTCACCTACGCCATCAACTTCTTTTAATAAATTTATGGGTGCATCAAAAACGGCCGGTATTGACCCGAAAGTATTAATGAGTTTATGCGCTATTTCGTTTGTATCCTTTCTGGGGACGGCATAAAATAACATTAACTCCAAAATTTCATGGTCTTCAAAATTATCAAGACCATGAGACGTAAATTTTTTTCTTATTCTTTCTCTGTGCCCTTGATGCATCGTTAGAGATTCTTCCAATCTTTTTATATTTATAATTATGCTATGTTGCTCCCTAAAAAACTCGCTCGCGCACTTTCCCCCTGCCGACGGCTAAGAACCTGTATTCAAAGATATAAATACTTAATTTTTGAAATATTTTTAATCTTAATTTGGGTCTAATCCCCCGGTCATGTCTCAAAATAGTTGGAACTCATTCTTTCCCCCTGCGTTCTAGCGGGTAGAAAATATTACCAACTAATTTGGATCACAACCACATAAATAAAATTGTTATTAAAATTGTATTTTTGCTAATAGTCATTAAATTAAACCACATTACTTAAGATTATAGCATATTATGATTTAATTGTCAACTTAATTTTAATAAATAATTTCAAAGCAAGCTCAATAAAGCCATGTCACAAAAAAGTTAAAATTTCTTCTTTTTTCCCCACCGCCGCAGGTGGGGAGAAAGATATTGTTACCAACTAATTTGGATCACTACCCTCAAAGGATGTTTATACTTAAAATAAAAGTACTGGTTTCATATCAAAAAATCTTTAAAACAGTTACATTTTTATTTTCCCCGCTACTGGCGGAGGAAAGAAACGTAAATAACACCACGTTTCTAAATATAGCTGTTCCGTTTGAAAAGCGTCTGATTTTTATGACTTTCTCCAGCCGTCGGCTGGGAGAAAGTACACGGATAAATTTACTTTTGAGGGCTGTTTTAAATCGTAACAGCTATAATTTGGTGGTGGGCCAAATTTATTGATAATATCTTTTCCCCCCGCCATAGGCGGGGGGAAAAGAAGGGATTTCTACTATTTTGGGACACGACCCTATAATTTTGCTATACCGGTGATTACGAGTTTGATAAACACTGCCAAAAGTCGAGGTATTGACAAATATTACTCTGTATAATTATAATAAGCTATGTTTCGAGGTGTAGCTCAGTTTGGTAGAGTGCTTGGTTTGGAACCAAGATGCCGCAGGTTTTAGCTCTGTCACCTCGACCAGTGTGGCGTTAGTAAAATTTTGCTTTCCTATCCCCCCGATGCAGAGCATGCGGGGCGTTACGGCGGGTTTGCATGCTCCCTTTTGGAAGCACGCTCGCAAAAATCAATGAATACGCGGCCTTCTAGGTCTGGGAATTAGACCCTAAATTAGATTAAAATATAAAATAAATTTTCAATCTAAAATATTTAATTCTAATCTTAAATTTAAATTTTAATCGCTTTTTATTGGCCACGGCAAACGCATGAGATTTAACTAAAACTTAAAATAGAAATTGAGACAAAAATGAACTAAAAATGATAAAATCACCAATAGAAGGCGAGGAGTGGATCAAATTAGTTAATAATATCTTTTCCCCCTCGCCATAAGTAGGGAAAAATAAGAAGTTTCAATTATTTTAAGGCATGACCCAAAAATTATTCAAAAAATGGATTTGAAAGATGGGAGTTAAAGATGCCAATTTCCATGAATGAACTTTATAGTAGGGCAGGGACTAAAAACTCCTTTTCAAAGGGCGTTTTGCTGTACAAAAGTCAGCGCGTAACAATAAAAAAGCAAGAAAACACTGAGGTCTTTGCCGAAGTCGAAGCATCCGGCGACCAAAAAAATTATAATATTTTTGTGCGGTTTAATCATCAAAATAAAGATAAAATAGATGTTGCAACCTGCGACTGTGTGGCGTTTCGTCAGTATAAAGGGTTTTGCAAGCATATTATCGCGACTATTCTTGCAATTCAAGCTAATGCTCCGAAAGTTCGCTATTCTGACGTTGGAGTGCAGCGACTTATAGAAGCTTTCACCAAAAAAATCGTAAATAAAGTCTCGGAAAAAACTTGTAAAATCATATCCATACTAAACCTTGGTGACGGTATTCCATATTTATCATTTAAAATTAAAAGTACCGGTACTGAAAGAAGTTATGTTGTGCAATCCTTAAATAAATTAAAGTACAATTTTGAAATTGGTGCTTCATCACTTTACGGTAAAAATCTTGAAATAATTCATTGCAAGGAGTGTTTTAGCCCCGAAAGTATACCGATTTTAAACTTCTTCCTAAGAAACTGGGACGAGTTCAAAAATGAAAAATTAGCACAGTATTTGGGCATGTATCTTGATGACAGCAAGTTTATGATTTTGGATTCTGAAATGTTTGAGGAATATTTAAAAATTGTTCCTGAAAATGATTTTTTTGTCAGTGATGGCGGAAAACCCAGTATTTGCAAAATTATCGACAAAGCTTACATTTTTAAATTTAAAATTGAAGAGGAAAAAAGCGGATATAATTTGAAATTTGCAAATAATATAAACCCCAACCAAATTATAAAATCCGGAGATCATATTTACATTTACAGAAACGATGAAATAATCAGAGTTTCAAAAGATATTTCCGAAGCGGTTTCTCCAATTATTTTTGAAATTTTGAAATCTTATAAAAAAAGTATCTTTGTTGCTGAAAAAGATATAACTGTACTTATGACCGGGGTCATCAAGCCAATTGAGCCGTTCGCAAAAATCGAAATGCCCGAAAAACTCGAAAAATTAAAACCGCCAAATCTGGTTACAAAAGTGTATTTTGATAAGTATGATAAAGACGGCGCGAAAGCAAAAATGACGTTTTCTTATGGTGAAAAAACATTTGGGGCTTTCGAACCAAAATATAGGGACATAGCCTTTGATTTAGCCGGCGAAATAACAGCAGAAGCCGTTTTGAAAAAATATTTGAGCGCAGGTCTGACTTTGACATCACCTGCTGAGGTAATGACGGATGGAAAAATCGAGTCTTTATATTTGCTTGCAACCGAAGGGATTTCTGAAATATCTAAATTTTCGGAAGTTTATCTTTCAGAAGATTTCAAAAATTTAAAAGTTAGGCCACCTGTTTCAGCAAGCGTTGGAGTCAAAGTTAAAGGCGGGCTTTTGGACATTAATTTCGACTTGCAAGGGCTGGACTTAAAAGAACTTTCAGATGTTTTGAAAAGTTATAAACATGCTCAGAAATATCATCGTTTGAAAGATGGCTCTTTTATAACAATTCAAAACAGTACCTTTGAAAAGCTTGCCGAAGTTGCAGACGAACTGGATTTATCGCCAAAAGAACTTGCAAAAGGTAACGCGAAGATGCCGCTGAGCCGTGCTTTTTATTTAGACAAAACTTTGAAATCAAACGAAAGCTTAGAATTTAATCAGGACAAACAATTTAAAGATTTAGTCCATAAATTTTTTGATGATAAAAAGATAAGCTTTAAAATTCCCCCAAGTTTAAGCAAAACACTCAGAAACTATCAAAAAATTGGTTACAAATGGTTCAGGAAACTTTCGGAATTTAAGTTTGGCGGAATTTTAGCTGATGACATGGGCCTCGGGAAAACTTTGCAAGTGTTGACTTTGCTGCTTTCTTGCAAACAAGAAAATACTGATGTTAAGCCGTCAATGGTTGTTTGCCCGGCGTCTTTAGTGCTTAACTGGGAAAGCGAATCCAATCGTTTCACACCTGAACTGAAAGTTATAACAATAAACGGAAACGCAGCGCAAAGGGATAAGAAAATTCAGGAAATACATGACTTTGATTTAGCTGTTACGTCTTATGATTACTTGAAGCGTGATATTGAAAAATACGAAAAAACGACTTTCAACTACGTTATTATCGACGAAGCACAGTTTATTAAAAACCAAAACACGCAAAGCGCAAAAGCAGTAAAAGCTCTGATTGGTAAAACTCGCTTTGCGTTGACGGGTACTCCGATCGAAAATAGTTTAGCGGAGCTTTGGTCGATTTTCGACTTTTTAATGCCTGGTTTTTTGCTGGGTTATTCTAGGTTCAAGAAAAAATTTGAATCACCGATTGTTAAAAATCAAGATAAAGAAGCCACAAAAAAACTACACGAAATGGTTAAGCCGTTCATTGTTAGACGGCTGAAATCTGATGTTTTAAAAGAATTGCCCGAAAAAACCGAAAGTATAATAAAAGTTGAAGCCGGCGAAGAACAGAAAAAAATTTACACAGCAACACTTGTAAAATTAAAATCGGAACTCGCCAAAGAAACCAAAGATTTAACGGACTCTCAAGGCAGAATTAAAATTTTGGCGGCACTTACAAAAATGCGGCAAATTTGTTGTGATCCATCTTTAATTTTCGAGAATTATACAGGCAAAAGTGCCAAAACAGAAGTTTGTATTGAATTAATTGAATCAGGAGTTGAATCGGGTCACAGAATTTTGCTGTTTTCGCAGTTTACCTCGATGCTTGATATTTTAGAAGAAAAACTCAGAAATCTAAAAACAAAATACTTTAGGTTAGATGGTTCAACACCATCAAACAGCAGACTTGAAATGGTAAATAATTTTAACGCAAACGAAAACACGAAGATTTTTTTAATTTCTTTAAAAGCTGGTGGCACCGGGCTTAATCTTATAGGTGCAGATATGGTAATTCACTTCGACCCATGGTGGAATGTTTCGGCACAAAATCAAGCAACAGACAGAGCTTACAGAATTGGGCAAAAACAAAACGTCAGTGTTTACAAGCTGATTGTAAAAGAAACGGTTGAAGAGCGCATTCTTGAAATGCAAAAAAGAAAAGCCAGAATTGCGGATGCAATCGTCCAAAAAGGCGGAGATGTTTTCAGTAAACTTTCAAAAGATGAATTGTTAGGGCTTTTTGAGTAAAAAAATGATTATTATATAGCTGTTATGATTTAAAACAGTCCTCAAAAGTAAATTTATCCGTGTACTTTCTCCCAGCCGTCGGCTGGGAGAAAGTTATAGAAATTAGACGCTTTTCAAACGGAACAGCTATAGTAAAAGTCTTTGGAAACAGTGACGTTTTTGTTTTGTCCCCAACTTTCAGCGGGAGGGAAAAAAACATCACTGTTTCAAAAGGTTTTTACTATATTTGGGGTCCTTAAACAAAAAAATATTTTGTGGAGAGAGTAAATTTGAAAGAAATACAAATATATACCGATGGAGCGTGCAAAGGCAATCCGGGTCCTGGCGGTTGGGGAGCTGTGCTTAAATATAATGATTATAGGAAAGAGCTTTCCGGATTTGTGCCGGATACCACAAATAACAGAATGGAAATACTTGCGGTGATAAAGGCTTTATTGGAGCTTAAAAAATCATGCGTTGTTAATATATTCAGTGACTCTCAGTACGTATGCAATGCGGTTAACAAAGGCTGGGCAAAAAAGTGGCAAAAAAATAATTGGATGAAAAATAAAAAAGAAAAAGCTTTAAACACGGATTTATGGGAAGAGTTTTTAAAACTTTCAAAAAATCATAAAATAAGTTTTACCTGGGTTAGAGGGCATAACGGAAATGAAGAAAATGAAAGATGTGACAGATTAGCTGTTTTAGCTATAGAAAAAAATATTAGGGTTTAACACTCTGGGTATGATTAAAACTTCAGATTTTAAAATTTTCGGTGGTGAGCGAGATAAATGTTGTTTCACCAAACAATTCGCTGAAAAAATCAAAAATCAATAATAAGAGCAATATAGCTGTTTCACTTGAAAAAGCACACTCATTTGTGTATCCTTTCACCGCAGGCCTGTGGGAAAAAAGTTACAAGAGTTTATACTTTTTAGATTGTGGGCCAAATTAATTGATAATAGATCTCCTCGGAAACTTATGATACGATAACAGAACCGAGACAGAACGGAGGACCAAAAAATGAACCATTTTGAAAAAACAAATACCCTTAGCAATGAGAATTTCAAACAAATAATCGGTGTCAAACGAGAAACTTTTGCGGCAA
>JAISWM010000017.1 GCA_031270785.1 Oscillospiraceae bacterium
GTTTTTGCTCTTTCCCCACCGCTTGGCGGGGGAAGAAACGTAAATAACGGCATGTTTCTGAGAGTAACAGCAAATTAATAATCTTTAAAACAGCGGTGTTTTCGCTCTTTCCCCACCGCTTGGCGGGGGAAGAAACGTAAATAACAGCATGTTTCTGAGAGTAACAGCTAATTAATAATCTTTAAAACAGTGGCGTTTTTGCTCTTTCCCACCGCTTGGCGGGGTAATAGGCGTAAATAACGGCATGTTTCTGAAAGTAACAGCAAATTAATAATCTTTAAAACAGCGGCGTTTTTTCTCTTTTCCACCGCTTGGCGGGGGAAGAAGCGTAAATAACAGCATGTTTCTAAGAGTAACAGCTAATTAATAATCTTTAAAACAGCGGCGTTTTTGCTCTTTCCCCACCGCTTGGCGGGGGGGAAGAAAGAATTCCAACTATTTTGAAACATGGCCAAATAACTATATGTTTCTAAAAGTAACAGCAAATTAATAATCTTTAAAACAGCGGCGTTTTTGCTCTTTCCCACCGCTACTGGCAGGAGAAGAAGGCATAAATAATGATTTTTATTATAAAAGTATTTTTTGAGGAGGGCGTTAATTGAAAAATAATTATTTTATATCAATAGATGGTAAACAAGATTTCGATCCGGATGATTCATTAGTAAGCATAGAAACGATAGGAAATTACATTAAAAAAGGGGATTTAGAATATATTATCTATAAGGAATACGATGAGGAAGACCCCAAAAAATGCAGCACATCAATACTTAAAATAGATGGGGAAAAATGTGTTACACATATAAAAAGCGGAGAAAACAGAACTAAGCTTGTTTTGGAAAACGGTAAAAGGCACCATTGCTGCTATAATACTGAGTTTGGTTGTTTAATGGTTGGGGTATTTACCGATAAAATTACTTCAAATTTTTCTGATGAAGGCGGGGAATTAAAGGTTAATTATTATTTAGATGTAAATTCTAATCTTACAAGTGTTAATGAGATAACCGTAAAAATCAGGAGGATTGATTAAAAGAATGTCCAGTTTGCTTATTAAAGTTACAGAAGATTTAAAAAACAATTTAATCAAAAGTATTGGCGCGGCTATAAAGGGCGGAAAACTTTTAAACGCCCAAATCCCTGATATTAATATTGAAATTCCAGCTGACAGAGCGCATGGTGAATTATCCACCAATATAGCTATGGTTTCCGCAAAATTATTTAGGGTTTCCCCTTTAAATATTGCTGAAATAATACTTGATAATTTGGCAGTTGACAAATCATTTGTAAGCAAAGTTGAAATTGCCGGTGCGGGATTTATTAATTTTTTTCTTTCTCAAAAATTTTTTTCTGAATGTTTAGCTGAGATTAAGTCTTTAGGAGAAGAATACGGTAAATGCAATTATGGTCAAAACAAAAAATTGATACTTGAGTTTGTATCCGCTAACCCCACCGGCCCTATGCACGTAGGTAACGCCAGGTTAGGCGTTTTAGGCGATTGTTTATCATCGGTATTAAAGCTTGCCGGTTATGACGTATTTAAAGAATTCTATGTTAATGACGCGGGTAATCAAATAGAAAAATTTGCCTCTTCTTTGGATGTGAGGTATAGGCAAATTATTGAGGGTGAGAAAAATGTTTTTATGCCTGAAGATTGCTATCAGGGCGAAGATATAAAAGATTTATCTTATGAATTTTATGAAGTTTATGGTAAAAAATACGCGCTTTGCAATACAAAGGAAAGAAAAGACAAATTAACTGCATTTGCCCTTCCCAAAAACATAGATAGCATGAAAAAAGATATGAAAAAATATAATATTTTTTTTGATAATTGGTTTCATGAAAGTTTACTTTATGAGAGTAATAATGTAAGCAAAGTAATAGATATGCTGTCTCATAAAGGCCTAACATATGAATTTGACGGTGCGCTTTGGTATAAGGCCACTAAATTTGGGTTTGAAAAAGATGAGGTACTTATCCGAAAAAACGGTATTCATACTTATTTTGCGTCAGATATAGCTTATCATTATAATAAATTTAAAGTACGTAATTTTGATATTTGCATTGATATATGGGGAGCCGACCATCACGGGCACGTCGCGAGACTTAAAAGCGCAATGGATTCGTTGGGAGTAGACAGCGGCAATTTACATATACTTCTTGTTCAGCTTGTAAAACTTGTAAAAAACGGTGAAGTTGTGCGCATGAGTAAACGCACCGGTAAAGCTATTAAGCTTGCAGACCTTTTAGATGAGGTAAGCGTTGACTCTGCGAGATTTATCTTTAATATGAAAGAAGCCAACACTAAGATGGATTTTGACCTTGACCTTGCTGTTCAAAAAGATTCTCAAAATCCTGTTTATTATGTTCAATATGCTCACGCCAGAATTTGCAATATACTTAAATCAGTGCCTGATGGTGTGAAAAAAAATCTTGAAAGTGAATCTATTGAGTTGGATGTTCTTACTTCTTTTGAGGAAAAACAATTAATTTATGATATGGCTTTATATACTACGCAAATTATCAATTCAGCTAAGAATTTTGATCCGACCGGAATCACTAAATACGTCATAGATTTGGCAACTGATTTTCATAAGTTTTATAATGATCATAAAGTTATATGCGATGATGATCAAATTATGTCCGCAAGGATATATTTATGCATGTGTGTTAAAATAGTTATCAGTAATATTTTAAGATTATTTAAAATATCTATTCCCGAGCACATGTAATATAGCTGTTACGATTTAAAACAGTCCTCAAAAGTAAATTTATCCGTGTACTTTCTCCCGGCCGCCGGCCGGGAGGAAGTCATAAAAATCAGACGTTTTTAAAGCGGAACAGCTATAGTATAATTTTACTTAAAAAGTATAAACTTTTGTAACACTTCCCCCGCAGGGGAAGTGCCCAAAATATTCATTAAGACTCAGAGGGGGGGAAGACACGCACTTTTTCAATAGCAAGCGGATTACCATTTTGTTGTACAAGAAAGCAATACGGGTTTGCGACGCGGGTTACTCTTTGACCGCGACCTTTCCCGGTTCTTATTGAACAACTGCAAATGGTCTTCGCCATTTTAAATGGCGATCCGTCAACTTCAAATTCTTGCTCACATCCGGACATATCGTGATTATGCCCTCCGATAAGCACACGGCAATCTGGGTAAATTCTTCTAAGCAGCTTTGCTATATAAATTGAACCCATTACTTGCATTTTCGAATCCAAGATGTGTAAATATCCGCATGTATCAGTTGGATCTGAAAAATCATACATTGTATAATCATTATTCTTTAAACTGCCATAATGCCTAAAATTTTGTGGAAATGACCACGTCATTGCATATTCAATTGAGTCTGTGATTTCTACGTTTCTTTTTCGCAAACCATGTAGTACGGCCGGTGAATTAATTCTATAGTCCCAAGACCCGTGGCATGCCACAGTATTCCCGCCGACAGTAGCTACAAGCGGTAATTGCCCATACCATGGGGGAAGGATGTTTGTCAGATCAAATTCTTCCGTATCATAGTCTGGATCAGCATTCGAAACATCAAAAAATCTTTTTGACTCATGGTTGCCCTTGAGCAAAAATATTCTGTCAGGAAACCAAATGTGTGCCCGGGTTAGCAAATATATAGTTGGAATTATGTTATTGCCTCCATCGTAATCCCCTGTAAAAATAAGTTGTACATCTACACCTTGTTTGAGCAGATTTGCAAAATGAGTAAGAACTCTGCCTACTGCTTTAGAGTCGCCGTGAATATCACCGGCATACATTGTGGTTTTATCCGGTAATTCAAGAACGGTAGATTGATCTGTTAAAATTTTGGTAGACTCGGCAAGTGATTGTTTAAACTCATCACTTTCAATGTAGTCGTAGGGACAATCGAGGCCAAATTTTTCTGTTAAACTTTCCAGTTTGGAAATATTATCCGCAAGTTCTGGTAGCAGTGCTGCTAGTGTGGGCATCATCTGAAGAACCATACTAATTTGGGAAATTAATGTGATACTTAATAAAAAAGATATTAATTTTTTTTTCATAATTACTCCTTAAAAAAACAATTTTTGATTTATAATTAATTATATTGCAATATTATTATATCATAATGTTATTTAGTAGTCAATAGTATAGTCGCTGCAATTGAAAAAAGTAATTTTTTTGTGTGCTCCTTTCCGCCTATCGGCGCGTGGCGATGGCTTTATATTAAATATTTGCATTCAAAAGAAAAATAAAGATATTAATTTTTTTTCATAATTACTCCTTAAAAAACAATTTTTGATTTATGATTAATTATATTGCAATATTATTATATCATAATATTATTTTGTAGTCAACAATATATTCGTTACAATTGAAAAAAGTAAATTTTTTGTGTGCTCCTTTCTGCCAATCGACGCGTGGCGATGGCTTTATATTAAATATTTGCATTCAAAAGAAAAATTTGGTAATAATAGGAGTGGTATTATTTATAAAAATTATTTTTAGGAGTAAAAATTATGACAAATAAAATTATATATATGGATAATGCAGCTACTACAGCTGTCTTCGATGAAGTCATCGAATCTATGCTTCCGTTTTTTAAGGATCAATATGGTAATCCTTCCAGTGTGTACGGCGTTGGAAAAGAGGCTAAAAAAGCTATAGAAAATTCCAGAGAAATCGTGGCTAACTGCATAAATGCCTGCGCAAAAGAAATATATTTTACATCCGGCGGCAGTGAGTCTGACAACTGGGCAATCAAAGGCACAGCATATTCAGAATTTAAAAAAGGTAAAAATCACATAATAACATCTAAAATTGAACACCACGCAGTGCTTCATGTGCTTGAAAGATTATCGCGCTGCGGTTTTGAGGTAACATTTTTAGACGTAAACGATAAGGGGTTAATAGACCCCAAAGACGTTGAAAACGCAATACGGCCTGAAACATCTTTAGTAACTATAATGTATGCCAATAATGAAATAGGTACCATTCAGCCCATAAAGGAAATAGGCAGAATTTGCAGAGAAAAAAAAGTGCTGTTTCATACAGACGCCGTTCAAGCAATCGGGAATGTACATGTAGACGTACAAGACCAAAATATAGATCTTTTGTCTTTATCCGCGCATAAATTTCACGGCCCAAAAGGAGTAGGCGTTTTATACGTAAAAAAGGGTATAACGATGCAAAATTTAATTGATGGCGGTGCACAAGAAAAAGGCCTGAGAGCCGGAACGGAAAACGTTCCCGGTATAGTGGGCCTGTCAACCGCAATGCAGATTGCTTGTTCGTCAATTGATGAAAGAAATGAAAAGCTGTCTAGGTTCAGAGATAAAATTATATTTAATCTCTCAAAAATAGAGTCCTCAAGGCTTAACGGCGACCCGGAAAAAAGACTCCCCGGAAATGTTAATATGTGTTTTGAAGGCATTGAGGGGGAATCTATGCTGCTTATGCTTGACGCTAAAGGTATTTGCGCGTCGTCAGGTTCGGCCTGTACGTCGGGATCTCTTGACCCAAGCCACGTGCTTTTGGCCATAGGGCTTGAACATGAAATTGCCCACGGGTCATTAAGAATAACACTTGGCGATCAAAACACGCAAGAGGAAGTTGACTACCTTTTAGAGGTTTTGCCTTCAATAATAGAAAAATTAAGGAGTATGTCTCCTGTATGGAATAAAGAAAGGGTTATGCCTCAAAATGGTTGAAACTTCTTTTTCTCCCGCCGTAGGCGGGGGTGAAAGAAGGAATTTCAACTATTTTATGGCGCGACCCTCGAATCGGAGGGGGAGAAGGATATTACAGCCAAAACCATTTAGAAACTTTGACCCACAACTAAAGAAAGGTAATATATAATATGTTTTATAGTGAAAAAGTGATGGAGCATTTTTCAAACCCCAGAAATGTTGGCGAAATAAAAAACGCCGATGGCATTGGCGAAGTCGGTAACCCTAAATGCGGTGACATTATGAGGATGTATATCAAAGTCAGCAACGGAATTATTGAAGACGTAAAATTTAAAACGTTTGGGTGCGGTGCGGCTATAGCCACAAGCTCAATAGCTACTGAACTTATTAAAGGTAAAAGTATAGACGATGCACTCAAAATTACAAATAAAGCTGTAGTTGAAGCTCTGGACGGGCTTCCCCCAGTAAAAGTTCATTGCTCAATTTTGGCTGAACAAGCAATCAAAGCCGCATTGGCTGATTATTATAGAAAAAAAGGCGTGGATCCGGAGCCTATTGTCGGTAAAATCAAAAATTGCCATGATGAATGTCCTATTCAGCATGGCTAATAACTTTGGAAAACGTTTAATTTTTTATAACTTTCTCCCCGCGAGCCTGCGGGGAGAAAGCGCACGAGCAAATTTACTTTTTTAAAATGTAACAGCTATGTTATTTACATTTTTTCCCCCCGCCATGGGAGGGGGAGAAAGATATTACCAACTAAAGAAAAACCCTACGATGCGCTGAATTAGCCCAACTTGAGCCGAAGCGGCCTGGTCTATTCGTATCTTCGCTACTGTCGTTACTTCCTCCATAATTCCAAGTATGTTTCCTGCCTTATTTGTACCAATCATTTTCAAATTGATGCCCACTTTAAGTCGTCGTGACAGTCCGGCAATTTGATCGATATGACGGAATACTGCAACACGGTCCTCCAAATCAATCTTATTGGCAATAGCCGTAATTCCACACTGAGATAGGTCAACTCCTTTTCCTCGTAGCGATTCTAACCATTCAGGGACACTGTCGACACCATTTGTTGAACTAGCATCGAACACTATAATGTAATATGATCCTCATATAATCACATCTTGCTGGTAAACACCGTGTTCATCTTTGTAACCGCCCGCAAAACATGTGCATACGCTGAAAACCAATGTACTCGCAACTGCAAATAATTTTTTTAAAGAACCCAAATGTAAACACTCCTTTTAAATTTAGTCAAATCAGATTTGACTTTTTATACTGACCTTATTTGAAGAAAATAAATTTGTTTTCACGGTCTCTCCATACCGGCTCGTGGGTGGTTGTCTAAATTAGTTGATAATATCTTTTCCCCCTCCCATGGCCAGGGGAAAGAAGAAATTCAACTATTTTATGGCGCGACCGGCTCGCGGGGGAGAGTATAATAAAAACCTTTTGAAACAGTTATATTTTTGTTTTCCCCCCCGTTAAAGGCGAAGGCGGGGGGACGCAAATAAATGGTTTTTGCTATAGTAAAAAATGAGACTTTTTTAAAGGGTGTCAGCTATATACTAATTTCAACCGGAAATGTTAGTTTGTGCCTGCGGCGAGGAAGGTACTTCAAACACATATTTGATTTTTTAATTCAAGATGCAGTATAAGCACAATTATAACACGCGGCAATTTTTTGTCAACACTTTTAGAATATTTTTTTAAAAGTAACCGTTATATATAGTAAAGCCTTTTTAAAACAATTATATTTTTGTTTCCCCCTGCTAGAACGCTGGGGGGAAGAAGGGATTCAACTATTTCGAGACATGACCGCTTTAAGGGGTAACAATATGATTTTTAAAAGCAATACAATGAACTTGCACATCAAATCGGCCGTAGGATATTTAACATTTAAAAAATTAGAAGAATACAAATTTATACGTCACGCCTTTTCTACAAGGCTTGGCGGTATAAGCAAAAATGAATATAAATCTATGAATTTAAGAATGAAATGTAATGATCAATATGAAAATATAATAGAGAACTATAAATTATTCTGTAAAGCTACGAATATTGATTTTAATTCTTTAACTTTTACATCCCAAACTCACAGCAATAATGTTAGACTGATAACTTTAAAAGATGTAGGCGTTGGAATTCACAAGCCTCAAGATATGGATAATGTTGACGCGTTAATTACCAACGAAAAAGGCATAACGTTAGTGACGTTTCATGCGGATTGCATCCCTATTTTCGTAGTGGATCCGGTTAATAGGGCGATTGGTCTTGCGCATTCGGGTTGGCGCGGCACTTCTTCTAAAATCACAGAAAATCTTTTAAAAATTATGAAAATCAAATATTCATCCTTACCTGAAAATTTAATTTGCTGTATTGGGCCTGGGATTGGAAAATCATGTTTTGAAACAGATCTTCAAGTGATAGAAGAGTTAAAAAAATCTAATATATCTTACCAAAATAAATACATTCAAGAAAAACCAAACAACAGGTTTCTTGTAGACTTACCCGGATTAAACAAACAAATATTATTAGATAGCGGCGTAAATGGCAGTAATATTTCAGTATCGGATTTATGTACAAAATGCAGTAATGATTTACTGTTTTCTTACAGGCAAACCGGCGATAAAAGGGGGACTATGGCGGCTATGCTTCGGTTGTGTTAAAGTGCAGCCGCAAAAAATGTTTAGTTTCTCCTGGTTTTCTCGCCGCCGGGTCCGTGTACTTTCTCCCAGCCGTCGGCTGGGAGAAAGTTATATAAATCGGCCATGCCCCTCAAAATAGTTGAAACTGCTCCTTTTTTTCGCGAATCAGCGGGGAAAAGTTATTACCAACTAATTTGGGTCATCACCTGTTTTTAAACAAAAACTGTGTAAAAATTATACTTGCTGGAGCGAGCGAAACCCCTGCCGATTCAAAGTTTTTACTACAGCTGTATGTTGACTTAAAAGAACATATATGTTACGGTTTTATATGGTTATATAATTAACTTATGGGGTGGACATTTGAAATGATAACAAAAATATCCAAAAAAATTTATATGAGTTTAAATTGCGTTGTTGTGTCTGTCATTATGATTTTGCTGTGTTCGTGCGGAAATAACCAACGAACTTTTACTAAACCTGAATATATAAAGGAAGTAATCGCTCAAAAATCAAATTTCGATAATGTTTTAGACAATTTTTTGGACCAAGCGGACACATATAACGGGACCGAAGAGTCAATTAAACGCATGGAAGGGCTTATAAACCAAGCAGAAACATTTATTAAAAACATGCAAGAACAACTAGGCCCTAAAGTCCCAAACGACTCCAAGGAGCACTATAGTAAAATGATGAAAGCATATAAAAAATATTTAGAAGCGATGAGGATGTATCAAGAATTCATTCAAAAAGATTTAGGTGAGGAAAGGTCTAAAGGCATAAAAGCTGCGGAAGGTAAACTAAACGAAGCAAATAATGACATGAAAAATTTGTGATGAACTGTATAGCAAAAACCATTTAAAAACGTGGTATTATTTATATGTTTCCCCCGCCTTCGGCAGGGGGGAAAAGAACAAAAATAGACCTGTCTGTAAACTTTACAGATTGCAATCAAAATCGACGACGGCGTATAAAAATACTCCAAGGAAATTTTGATGCAAAGCCATTTTTTTAAGTGATGCATTTTCGATAATCTGCGCTCTGTGAGGTTTACGGACAGGTCTAGTGTTGTTTTAAAAAGTTTTTACTATACGAGGCTTAGTTATGAATTTTTTTCAAGGTTGGTAACTATAAGAGATAGCAAAATCAAAAGTCCTTTTTATTGGCTACACTAAAATAGGAAGTGAAACAGGTGCCAAAAAAGAAAATAAATGTCATTCCATGTGATTCTAACTGGCCTAAAATTTTTGAAGCTCATGCAGATGAAATCAAAGCAGCTTTGGGCGAAAATGTAATTGCTGTGCATCACATTGGCTCAACCAGTATCCCTGGACTTTGTGCTAAGCCGGCGATAGACATTATATGCGAAGTTAAAGATTTGAAAATGGCCATCCGGCCTATCAAATCGATAGGATATGAATACAGAGGTACATTTAATTTACTGATGAGATTGTTCTTTAGCCGAAAAACTCCCAATGATATTAACCTGCACGTTTTAAAAGAAAATGATGACGAAATTCAGCGAAATTTACTTTTTCGAAATTATTTAAGAGAAAACAAAGAAGCCAGAGATTTATACGCAAATACCAAATTAAAGTTGTTAGCTGAAAATCCTGGTGGCTTTAATCTTTTGCCCATTGGATTCACTGATTATACCACGCAAAAAGATGAAATTATACGAAGAATCGTGAAAATGACGGGTTTTAGCGGATACAGATTTACAATTGTAACTACTGATTATGAAAGTCAGACTTTCAAATCACTTTTAAATTTAGACGAGATTGATTATGAAAATTCGAACGTTTTTAATTTATGTCTTTATAAAGGTGTAGAAATCATTGCTGTAGCTTTAGTGGAAGTCAGCGAAACTTTTTCAAAAGCAAGAATCAGAAAAATAAACGCCTTAAATGATGAAAGTAAAAAAATGATGATGAGAAAAATTGAAAAATGGCTAGAGTTTAAAGTCGCACTTTTATAAAGCGCGGATAACCCCAAGCTTCCACAATCGCATGAATTTTTGTACTTAATCTGCCACAATTTTTTCTGATATTTTCGTTATTTTTGCCCCTTTTTTGATTGTGGGCCAAATAGTTTATAATATCTTTCACCTCCGTCCATGGCGGGTGGGGAAAAGAAGGAATTTCAATTATTTTGAGACATGACCTGAACACGCGACCTAGAAGGCCGGAGAATTAGACCCTAAATTAGATTAAATGTTGAAAACTTTGTTGAAAATATGGAAAACTTTTGAGTTTTGACTATAAAAGTTCTAAAAAATATCAAAAATTATCTTTTTAGCATAAAAATTGACAAAAAACATGTAAATAACAAACGTTGGGTGGTCAAATGATGAGTAATAAAAATGAAAACCAAGTGTTAAAGTTTATTAAAATATCAAAAAATGCTCATGTTCCTACGAGAGGGACCTCCTATTCCGCCGGAATGGATTTATATGCTTGCGAGGAAACCGACGTGATTATCAATCCTTCGGAAATTAAAAAAATTTCTTGTGGTATTGCCATTGAAATACCTTCTAAAAATTATGCCGCCTTTATATTTTCAAGAAGCGGTCTTGGGGTAAATCATGGTATTGCTATGGCAAACGGAGTAGGTGTTATAGACAGTGATTACAGAGGGGAAATCTTTGTCGGACTTTGCAATGTAAGCAATAAGCCTTATACTGTTCATCATAATGACAGAATAGCTCAAATGATCATTATAGAAACAAAATATTTTCCTTTAGTAGAATGTTTAAGTTTGTCCAAAACCAGCAGAGGAAGCGACGGTTTTGGGTCAACCGGCAAATAATATAGCAACAACCATTTAAAAACGTGGTATTATCTGCGTTTCCCCTCCCATACTGCTGTTTGAAAAAACAGTTTTTTTGCAGCTACCCCAGCATAAACACTGCATGTGCTTTGAACTCGCGCTAGTCCATTACCCGGTTTGGGAGGCTTTGGCCTTTCCCTGCGCTAATTTGCAGTTAGTTTAGCACGAGCATTTTGACTGGGTTTTTTCTGGTGCGCGGGGCGCCAACACACCAAAACTATATACCGGTGGAGAATTCACTAACGCCTCTGCAATATCTTCAAAAAGTGCATCGATATTTAGGCCGAAGCATGCGCTAACTTCGAAACATTTTATTTTTGCTCCTGGTTTAATATCTCGAAGACTACCTTCCAGCCTTTCGAATACAGGTGTTAATACATCATAATTTTGTAGTAAATCAAATTTGTTGGCCACAATTACAAATATACAATCTTCGTCCAAATGTTGACGTACGTGTTCGAACCAGTACTGCTGCAGGTTTGCGGCCGAGTCAAGGTTATTACAGTCAAATACAAAAAGGGTGGCAGCAGAACCTCTTATGTAAGACGTTGATATGCTGCGGAATCTTTCCTGGCCGGCAGTGTCCCAAATCTGAAGTTTAACATTTTTCTCTGATGACGTCTTTATCGTCAAACTAGCAATATCTACTCCTATAGTTGGTCGTTCTTCCAGTAAAAACTCCCCCTGTGTGGCTTTTTTTATGATGCTTGTCTTTCCGGTACCCGCATCACCGACCACAATTACTTTACATGTTAGGTCTAGTTCTAGGGCACTCGAAACTGAAAAACCTGTGCATACGCTGCAAATAAACGCACCTGCAAATGCAAATAACCTCTTTTTTAAAAAATTCATATGTAAGCACTCCTTTTTAAGTCAATTTAAATTAAAAAAATATTATTACTTTATTAGTATAACACATTATAATAATTTTATCAACGTTATTTTAACGTTTTAAAAACAATTTTGATTATATTTTTTTGCTCTAATTTTAGATTTAATTTTCCGGCCCGCAAGGCCACGTGTTCATTGATTATTGCGAGCGTGCCTCCGAATGAAGCATGCAAGCCCACCGTAATGCCTCGCATGCTTTGCAACCGGGATAGGTTGGGTGGAGCAAAAATTTTATTTTTGTTTCAATTTCTAATTTGAATTTTAAGTTTTAGTTAAATCTTATGCGTTTGTCGTGGCTAAAACGCTTATATATAGCAAAAATCATTTAAAAACGTGGTATTATTTGCGGTTCTTTCCACACCGCCTTTGGCGGGGAAAACAAAAATGCCACTGTTTTAAAAGGCTTTTACTATAAGCCATCGCCCCGCCTACCAGCGGGGCGATGATTGCTGAAATTTAGATTTTTTTAAAGCGTAACAGCTGTATTTACGTTTTTTTTCGCCAAAGGCGGGGGGGAAAAAACAAAAATGCCATTATTTTAAAAGGTTTTTACTATAATTATTTAATACAAACCTCCACAATTTATTTTTATCTTCCTCACTCGCGTAAGCTATTCCAACTCTTTTTGCAGTTTTAAAATCATATTTGTGGCCATCATCTTCAAGCCAAATTTGGTTTGAAGTCGCAAAATTTTCTCCATTTAAATTTTTATCTATTTTCAAGGCTTTTGTAAGTTTTCCGGGGCCATTAAAACCCTCAGCCCCTCTAACCAAAACAGCTTCTGGGGAATTTTTCACACCAACTACGATGTTAAGCATATAATGAATTCCGTAACATAAATAAACGTAAGCTAAACCTCCATTTTCATACATAATTTTTGTGCGCTCGGTCTTACCTTTGTGGGCGTGGCAAGCAGTATCTTGTTCGCCAAAATAACTTTCGGTCTCAGTTATTCGAAGTTTTATTATTTCTCCGTTTAAATTTCTGCAAAGTAATTTTCCTAAAATTTCAGGAGCCAAAATAATAGCGTTTTGTCTATAAAATTCAGCATTCAATTTCATTTTTAATTTTCTCCCAAAAAGCCTTAAAACTTTGCTCGTTTTTGCCGAATTCGTAGTATAGCTGTTCCGTTTGAAAAGCGTCTGATTTTTATAACTTTCTCCCAGCCGTCGGCTGGGAGAGAGTACACGGATAAATTTACTTTTGAGGACTGTTTTAAATCGTAACAGCTATAGTTGGATGATTGTATGATGTTTAATAAATATTGCTGTTTCACAAAATGATTTTCAATATCGTTTTGC
>JAISWM010000093.1 GCA_031270785.1 Oscillospiraceae bacterium
AATAAGAAATTGGCTTGTTAATAATCGGCCGCAAAGCTTACCAAATAATTACGAAATAAAAACATGACATTATACTGACTTCAATTATAAATATTAGCTTGTACCCGTTACTTTCCCTGTGGGTTCGCGGGGAAAGTAAATCAAACATACATCGAATTTATGGCGGTGGCCCAAATTGGTTGATAATATCTTTCCCCCCCGCTCATAGCGGGGGAAAAAAGAGGTCATGTCCTCAAATTATATAAGCGATCAAAAAGTCTAATATTAATAGTAAAGCCAACAGAAATTTTATGCATTGACTTAGATTTAGAAAACCTAATAGTTTTACGCACAAGTCGTGAATTCCAAGTACGCAAAGAAAGATGTTTGCGCTCGATTTTTTAAGTATTTTTCTTGCTTACGGTCAATTTTTCAGGCTCAATATGACGTGAATAAGTCCAGTTGCCGTCGGTATAATTCATTTTAATGTCAAGAGGCTTTAAAAGTTTGTCGAGTTCTAGATAATCTGCGTCTTCGCGACCACCGAACCAATAAGCAATTGGAGTTCCATCATCATGATCAATAGCCCACCAAAGCCAGATTTGGTGCGATTTATCATTATAAAAACTCCACATTTCATCTTTTTCAACGCTGATTTTCCCTTCTTATGCGTTTCAAAATATTTTTCATTTATAGGCTTAATCCAATTTTTAGTTTTTTTAAAAGTGATAAAACTGTATCTTTTGAAATGCCTAAAATCCGCCCTGTTGCATGGATCCCGGTGCAATCAACAGCCATTTTGTAAACTTGTTCTCGTACTTCTTGATTACACGCTTTGTATTTGTATTCTGCATAAAATGTTTTATGTTTGCACTTTTTGTTGTTGCAGATATATTTTCGCTCCCCAATATTTACGCCATGTTTACTCACATTTTCACTTTCGCAATACGGACATTTTACTATTGTTTCTATCGTTGCCATTTTTTCATCTCGCCCCCATATTTTTTCTCCGTCTTATTGTATCATATTTCCTTATATGTTTTTAGGACACGACACGCCAACTCGCGGGGGGGAAGATATTATCAACTAATTTGACCCACCTGATTTAGAGCTATTTTACTTGAAAGAAGTCTAAAATTTGGTCATGCTTCCAAATGGTTGAAACTTCTTTTTTCTCCATTTAAAGAATTATATATTATATTTTTTCTGGCTATCTCATTTAAATTTTGAAGCTGACTGCAATCATTTGCCCCCAAAACAATATCGCCTGACAAAGATTTATACGCCGAAACTTTCAGATTCTTTTCAATAAAAATTTTTATAATTGCAGTAAGATAATATTCTTTTTGTGCGTTTTGCTCTGATATATCACCAAGTGATTCTACCAAGTCGCGCACTTTAAACCAATACATTCCCGAATTTACTTCTTTTATTTGCTTTTGATCTAAGGAAGCGTCTTTTTCTTCAACGATAGCTAAAACTTTTTGAGCGCAAGGTTCTCTCACAATTCGGCCATATCCAAAAGGATTTTCTACAACAGATGTTATAACAGTGACGGAATTTCTTTTTTGAACATGTAATTTATAAGACTCTTTTATCGTACTTTCGTCTATAAAAGGGGAATCTCCACCTAAAATTAATACATTGCCGTCCATATATCGTTTCAAAAAATCACCGGCCGCCATTACTGCATGAGCGGTACCCATACGCTCTTTTTGATATGCAAATTCAGATTCATAATTTTGAGACTGCAAATAATTTTTTAAAACCTCACTTTTATGCCCCACCACAACACATGTATTTTTTATTTCGCAATCTTTTACGGTATCTAAAACCCAGCTTATCATCGGTTTAAAAAGGACTTCACATAAAACTTTCGGCGTTTCTGATTTCATCCGTTTACCTTCTCCCGCAGCCAGAACCAGGCAGCATAACTGCTTATCCAAAAAAATTTCCTCCTTACAAAGCTTATAGTTATGTTTCAAAGTAGTTAAAGCTTCTTATTTTTTCCCCCGCTAGACGGCAGGGTGGGATATAAATAATACTACGTTTTTAAATGATTTTTGCTATATATTTTTCTCTTATGCCTTGTATAGCGGGGGAAAAGATATTATCAACCAATTTGGCCCATCACCTGTTTTTACGTACTTGGTGTAGCAGACTTGTGCGAAAGGGGGATTCGTTTTTCGAAGTTGCATATTATGCACGAAATTGTTCTTGATTTAATTGTGAATTTTTGGTTTTTTAGAAGAACTTTGCCTTATCATTTGCTTTGAGACACTACCAAAAAGAGACACAAGCAAGCTTTTCCTCGCGGTCTTAGCGTAAAAAAAGACTTCTGAAATCGGGACTTTTTTAAAGCGTAACAGCTATATTTTGAGACACAACCCAAAAACCCCGGAGCCTGCTCCGGGGTTTTTGACTACAGCTGCTGCATTTGAAAAAAGCAAATTTACCGATGCACTCTTTCCCCGCCACCGGCGGGGAAAGAGTGGCAAAAAATCAAACTTTTTTCAAGGGTGTTAGCTATACTCTATAATTTATTATTATAAAGAGTCCCTAATACCTTCTAGCACACCTTCACCTATCGCATGTACTACACCTACAGGAAATTTTAAAGCTTCCCAACCGGCGTGGCCTATACCACAACTCACACTAGTAGCCGCTTTCAATAAACCTTTACCAGCGCCTAATGCACCTTTACCAAGACTTACACCAACGTCAACCATACCACCAACAGCGCCACCCAATACCTCTCCCATGGCTTTCCCCACATTTCTTGCCCCACCTTCAGCGGCTATTCCTCCGGCAGCATTTACGCTTTCATCTGATAACTTCTGATACTGCGTTGCTACAAGGCTTTTAAAACTTTGAGCATCCTTTTGGCTTAACTCCACGCCGTGTTTTTTAAATGCTTTTATTATACCTTCATCAGAAAGATCTGATCGCAATTCCTCGCCAAACCCCGGTTCCTGTAATATGGCATTTACTTTGGTAAAATCAATAGTACTCATAACAATACACCTCATTCTTATAATAAATTTCTGGTCGTGTCTCAAAATAATTGAAATCTCTTCTTTTCCCCCCGCCCAAGGCGGGGGGGGAAGATATTATCAACTAACTTGACCCATCACCAAATTTCTGTCTCATTATAATACATGCGAATATATATTGTCAATAGTTTTTATAAAAAAAATAATAATTTTTTTAGTTCTTTGGTTAATTCCATCGGAATTGTACTTTCAAATTTTTTATAAAAAGATTTTATTTCCTCCGCTTCTTTTTTCCACAAATCATTATCAACATTTAAAAGATCTTCTAAATCAGAAGGCGCTAAGTTTAACCCTTCAAGATTAATATCTTTAGAAAACGGCAAATAACCAATGGGGGTCTTTAAAGCTTCTGCCTGATTTTCACATCTTTTTAAGGCCCATTCAAGGACTCTCAGGTTTTCCCCAAAACCCGGCCAAATAAAGTTTCCGCTTTTATCTGTTCTAAACCAGTTGACGTTAAATATTTTTGGTGCTTTACTGCCAAGTTCTTTCCCTATTTCAATCCAATGATTAAAATATTCCCCCATGTCATATCCGCAAAAAGGGATCATAGCCATTGGGTCGTGCCTGAGTACACCTACTTCACCGGAAGCCGCCGCAGTAGTTTCTGAAGACATTATTGACCCGACAAATACCCCGTGATTCCAATCAAAAGATTCATATACTAAAGGGGTAGTTTGAGCTCTTCTGCCGCCAAAAATGATAGCAGAAATAGGAACGCCTTGGGGATTTTCAAACTCACTGCTTATGCAGGGGCAGTTTTTTGCGGGAGAAGTAAACCTGCTGTTAGGGTGAGCACCTTTATCTTTGGCGGTTTTACCGTTCCATTTTTCGCCTTTCCAGTTGATAGCGTCAGATGGAGGATTTTTGTCTAGACCTTCCCACCATACAGTATTATCATCTAAATTTTGAACCACATTAGTAAAAATAGTATCTGACATAGCGCAGGCCAAAGCATTCGGGTTAGACTTGGAATTTGTACCGGGAGCAACGCCAAAAAAACCATTTTCAGGGTTTATAGCCCACAGTCTGCCGTCTTTTCCCTTTCTAAGCCAAGCAATATCGTCCCCAACGCACCAAACTTTATATCCTTTTTCTCTGTAGACTTCAGGGGGAATAAGCATGGCAAGGTTAGTTTTACCGCAAGATGAAGGAAACGCCGCGCAAATATATTTTATTTCGCCTTTAGGGCTTTGCACTCCGAGGATAAGCATATGTTCAGCCATCCACTTTTCTTTTTTGCCTAAATATGACGCTATCCTTAATGCAAAACATTTTTTACCTAAAAGTACATTACCGCCATATCCGGAATTTACAGAAATAATAGTGTTATCCTGCGGAAAATGGCAAATGTACCTTTGCTCTTCATCTATGCCGCACAAGCAGTGAAGCCCTCTGACCCAATCATTACCATTCCCTAAAGCCTCAATAACTTTTTTCCCCACTCTTGTCATTATAGCCATATTGAGTACGACATATATAGAATCGGTAATTTCAATGCCTATCTTAGAAAATTCAGACCCTATAGGCCCCATAGAATATGGAATTATATACATGGGTTTGCCGACATAACTGTTTTTTGCAATGCTGAAAAGCTTTTTATAAGCCGCCTGAGGAGCCCACCAATTATTAGTGATGCCGGCTTCATCTTTTGTTTCGGTACATATAAATGTTCGATCCTCAACTCTTGCAACATCATTTACTTTTGTACGGTGCAAATAACAGCCCGGCAGTTTTTCCTGATTTAATTTTATAAGCTCGCCTTTTTGGCAAGATTCTTTTCTCAAGGCTTCTAATTGGCTTTCAGACCCGTCTATCCAAACAACATGGTTAGGATTAACAAGCCCTTTAATTTTATTTATAAATTCAAGTACGGAAGTATTATCGGTCATTATAAATTAGTCCTTTCAATTATAGCTGTTATAGTCGTTTCACTTGAAAAAGCGCGGTGCAGTCCGAATTAGTTGATAATATCTTTTATAGCTGTTCCGTTTGAAAAGCGTCTGATTTTTATAACTTTCTCCCAGCCGTCGGCTGGGAGAAAGTACACGGATAAATTTACTTTTGAGGACTGTTTTAAATCGTAACAGCTATATTTTGAAACGTGGCCGAAAAATTGCGGATTAATAAGCCTTTCCCCAATATACCAAATGTTTAGCTTCTTTTCCGCAAACAGCGCACTTGTCAGATATTTTATCATCTGTTAATGATATACACCTGGAAGAAACGGCCAGTTCCTCTTTTAGAATTTCTTCACATTTTTTTTCTCCGCACCACATTGATTTTATGAATCCATGTTTTTCACTGCATATTTTGTTAAAATCATCTTTTGTTTTGGCTTCCCTCATCAAATTGTTTCTTTGGCTGAGCGCTTTTTCATACAAAGCTTTTTTTAACTTTATAAACGTTTGATCTATCTCATCATTTAAATTAGCAAAAGGCACAAAACTCTTTTCACGATTGTCCCGCCTAACTAAAACGCATTCACTTTTTTTAATGTCATTAGGACCTATTTCCAAACGAATAGGTACGCCTTTCATTTCATATTCAGCAAATTTCCACCCGGGAGTTTGGTCTGACGTATCCAGCGCTACTTTATATTTTTCTTTCAAAACTTCATAAATTTCTTTAGCTTTTTCAAGTACACCGGCCTTATTCATAGATATCGGAATTATTATTATTTGAATCGGAGCAACATCCGGCGGCAACACAAGGCCATTATTATCACCATGAGTCATAATAATTCCGCCAATTATTCTGGTGGACATTCCAAAAGATGTTTCATATGGATGTGACGGTTTATTGTTTCTGTCTTGGTACGTTATGTCAAACGCTTTAGAAAACCCGTCGCCAAAATAATGGCTGGTTGCTGATTGAAGTGTTTTTCCATCATGCATCATTGCTTCAATAGTGTATGTTTCTTCCGCGCCGGCAAATTTTTCTTTATCCGTTTTACGTCCGCTTATAATCGGCATGCAAAGTTCATTTTTACAAAAATCAGCGTATATGCCGAGCATTGTCATTGTTTCATTTTTGGCCTCTTCTTTTGTTTCATGAATTGTATGCCCCTCCTGCCAGTGAAATTCTACCGTCCTTAAAAACGGCCTTGTGGTTTTTTCCCACCTCACTATATTGCACCATTGGTTGTAAAGCTTTGGCAGATCTCTCCACGAATGTACTTTTCTGGAAAAATATTCACAAAAAAGAACCTCTGATGTCGGCCTTATGCAAAGTCTTTCCTGCAGTTTTTCATTCCCTGCGTGCGTTACCCAAGCAACTTCAGGTGCAAATCCTTCTATGTGCTCACGTTCCTTTTGGAGTAAACTTTCCGGAATTAAAAGCGGCAAAGCAACATTTTGATGCCCTAAATCTTTAAATTTTTTATCAAGTATTTTTTGTATATTTTCCCATATTGCAAACCCGTGAGGTTCCAGCACCATACAGCCTCTTACGCTTGAATAGTCCATAAGCTGCGCCTTTTTTACGATATCTGTATACCATTTGGCAAAATCTTCTTCCATGGCTGTAATTTCTTTGACCATCTTTTCCTGATTACTCATATTTTCCTCCTAATTTAGATAGTAGACCTGTCCGTAAACCTCACAGAGCGCAAACTATCGAAAATGCATCACTTAAAAAATGGCTTTGCATCAAAATCTCTGGCTGTGTCTCAAAACAGTTGAAATCCCTTCTTCCCCCCGCCATGGGCGGGGGGGGGACGATATCATCAATTAATTTGGACTACCACCAAACAAACAAATTTACTTTTTTCAAGTATAACAGCTATAAAAACTTTTTAAAACAGTAACATTTTTTGTTTTTTACCCCGCCGACTCGCTGGGGAGAAAGATATAGCAACTAATTTGAGCCATAACCTTGAATACCATAATATACAAACAGCCAAAAATATGTTATTTTTGCACAATTTTTAAAAAATATTGACATATATGTTCACATATTTTATAATACATGTAGCAAATATTTATAATATTTTTTGTTTTTAAAGGAGTGTTGTATATGCCATATAAATTTTCGGGTCCAAATGTTTGTCTAGCGGATGAGATTGAAGAATTAGCACGGGTCAATCCGGACGCAGCTGTTAAGAAATATCAACTTTTCAAAGGAAAAATAGGGGGAAATAGGTGGTGTGTTATGTCTAATCTTCCTGAAATACAGGAGGGGAGTTTTAGCAAAAACACGGTTCCTGGGAGACTTACAGGGTCCGAAGAAACAAATTTTTTAAATGCTATGCAAACCGTAGTGTAGAAGTGTTATAGCTGCTATACTTTAAAAAATCTAGGTGGTAGCCCAAATTAGTTGATAATATTATTCTCCCCCCGCCCGATTCGTGATGGGAAAGAAGGGATTTAAACTATTTGGGGATCGTGGCCAAAATCTAAATTTCAGCAATCATCGCCCCGCCGATAAGCGGGGCGATTGCTTACTCACACAGCTTTTTTCAAGCGAAACAGCCATATGTATGCCCGTCTATTAAATTATAGCAAAAACCATTTAGAATCTTATGTGCGTTTCTTTCCCCCGCCTTGGCGGAGGAAAACAAAAATATCACTGTTTTTAAAAATTTTTACTATACCGTGGCCAAACTGACATTATTGTTGCAAAAACAAGTTTAATGGGATATAATGATATAGTCAAAAATTAGGTTGTACTCGATTAGTTGATATAGTGATTTGACCTCTTTCCACCGCGAGCCTGTGGGGGAGAGCGTGCACAAATGGGTTATGGCCCCAAATCAGTTGATAATATCTTTTTCCCCCACAGGTGGTGGGGGAGAAAGAAGAAGTTTTAACTATTTTAAAACATAATCCACAAATGAATATGCTTTTTTCAAGTGAAGCCAGCTATAGCAAAAACCATTTAGAAACGCATGGTATTATGTGCGTTTTCCCTCGCTGACTCACAGGGGAGAGAACAAAAATATCACTGTTTGAAAAGGTTTTTACTATATAATATCTTTTTTCCCCAACGGTGGCGGATGAAAAAAGAAGTTTCAACTACTTTGAAATATGACCAAAAATTACAAGGAGAGGAGAAAAACACAAAATGATATCATACTACAAAACTATAAACAGCAGAATAATAGGCATCGATCAATATGAAGACGGGTGTTGGATTAATTGTGTTGCACCTGACGAAGAAGAAATAAATTATTTAATATCCAACTTCCATATTGAACCGGATTTCTTAAAATCCTCCCTTGATGAAGAAGAGTCATCGCATATCGACTATGAAGACTATGTAACTTTGATAATATTAGATAGTCCTGTTGTAGAGCGGCACGGCCAGCATCTTACATATTATACTGTTCCACTCAGCATAATGATAACAGAAAAGTGCGTTATAACGGTATCTTTAAAAGAAAATTCCATACTTGAGGAATTTTCTGAAGGCTTGATGAGAAACGTAAAAACAGAATTTAAAACTCATTTTGTTTTGCATATAATGCTTAGAATGGCTACTAAATACCTTCAATATTTAAAACAAATAGACAAAATAACTCACCATGTCGAAAAAGAATTAAGAAAATCAATGAAAAATAAGGAACTGATACAGCTTCTGGAAATTGAAAAGTCTCTTGTATACTTTTCTTCTTCTCTAAAAGCCAATAATATAACGCTCGAAAAAATAACTAAAAGAAATCATATAAAGCTTTACGAAGACGATCAAGATCTTCTGGAAGACGTATTAACCGAGATAAAGCAAGCGGTTGAAATGTCCAGCATATACTTAAACATTTTATCCGGAACGATGGACGCCTATGCTTCCATAATTTCTAATAATTTAAATATAGTTATGAAAATCCTTGCCTCTATTACTTTAATTATTTCGATTCCTACGGTTATATCGGGCATATATGGGATGAATACTCCGAATTTCCCCATGATGCAATTTTGGTGGTTCCCTGTAATAATTTCCATAATTTTGATGGCTGCAGCATGGGTTATACTCAAAAAGAGAGATATGATGTGATTTTATTTTCCGCCACTTGGTTTAAAATTACCGTTTTGGCTGGCTTCAAATTTTTATCTATAGCTGTTACGATTTAAAACAGTCCTCAAAAGTAAATTTATCAGTGTATTCTCTCCCAGCCGACGGCTGGGAGAAAGTTATAAAAATCAGACGCTTTTCAAACGGAACAGCTATAGTAAAAACCTTTTAAAACAGTGGCGTTTTTGCTCTTCCCCCCCGCATTCGGCGGTTGTGGGCCAAATTTGTTGATAATATCTTTTCCCCCCCGCCTATGGCGGGGGGAAAAGAAGGGATTTCAACCATTTTGGGACACGACCGCATTCGGCGGGGATGGAAACGTAAATAATACATTGTCTGTTTACAATTTTTTCTTGCCGTGATAAAATCCGATAGTAGTCCAAATTAATTGATAATATCTTTCACCCCCGCCGGTTCGCGGGGGTGAAAGAAGGAATTTCAACTATTTTGAGACACTACCTAAAATCCCTGGGTATGTTTATTTGTGGAGGTGAGCTTTTGAAATGTCCGTTTTGTGGGTTTGACGACAGTAAAGTTGTAGAATCCAGATCCACTGATGATGGCAATAAAACTCGGCGAAGAAGAGAATGTTTGAGTTGTTTTAAAAGATTTACAACCTACGAATACGTTGAAAACAGACCTTTGATTGTAATTAAAAGGGACAATACCAGAGAAGATTTTGACCGCAATAAATTAATTGGAGGGATCTTAAAAGCGTGCAGCAAAAGGTCTATATCTGTAAATAAAATAGAACAGATGGCAAGTAATATAGAACAAAAACTTTTAAACACTTTTGAAAAAGAGGTTTCTTCTGAAATTATCGGCGAAATGGTCATGAAACAACTTTGTGAGGTTGATGAAGTGGCATATATACGTTTTGCCTCAGTTTATAAACACTTTAAAGATGTGGATACTTTTATGTACGAACTAAAAAGTTTTTTAAATCATAATCAAAGTGATATATAGCAATTATAGCTAATGACCTTGAAAAATGTCTAATTTTTTATTACTCTTTCCCCACCGCAGGCACGGAAAGTAACGGGTACAAACTGTATTTATAATTGAAATTAGCATGAACAAGTCATCGCTCCGCTGGTAGGCGGGGCGATGACTTGCTAAAATTTTAGACTTTTTTCAAGTGTAACAGCTGCACTTCACGGTAATTTAATTTCGTTACCGAATTGTAATATTTTAAAAGATGAACGCATTACAGCTAATTTTATTTTTTTGCAAATTCAACCCTGAAAATTTTAAATTCGCTTATTTTATGTTCTAAAAAATTAATTCAAAATCTAAATATTACAAATTAAAGATTAATAATGTTAAAAAAGGCAAAACAACCCCTACCCATCGCTTTTAAAACGGTGGGTTCAGGCGTAGCACATGGCAGCCAAACCAAAAGTTATTTCTGATTGCCCGCCATAGCAAGCATAGATTTTTTTCTTGCCGCTGTGTTTTTGTGCAATACTCCTTTTGAAACGGACTTATCCAAAAGTTTCAAAGCCATATTTATGTTCTCGGCGTTATTGCCGTTATTATCGTCCATAGCCTTTTTTATAGCTGTTTTTAGAGACGAAACATACATTTTATTTTCCATAGCCTTTTTTTCTGCTGTTAGTACTCTCTTTTTTGCTGATTTTATATTAGGCAATATAAACACAATCCTTCCTGAATTTTAGCGATTATCATTTCCAATATGATAACACATGTATTACACAAAATCAAGAAAAAATCGGTTATGTTTCAAAATATAACTGTTTCGTTTAAAAAGTGTCTGATTTTTATAACTTTCCCCCAGCCGACGACGATCATGTCTCAAAATAGTTAAAACTCCTTTTTTCCCCTACGTTCTAGCGGGGGAAAAAGATATTATCAACTAATTTGGACCACCCACGATTTGGGTCGTGTCTCAAAACAGTTGAAATACCTTCTTTTCCCCCCGCTGATTTTTCACACGGGTAGCGAAAAGAAAACTATGAAAAAAAGATTTTTTAAATTTTTGCTTATTTGTTTGACAAAGCGTAAAAAGCATGCTAAAATTAAGTTATACCAAATTTAATTTAAAAATTGAAGGAGTATTACTATTATGAAATTTAAAAAATTTATAGCACCGATTTGCACATTTGCTTTTATATTGTCCAATTTTATTAATGTTCATGCCGCAAATTATAAGGTGGTATTAGTCGGAAATTCGGAAACAGAAAAAACGAGCGTGCTTGCAAAGATGGCCGATGAAGGCCGTGTTTCTACAAGTGGAGCAACGATTGTAACGGTAAGAAATGATACACTCGAAATTTGGAACACTTCCGGCCAAGAGGAGTTTCGCTCTCTGATCCCCACGTATCTTAAAAGCGCGGAAACAGTGGCCATTTTTGTGTCTCCTGATGTGCCTATGAATAGTGTCTATTACTGGAAAAACATGGTGGACGCAAACTGCTCCAGTGCAAAAATTGTATTAGCAGCAAATAAATGGGGATCGGCGGGTGATACGTTCTATGAAGAGCTTGAGCACACAGCAACAGCATTAGGAATAAATTTGGGTAATATATTTTGCGTAGATGCCGGAACGGGTGATGGAATAGACCGTCTTACAGAGGGGTTACTGCCACAATAAAACTTCCCCCTCCCTGCACTTTTTAGGGCAATATCCCGAAAAATGGGCTGTGACCTAAATTAGTGGATATAGCAATTTCACATCAGATTAACAATAACAATTACCGGTATATGTGATAAACACTACGTTTCTTAAACAAACGATAGTTAATGTTAAATGGAATTTCTATAAAATATCTTTCACCCCCGCCATTGGCGGGGGTGAAAGATATTATCAATTAATTTAGGCCGCAACCCGATTTGTGGTGAAGAAAGAAGAAGTTTCACTGTTGTGAAGCATCACCTATGTCCTCTTCATAACGCAAGCAACACATTAATCTTCCGCAAGTGCCGGAAATTTTGCTGGGATTTTATGTCTCAAAATAGTTGAAATCCATTCTTTTCCCCCCCGCCTGTGGCGGGGGGGGGGAAAAGCTATTATCAACAAATTTGACCCACTACCCATAAAAAAATCAAGAGATTGGTGCCCGAGACCGGACTTGAACCAGCACACCTTACGGCAACAGCTCCTAAAACTGTCGTGTATACCA
>JAISWM010000099.1 GCA_031270785.1 Oscillospiraceae bacterium
GCACAGCACAGCACAGCACAGCGGGATTGTAGAAATGCCCTAGAATTTTGTCAAGGAAATTTTGCGTTTTTTTGCAATTTTTTAAACTTTTTTCGTGGCTAACCTGTCTTTTTGGACGGGTTTTTTTCATGGAAATATACGCGCACCTCCGAATCTTTCAATTTTTCAACTGAAAATTTTGAAATTTCGGAGGAAGCAAATTTGGAAAAAACAATAAAGACAATCAACTTCGACGGCTCTATTACTGAGGTCGAGGTTAGTTTTGACGTCTGGAAAGCAGACAAAGAATTCAATAGCAAAGAAAATTATCAAAACTACAAAAAGCGAAAACATTCGGATAATAGAAAGTTTGAGATTTCTTTGGAAGAAATTTTAGAAAGGCAAAATAACCAAAAGCCAGATGAAGTGTTGATTTGTGAAAGCGCAGAAAATGCGCATTTTCATGAACTTTCAAACGAAATGCCGCAAAAAGTGTTGGGCAAACTTTCTGAAAAACAAAGAAGACGGGTTATTTTAAAGTTTTTTGAAAATTTAACTTTTGAAGAGATTGCAAAGATCGAAAATATTTCGTTTTACTCTGCGAAAGAAAGTATTGAAGCCGCTGTCAAAAAATTAAATAAAATTTTAGAAAAATTTAAATTCTAAAGTACTTCGTTTTTCGCGTTTTCAACAGCTAGTAAGTAGAGGGGTATTTTTCCTCAAAGGATTTTACCCCTCGCGGACTTTGAAAATTAAATATTTTTCCCGGGACTGATGGTACAACCCCCACAGCAAACGGAAAAACAGAATCAAAATCAACAACCCCGCCCTGAAGTGCGGGGTATGCATTTGCCCAGCTTTACCACAGCATTTTTTACCTCTTTTCCCCTATTTTGCTCTTTTGTGTTATTATGTCACATTTTTACTCGCCCTGAATGGTGGGGGAATTAACCCGAAGAAATTAAAAGCTGTGCTCGTTATGGTTACTTGCACTTGGTCGAGGTGACAGGGCTCGAACCTGCGGCATCTTGGTCCCAAACCAAGCACTCTACCAAACTGAGCTACACCTCGAAACATAGCTTATTATAATTATACAAAGTAATATTTGTCAATACCTCGACTTTTGGCAGTGTTTATCAAACTCGTAATCACCGGTATAGTAAAAACTTTTTAAAACAGTGGCATTTTTGTTACTCTTCCTCCGCCACCGGCGTGGGAATAGCATAAATAATGCCACGTTTTTAAATGATTTTGGTTATGTATTTAGGCCTTTAAACATAAGCCCTTAATTATCAGATTGGTAAAATTACCGACTAGATATTTTTAATTTTAAATTGTATTGACATTTTATTATTTAAGTGTTATTATTTAATAGAACACAGGAGAGATGATCTGTTGTGATCCAAATTAGTTGGTAATATCTTTCCCCCCGCCTTCGGCGGGGGGAAGAAGAAGTTTCAACTACTTTGAAACATAATCAATTTTTCTATTGCGGCTAATTTTGCACAAAGGCAAAATACGTCCATGGCTTTATCTAACTCTTCAAAATTCGGGTAAGATGGTGCTATTCTTATATTGCTGTCACCGGGGTCTATACCATATGGATATGTTGCGCCGGCATCGGTAAGTTTTAATCCTGCCCCTTTGCAATACTTAACCGTTTCTTTGGCACACCCATTTAATGTTTCAACGCTTATAAAATATCCCCCTTTAGGCTCCGTCCATGAAATTATGGGGTTGTTTAAGAAATGTTCTTTGAATTTATTAATGACCAGATTAAATTTTGGATTTAATATTTCGGCGTGTTTTTTCATGTGATATTTGAGTGTGTTTATGTTTTTAAGGAATTTAAAGTGCCTTAATTGGTTAATTTTATCGTAACCTATAGTTTTAAACGAGAATCGTTTTTTTAGATTTTTTAAATTTTCTCCCGCGCAGGCTATAGCTGAAACACCTGACCCCGCAAACGTTATTTTGGATGTTGAACAAAACATTATTGGTAAATCAGACGAATTGTATTTATCGCATTCTTCAAATATACTTAGTAATTTTTCTTCACTATTTGTAAGATCATGAACGGCATAGGCGTTATCCCAAAAAATTCTAAAGTCTTTAGCTGCTGGCCTGAGCTTTGCAAATTTGGTAACTACGCTGTTTGAATACGTTATACCTTGCGGATTTGAATATTTGGGTACGCACCATATCCCTTTAACAGTATCGTCATTTTCAACCAGATTTTGAATTTCATTCATATCAGGGCCATCTGAATTCATTTTAATGGGAATCATTTTTATTCCAAAGTGCTGTGTAATACTAAAATGACGGTCGTATCCCGGAGAAGGACATAAAAATTTAATGTCATTTTGCCCGGTCCATGGAAGGCATCCTAAAATTCCGTGAGTCATAAAGTAAGATACGGTATCAAACATTAAGCTAAGACTTGAATTTCCGCCTATTATTATATTATCTTTATTAGCTTCCATAATTTGAGACATTAATTCTTTTATTTCATTTATGCCCTCCGATGCGCCGTAGTTTCTGCAATCAATGTTGCCTGCAGAAAAACAATCTGAACCGCTGCTTATTGTATCAAGCATACTCATAGACAGATCCAGTTGCTCAGAGCTTGGTTTTCCTCTTGACATATCTAAGTTTAAATTTAGATTTTTAATGTTTTTATATTCCTGTTTAAGATTTAGTTTTATATTGACGAGTTGATCTTTATTTGCCGTCAAGAAGTTGCAC
The DNA here is from genome assembly GCA_031270785.1 of Oscillospiraceae bacterium. Taxonomy (GTDB): domain Bacteria; phylum Bacillota; class Clostridia; order Oscillospirales; family Acutalibacteraceae; genus CAQBRY01. The sequence continues at coordinate 2,725 of JAISWM010000099.1, forward strand.
ATTGCGTGGTTTCTCCTATTCTGAAATTTTATATATAATATAGTAAAAGCCTTTTAAAACAGTAACATTTTTGTTTTTCTCCCGCTAGACGGCGGGGTAGAAAACATAAATAATACCACATTTCTAAATGGTTTTTGCTATAGCAAAAATCATTTGAAGGTATAACCGTTATTTATGTTTCTTCTTCCTTCGAATCGGCGGGCGGCGGTCCAAATTAGTTGATAATACTTTTCCCCCACGCCCAAGGCGTGGGTGAAAGAAGGGCTTTTAACTATTTTGAGGCATGCCCCATAATTTTTGATTCCTCAACTTTTTCAAGTATTTCATCATTCCGTCATCTTCATGTTTGGTGTATTCAAAAACTAATTTTTCGGCAACCTCTTTCGCTAAAATTCTAAATAAATCACACATAGCAAAAACAGCGTTCCATAAATTTTCATAATCGCCATTTGAATAAGTACTTTCATATATTTCATAAAGATTCTTCGGTAAATATTTTTTAAAGTATTTGCCAAACTTGCCTGCTGAAATCGAAAAATTATTCTGCGTTCCTATGTACCACTCTGCCATTTTATCAAGCTCATCATGGCAAATTTCATACATTTTCATAGCATATGATAATTCATCTCGAACCATGCCTTTTGCAATATTTTGCAAGCACCACCAAAATTCATTGCAACAAGCTTTAAACTGATTTTCAGTCGGCTTAACAATCCAAAATTCTTTATCATTTGGCATAAAATTCGGGAAAATATTGCCTTTATCAAGTAAAACAATTATTGCACTGCCGATACCAAGCGTAATTTTGTTTATAAAATCCACAGTTTCAAAAGTTATATCCAAACGCAAACCGCTGTCAAACAGCATAAGATATGAGTAATGATCCCTTGGATCATGCGTGTTTTCAAATAAATCAGAGTTGTCCGGTTCCTGTAAAATTGCTACTTTGCCAAATTTAAGAGCAAAACTATTAAACCATCGCTTATCTAAAAATTGCTCATTTGAGGTGGTTACAAAGGCAATATCATAATCACTTAATTCATCGACTTTGCCGTTTGGGTTTGCTCTGGAACCCTCAAGTAAAACCGCACGAATGTTTTCGTTCGATCTTGCAAAATTTAAGATTAAATTTATAACTTCGGTTTCTGTTTTCATTTTTAAGCATTTCCTCCTTTTTGCTCGGCAATTTGATAGTGGTCCAAATTAATTGATAATATCTTTCACCCCCGCCTATGGCGGGGGGGAGAGAGTGATAAAAAAATTAGACGTTTTTTCAAGCGTAGCAGCTATACCTCGATATTTTCGTCTTCGAGCAACGCTTTTTTCCCTGGAAGTTTGAATTTTTCAGCTTTTACGAGCGTATTTTCGGGTAGTAATCCAAATTAATTGATAATATCTTTCCCCCCGCCATAGGCGGGGGTGAAAGAATGAATTTCAACTATTTTATGGCGCGACCTATTTTCGACCCAAACTATCACATCGTGAACGGTTGCTTCGCCAACTTCAAATTCATAAGCCA
>JAISWM010000085.1 GCA_031270785.1 Oscillospiraceae bacterium
TTAAAAGCTGTGGAAATAGTCAGAGACTTAAACGCGGACGAATTTACAAGAAAACGCGCCGAGATAAGAGAGAAATACTGGCGTGACTACAAAAGCAGCATCAAAGAAGCTGAAATAAGAGGTGAAGCTAGGGGCGAAGCTAGGGGCGAAGCTAGGGGCGAAGCTAGGGGCGAAGCTAAATTGGCCAAACGCGAAAGAGAAATAGCTATAAAATTGATAAAAAAGAGCATGGAAGCGAGTTTTATATCTGAGACTACTAATTTATCAATCGAAGAGATAGAAGCCCTTAAAAGCGAAATATGAGCAAAACAAACATATATAAATTTGAAGGAGTAATTAATTTATGATAAATGAGAATGAGAAAAAGCAATTGATGAAAGAAGTCGCTTTAAAATTAATGAATGAATCCGGATGTTGGGATGAATTTAAACACGGTCTCGATGATGAGGATTCTTTCCTTGTGATAGTTATCAGCAGGGTAACGGGACTCACCATGGAAGAAGTTGATGAAATAAGAAAAGACTATTTCAAAAAACTTGAAGAAGAATAACTAAATCAAATATAAATTTTGAAGGACACCTAATAAGTTAGGGTGTTCTTTTTGTTTGGAGTGAATGCCTATGATTAGTATTTATCCCCCTTCAGAGACTTTGTTTGCCGATAACGGACTTAAGATTTTAAAGCCGCTCAAGGCCTTGATTTACAAGGAAGATAACAGCGATTACTACCTGGGTTGTATTAGATTTTATGTCGGCAGTTAAATGTGGTGGCAAAGTGGAACAAATACAAGAATATTTTGCTGTACCTTTAGAAGAGTATGTTTTAAATGCACAAGTGCTGAGCGTCCTCGGGCTCTTGCATTTGGAGTAAATGATGAAAATAGCCTAATTGGAATGGACTTAGGAGAATTTATACCGGAATTAAAGCCACTTCTTGAAGAAGAGAAATTTGGAGTTTATGTGGTTATTGACGGCAAAATTGGTGTACGTCCAAGATAAAACGAATGTCAAATATTTTGAGACATGACCCATTAATGAGTATGCTTTTTTCAAGTGAAACAACTATAATGCCATTGAAAAATGTCTGATTTTTTCCACTATCTTCCCCTACCGGCGGGAAGACAGCTTATTCATATGGCATTTTTCAAAAGAAACAGCTATAATACCTTTGAAAAGTGTTTAATTTTCCCACTTTCTTCCCGCCTACCGGCGGGAAGATGACTTACTCATATGGCATTTTTCAAAAGAAACAACTATAATGCCCTTGAAAAATGTCTGATTTTTTCCACTATCTTCCCCTACCGGCGGGAAGATAGCTTACTCATATGGCATTTTTCAAAAGAAACAGCTATAATACCTTTGAAAAGTGTTTAATTTGTTATATAGCTGATGCCTTTGAAAAATGCCTGTTTTTTCACTTTTGTTTTTTGTAGAGCAACAGCTATATATTAAAAAGTGAAGGAGTGATATAAAATGGAAAATGAAAATTCAAGTAATTTTATATATGATTTTATTAAAGAGGATATATCGGAAAAAGGAAGATTTTATGGAAAAACCGTACATACAAGGTTTCCACCTGAACCTAACGGGCACCTTCATATAGGGCACGCTAAAGCGATTTGTATAGGTTTTGGAATGGCTAAAAATTTTTGCGGGGTATGTAATTTAAGAATGGATGACACAAATCCCACTAAGGAAAATACTACATATGTTGAGTCTATAAAAGAGGATATAAAATGGCTTGGATTTGATTGGGGCGACAGGTTCTATTATGCTTCGGACTATTTTGAGAAAATGTACGAATTTGCTTGCCGTCTCATAAAAAAAGGTTTAGCCTATGTGTGCCGATTATCAGCCGAAGAAGTTAAAAAAAACAGGGGAGATTTAAAAAATCCGGGAATAAGCCATCATCGGGACAGACCAATAAAAGAAAGTTTGGATCTATTTAAACGAATGAGAGATGGTGAATTTGAAGACGGCAGTATGACGCTTAGAGCAAAAATTGATTTATCTTCCGGAAATTTTAATATGAGAGACCCCGTACTTTACAGAATAACCAAATCTCATCATCATAATACCGGTGATAAATGGTGTATATACCCAATGTATGATTATGCTCATCCTATAGAGGACGCTCTGGAAGGAATTACACATTCTCTTTGTTCTTTAGAGTTTGAAGATCATCGCCCGCTCTATGATTGGGTAGTTAATAATATTGACTGCGAGTCTAAACCAAGGCAAATAGAATTCGCAAGACTTAATTTAAATTACACAGTTATGAGTAAAAGAAAACTCAGAAAGCTCGTTGAAAGTAAAGTTGTATCGGGGTGGGATGACCCCAGAATGCCAACGATCAGCGGGCTTAGAAGGCGTGGTTATACGCCTGAATCGATACGTAATTTTTGTGACAGAATAGGAGTATCCAAAGCCGCAAGTACAGTCGATTATAGTTTTTTAGAGCATTGCTTACGGGAAGACCTCAATATAAGAGCAAATAGAGCTATGGCAGTGCTCAAGCCGCTCAAACTTATTATAACAAATTATCCCAAAGACAAAACAGAAGAATTTGAAATAGAAAATAACCCTAACGACAAGTCAATGGGCAAAAGAGTTATTACGTTTTCAAGAGAAATATATATTGAAAAAACAGATTTTATGGAAAATCCCGCAAAAGGGTATTTCAGACTCTTTCCAAACGGCGAAGTAAGACTAAAATCAACGTATATAGTTAAATGTACGGGATGTAAAAAGGATGAATCCGGAGAAGTAGTGGAAGTTTTTGCGGAATATGATGAGGAGAGCCGCGGTGGAACAGCGTCTGACGGAAGAAAAATAAAAAGTACAATTCATTGGGTGGATTCAAAAAATTCTTTAGATGGTGAAGTAAGGCTTTACACGAATTTATTTACAGCTCCAAACCCCGAAGCGAACGGAGATGATTTTATAAACAATATTAATCCTGGTTCTTTGCAAATTCTTAAGGGATGTAAATTTGAAAATTCTCTGAAATGTGCTAAGATTTTGCAACCGTATCAGTTTATGAGAACGGGATATTTTTGTTTAGACCGAGAAAGTACCGAAAAAATATTGATTTTTAATAGATCTGTACTTTTAAAAGATGGTTTTAAGGAAGCGAATTGATTCATCAATTTAAAAACGAAAGGATTTTTTTAATATAGCGCTTTAACTTTTAGTAGTCATGTAACCACAATGCTCGAACCAACCCAAAATATCAGATGAAGAAACCCAATCAAACGTTGAATTAATAGCTTTTTCTAATGCTTCGCGGGTTGTGGGCCAAATTAATTGATAATATCTTTTCCCCCCGCCTATGGCGGGGGGAAAAGAAGGGACTTCAATTATTTGGGACATGACCAAATTTTTGTTGGCTTTACTATTAATATTAGACTTTTTGATCGTTTATATATTTTTAAGGACATGGCCCAGAAAGACTTACTGACGGACAAATGTAATCACATTTTCATTGCTTTCGCTGGGCACTGTTACCCAATTATTTTCGGTTAGATATGTTGTAAGTTCGTCTACCCAAGCGTTTTCTACAACCTCTTTATTTATGACTATTTTTTGGGCATCTTCTATACCAAGTTTTCCGTGAAATTGAAGTTCAAAATAGTTTGAATTAGCTAATATGTGTATTTTTGCTACAAACCAATTATACTCTTTTGCTGTTCTGGCACCAAGTATTCTCCGGTACACATCTAAACAATTATTAGGATTGCAAGTCATAATTGCATCATAACAATCATTTATTCTCTGTGGGATAGCCCCCACTTTATTATCAAAGTCAAGGTCAACTAAAAATGAAATTTTTGGATCAGTTACCATGCTAGCTATCCTATCTGACATAGGGGATTTTATACTATCTCCAAATGTTATGGTTGTTTTCGTTTTTACTTTTTCTTTGTCTAAAATCACTATAACTCCACCATAGTTGCTTACATTATTGTTGTTTATGCAACCGATTTTTTTACCTGCTATACAAGCTTGTATTTGTTCTTTTCGTGTCCGTATGTCTAAGCCCACGTTTGACAAACATAGATATCCAAATTTTTCGTAATGACTTTTATTATCGCCATACAGAAAGGGGCAGCCAAATAATCTGTGGCTTGTATTTTCTCGCACTGCATCTCTATCGCGGCCAGCCGCTGTCGAATGTTCTCCTACCCCAAATCTATTTTTTATTTCTCCATCGCTAAATATAGGTTTAACTGCTTGGGGTGTGACTTGCACAGCAAAATAATTTGCGTCGCTGTCTATCATTTGTTTTAAAAAATTTTCGATCAAATTTATTTTTCGACGCAGTTCTGCGTCATTGCCTATTGCCGCATAAATTTGTTCAAGTCGTGCTCTTTCGTGTGAAGCAAAATTTCTTAAAGTAACAGGAATTTCACCGGATACATCTAACTCAGGAATACGTAATTCAGTCGCCGCCATACTACCATCGAGTAATTCTATACTTTTTAAAATTTGGCTAAAATCGCTTAGTTCTATTGCTAATTTTTCGGTTTCACTCGTATGTGTTCTTAGATAAGTTCCATCGACTCGTTTGATGTATTTTATGCCGGGCAGCGCGTTATCTGACTCTCCTCCCCGAGTCATCATTGCGTCGGGTATCATTTTTCCTCTGAATGGGTCCACAAGGTCTATAAATTTGTAATTCCCCACTTTTCTGCATCCTACAACGGCATACGCATGTTGACCAGGCATAGGCACACGCGCACAATTTTTAAAAACTGCAACTGCGGGTTTATCGCTGTCTAGATAAGCTTTTATATAATCGAAAAGTTGTAGGTCCTTCTCGTCATATTTTTGATTAAGTTTATCCTGATACACTGAATTCGGATCGATTTCGATAATGTCGCATACTTTTTTTTCAACTGCTCTACATCCCAGTAAATTCATAAAAGTTAAATAAGAAAATCCCATATCTATATCTCGAGGTTTGCTCTTAAATTTTTCCGAATCCTTACGGAAGGCATCATAATGCTTTCTCCGTTTCTCTAGTGTTAAACCGTTATAATATATACTCGAATTTTTACGATTGAACTCCCCTATACTGTACGCCTTTTTGATTATTTCTACCCAAAATACGGAATAATCCAAAGAGTTCTTCGCAATTAGATCATTTACCCACACTTTTATGTATTTAGGCTTAAAACCTATTACTTGTCCGGAATCATCACTGTCTAAATCGTATAATCTAACTACGACCCAACCGCTTCCTAAATTTTTCATCATGCTGCATATAAATGCCGGATTACATTTAGCCAATGAGAGTAGCGCACTTAGCAAGTAACAAGTTTCTTCACCACATTGTTTTATATCTGATGCATCTGGAACATGGGCAAACAACGGATATGTGTTAAATCCCCCAACTCGCTGTTCTCGGTCGTCTTGGATAAGTTCAGCAGGATCAGGAATAGATAAATTTCCATTCACTAAATCTATTAGACCTGTTGGATTTTCAACTTTTGGGATAAGTGCAGCAGAATCAGGAATAGGTAAATTTCCATGCACTAGGTCTGTTGGATTTTCAACTTTTTGGGTAAGTTCAGCAGGATCAGGAATAGATAAATTTCCATGCGCTAGATCTGTTGGATTTTCACCTTTTTGAATAAATTCATCAGGATCAGGAATAGATAAATTTCCATGCGCTAGATCTGTTGGATTTTCAACTTCTGTTGGATTTTCAGCTTTTGGGATAAGTTCAGTTGGATTTTTATGAACTAAATCTGACTTATCAGTTAACCCACGGTATAATATATAAATCAAAGAACCTAATCCAGTAACTACACTAGCAGGGAATATGCTTCTTTTGGCATAACTTTTTGTGGTTTGCCAATTTACGCTTTTAACAGTATTAATATTTTGAGAAAATATACCTACTGCAAAAGAAGCTATCATTAAAAATTTAGCAAAACTATTCTTTTTCATACAACAATACGTTCTTTCTTTAATTTAAATTCAGTCACATATTAATTATATACTAAAAATTTGTTTGCGTCAAGTGCTCAAATTGGGTCATGTCTTAAAATAGTTGAAACTTCTCTTTTTTTCCGCGAATTGGCGGGGGGGAAAATATTATTAACTATAGCTGTTACGATTTAAAGCAGCCCTCAAAAGTAAATTTACCCGTGTACTTTCTCCCAGCCGACGGCTGGGAGAAAGTCATAAAAATCAGACGCTTTTATAATTTGTCTCACAACCACATTTTTAAATGATTTTTGCTATATATTTAGACTTTTAAACATTGACCCTTAATTATCAGGTTGGCAAAATTACCAGCCTGATATTTTTAATTTTAAATTGTGTTGATATTTTATTATTTAAGTGTTACAATTAAATAAAACATAAACATAATATAAAGAGGTCAATCAATGAATTCTTTTGTCAAAAGTCGTGTTGTTCTTACTGTTGCTGTTGTTTTTTGTTCAGCACTTGTTGGTTGTTGTTTAAAGCCATTAAATCATAATACACCTCCTCCGGATATATCCCCCCCCCATCTAATAAAACCTAATACAATTCAACTGGAAAAAATTAAAAATGTGTATTGTCAGATCTTTAAACAAGGTTTTACATACGATCAAGCTTCTTTTGAGCGTTTTCAAAATACACAACTCGAAACGCATGGTGAAGTATTTCGTGAAGAAGTGGATTACGTTGCGAGATTCAAGAAGGGAGGTTGCCGACAATTTACGAGTTATGTTATAGATGAATTTCATAAAAATGGAATAGTATCATATCCAGTAATTGTAGTACACTCCAAAACCCGTGTTCACCAGGCGGTTTTATATAAAGTAAATGGGGAATTCTTTGTCGCTGATTTAACTCAAGATATATATGAGTGTCATAATTCATCAGGTAGAAATCAAGGTGCAAACCATGCACCACGTTGGTATAATATCCCTTTCCGCCAATATATAGAACTAATGCAACCTGCAAAGGCAGCTTTGTTGAATATGGAATATGAAAAATATAATCAATATAATTTGCGTGACTTGGGTGAGGTTTTTAGCATTTTATTTCAAAACGGCCAATTTTTTGGTAATGTTTAACCATTGATTGCTAAATTTTTTCTTTCCGCCACAGCGAAAAAATTTAAATTGCCGGAGGTGAGCCAAATTAGTTGATAATATTTTCCCCTCGCCTTTGGTTGGGTGGGAAGAAGGGATTTCAATTATTTTGAGACGTAACCCCTTTTTTAATTATTGACTTTAAGTTTTAGTAAATGTTAAAATTACGCCTATGATTAATCACGGGTTGTGGGCCAAATTAGTTGACAGTATCTTTTCCCCCGCCCATGTCGGGGGGGAACAGAAAAAGTTTCAATTATTTTGAAACACGGCTTAATCATGAATAAAACTTCGGATTTAAAGTTTTTGTTATCCCCGCCGCGGGTGAAAAAACGTAAAAATAAAATCCAAAGTTTGGGGTTTAGCGTGCGTAAATGCAGGTTGTATCTCAAAACAGTTGAAATCCCTTCTCCCACCGCCACTGGTGGGGGGAAAGATATTATCAGCTAATTTGGGTTACCACCTAATATAGCTACAGCATTTAAAAAAAGTCCAAATTTTCGCAATCAGTTCCCCGCATATCCGCGGGGGGAGGACTTACTTACATGGCTCTTTTCAAAAACACAGCTATAATAAAATAATTTGAGGTGAATTCAATGCAGGACTATATTATAATTACAGATTCTACCGTAGACTTGCCCAGTGACCTGACAAATGAACTTTCTATAAAAACAGTAGCGCTCAAGTTTAACATTGACGGAAAAGAAAGATTTGACTGCCTTGATACCGAAAGTATGGATATAAAGGAATTTTATAATAACCTTAGGAGCGGAAAGTTATCTTCTACATCTCAAATTAATCCAAATGAATTTATAGAAGTTTTTGTAAAGTATTTGGATGAGGGGAAAGACATACTATATATATCCTTTTCTTCCGCACTCAGCGGAACGTTTGCTTCTGCTAAAATAGCTGCCGATGAACTAAAAGACAAGTATCCAAAGAGGAATATAAAGGTCGTGGATTCGCTTTGCGCCTCAATGGGTGAAGGATTGCTGGTTTATATGGCAGCTAATATGAAAAAAGAAGGAAAAACCATTTTTGAACTCGAAAGTTGGATTAACAACAATAAATTATCTGTTTGCCATTGGTTTACCGTTGACGATTTAAATCATTTGAAAAGGGGCGGGCGTGTGTCGTCTATAGGGGCTTTTTTAGGGAGTATGCTTAATATTAAGCCTATTTTACATGTGGACAATTCAGGATTTCTTAAATTTGTTACTAAGGTTAGGGGCAGACAAAAATCTTTAGAATTTTTAGCCAATCAAGTAGGAGAGCTTGGCATAAACACGAAAGACCAGATTATTTTTATAAGTCATGGAGATTGTTTAGAAGATGCTGAAAAATTAAAAGATATGATAAAAAGAAAATTTGAAGTTAAAGAGGTAAAGATAAACACTATTGGAACCGTTATAGGGAGCCATGCAGGCCCCGGAACTGTGGCGTTGTTTTTTGTTGGTAAGGAAAGGTAACGGCATTTTAAAATATAAAAAATTATTCTCCAAATGACATCGCGCCTTAAAATATAGCTGTTTCGCTTGAAAAGCGTCTGATTTTTATAACTTTATCCCAGCCGTCGGTTGGGATAAAGTACACGGATAAATTTACTTTTGAGGACTGTTTTAAATCGTAACAGCTATAGTTGAAACTGCGGTCACGGCGATATGACTATGTACTACGCCACGGTCAATCAGGCGAATGTAAAGAACTCGCTGGTTAGGAGGAACGGCAGATGGGTGATTGGAAACGATGCACACTTGCAGACCTCGGCGAAATTGTCGGAGGGGCTACGCCGTCGACTAAAAATGAGAGCTACTACGGCGGCGATATTGCGTGGATAACGCCAAAGGACTTATCAACCTTTCACGGGCGGTTCATCAGT
>JAISWM010000026.1 GCA_031270785.1 Oscillospiraceae bacterium
CGGGGAGAAAGTACACGAATAAATTTACTTTTGAGGACTGTTTTAAATCGTAACAGCTATATCTCCCTGCGAGCTTGCGGGTAGTGGTCCGAATTAGTTGATAATGTCTTTCTCCCCCCTGCTGATTCGCGGGGGGAAAGAAGGGATTTCAACTATTTTGAGACATGACCGGCTCGCGGGGAAATAGTTATAAGAAATAGAAAACATTTACCTAATCGACCCCAGGAGCCGCAGGAGCATTAGAAACCTTTCCCAATACACACCCCAGTATTAATTGTATTGCCTCAGGATGGTCAACGATAATTTTTTGTAATATTCCCTTTGCATTAGGGTATTTCTCGGCAATTTCTTGTAATGCTCTTATCATTTCTCCAGTATCGTTAGTATCAAAAGCTCTTCGTAGTGTTCCAATTGTTTCAGAAGCGTCATTGCTTGTCAGGAAATCTTTCAACTCCATAGCTACATTGTAGGCGTTCCGCATCGCATCGTAGCCGTTGCGCACAGCCTTACCCGCGCCAACAGCGTGTGTAGCTAACTCTTCTGAAAACCCATTACTACTCCTAAAAAATAATGCACCAAGGAAAAGATTTGTAGCAGTGAACGCCAACATTGCCGCAATACAACTAAAAAACACATCTGATTTTATACCAAACATAATTAATCACCTCACTTAATATTTAATTCAAGATCAATAACATTATAACATAGACCATTGATTTTGTCAAGAAGCAATATAGTAAAAACGCGGTTGTAGTCCAAATTAGTTTGTAATATCTTTCTCCCGCGTAAGCGGGAGAAAGAAGGAATTTCAACTATTTTGATACATGGCCAAAAACCTTTTGAAACAGTGGCGTTTTTGTTCTTTCCCCCGCAAGTCGGCGTAGGAAAGTAAATCAAACACACATCAGATTTTAATTTAAAAATAGTATTAGACTTTTTTCAAGTGTAACATCTATAAATAATATAAAATGAATTGTTGGGGCAAAATCAACAAAAAAATCTTTTTTTCTTTACAAATATTTCTTTTTTGTATATAATATATAAATATGGTAAACATAGCTCCGTATTTGAAAAAAGTAAATTTGTTCTTACAGTCTCTCCCCCACCGGTGGCGGGAAGGGTTATGTCTCAAAATAGTTGAAATTCCTTCTTTCACCCCCGCCATGGGCAGGGGGAAAAAGATACTATTAACTAATTTGGACCACCACCAAAATATTAATGATGCAATGATACTAATTTCAAATAAAAATATTAATTATAGTAAAAACTCTTTAAAACAGCGGCATTTTTGTTTTTCCCTCTCGCACTCGGCGCGGGAAAAGACGTAAATACTACCGTGTTTTTAAATGATTTTGACTATGGTATTAATAAAAGCCTTTTGAAACAAGCGGCATTTTTGTTTTTTCTCCTCCCGCATTCGGCGTGGCGATCCGAATTAGTTAATAGTATCTTTTCCCCCCCGCCCATGGCGGGGGGGAAAAGAAGGGATTTCAACTATTTTGAGACATGGCCCGCGTTCGGCGTGAAAAAAACGTAAATAATGCCACGTTTCTAAATGGTTTTTGCTATATTCGTTACTTTTTTCCGCATGGCGGAGCGACTAAATGAGTATTAATTTTTAATTTAGAAATAGTATGCAATATTACTTTAATAAAGGAGACAAAATATTATGGATGAAAAAATTATATTAGAAGAAGATAGTTTTTCAGAAAACTTTGAAGAGATGTTAGAAGAGTCTTTAAAAGGTTTAAATGTAGGAAAGGTTGTTAGCGGGACTGTCATTAGTGTACAGCCTGACGAAGTTTATGTGGATATAGGCAGAAAGCAGTCAGGAATTGTGCCTGCTTCCGAGCTTTCAATAAATCCGGATGTAAATCCTGAAGATATAGTAAAGGAGGGGGACGTATTAAAATTATTTGTGTTAAAGACATATGATCAAGACGGAATAGTTTTATTATCCCGGAAAAAAATATCTTTAAATGAACAGTGGAGCAACTTTTCAGAATGCGAAAAAAATGCGGAAATTTTAGAAGGTACAGCTAAAAAAATTGTTAAAGGCGGAATGATAATATCTTGCCGAGGTATGGACGTTTTCATACCTTTATCGCAAATTGGCGGGAAGAAAGGCACTCCACTTGAAAATTACTTAGGCCATACACATAAATTAAAAATTATTGAAGTTGATCAATCAAGGAAAAGAATAGTAGGATCAATAAAATTAGTGGAAGAAGGAATCAAAAAAGAGTGGCTTAAAGAATTTTGGAATAACATAGAAAAAGATAAACCGTATCAGGGAATAATAAAATCTATAACTAATTATGGCGTGTTTGTTGCTTTAGGGCACATTGATGGTATGATACATATTTCGGATTTGTCGTGGAAGAGGGTAAATCATCCTTCGGATGTGGTTAAGCTTGGCGATAAGATAGAAGTAAAAATAAAGTCATTTAACGAAGAAAAGCAAAAGGTTTCCTTGATTTATAAAAAAATGGAAGATAATCCTTGGGAAATATTGAAAAAAGAGTATCCTGTCGGAAAGGTATTTGAATCTAAAGTTATAAATATTTTACCATATGGGGCTTTCGTTGCTGTGTTACCAGGGATAGACGGTCTCGTACATATTTCGGAGATTTCGAATGAAAAAATTAATTCTCCGAATGAGTTATTAAGCGTCGGAGATACAGTAAAAGTAAAAATAAAGTTTATAGACGGGAAAAAAGTATCTTTAACCATGAAAGATATTTATAGCTAATACTATTTCTAATTAAAAATTTGATGTGTGTTTAATTTATAGCCGTTTCGTTTGAAAAGTGTCTGATTTGTATAACTTTTTCCCAGCCGACGGCTGGGAGAAAGTACACGGAAAAATTTACTTTTGAGGACTGTTTTAAATCATAACAGCTATACTTTCCCCGCCTTCGGCGGGGAAAGTAACGGGTACAAACTGATATTTATAATTGAAATTAGTATAATGTCACGTTTTTATTTCGTAATTATTTGGTAAGCTTCGTGCCCGATTATTAACAAGCCAATTTCTTATTAAGCGTATCGTTCCAATTACTGCACCTACCACCGCCGCTGTCACTGTTGCCGTCAGCAATTTTCTGCCAAGTGCAGCATTGACTTCAGCTTCAGCTGCTTTACGTGCGGCAAGATCAGTTGCAAAAAATTCATTTGCTGAGCGGCATAACGTTTTTCTAAGATCCTCTATTCCCTTGCCCGTGCTAGCACTTGTGTAAATTATATGTTCTAGTTCTATATCGTTAGCCTTTGCTTTAGCCTCAATTTCAGCGCGTGTCACAGCACCTTCCGTTTCTTCCAATTCTATTTTATTTATCACCCAAATAACCACTGCGTTTTCAGAACACCTACTTTTTTTTACCTTTTCCATCCACTTGCCAACATTATCTATACTATCTCGGCAAGTAATATTACTACAAATTGTCACTATTTTTGCGGCATTAAGATATGCACATTTAATTACATTCCAAAATCTTTCTTGGCCACTTAAATCCCAAATTCGGGCTTCATTATTGTTTTCTATCTGCCACGTGCAATAATCAGTCCCAACAGTAGATATATATTCATTTTTAAACGTACCTTCGCGTATTCTCCTAACCACTGAAGTTTTCCCTGTTTCCTGATCTCCGACAAATGCCACGTTGACATAATTTATAGCATGAACATTAATTAAATTTGAAAGCATAAAAGCGAATGTGCAAATCAGTGCCAGAAATTTTTTAAATTTCATAATATAAGCGACCTCTTTCAAATTATTTGTTTTGGGCTAACTTAATTATAGTATGTTTTTAACGTTTTGTCAAGCAAATAAGCAAAATTTAAAAAACATTTTTGCATTATAGTTATTTTTTAAAAATATCCATGCAAATATAGTAAAAACTTTTTTAAACAGTGGTATTTTTGCTCTTTTTTCCGAGTTGGCAGTGAAAAAACGTAAATAATGCCGCGTTTTAAAATAATTTTTGCTATACACAGCTTGGGAAATAACGAAAATATAACTTTTTCAAACAGTGGCGTTTTTGTTTTCCCCGCCTTCGGCGGGGGGGGAAGTAAATCATACCACGTTTCTAAATAATTTTTGCTATACAAAGCTTGGAAAATAACGAAAATATAACTTTTTTAAACAATGACGTTTTTGTTTTCCCCCGCCTTCGGCGGGGGAATGTAAATAATATCGCGTTTTAAAATGATTTTTGATATACAAAGCTTGGGAAATAACGAAAAATATAACTTTTTAAAAAAAGTTTGTGCTATATTATCTTGTACTGTTAAAAGCAAAACTGTATAATCTATAGCTGCTGCACTTGAAAAAAGCAAATTTGTTCGTATATACTTTAAAATTTATTTTTGGAAGGGGACCATACATAGTGCCAAAATATGTTAAAGAAAACATAGATTTCATCAAAAAGTTTGATCCTGAAATAGCGAATGCTATAAATTTAGAATTCAATCGTCAGTCTGATAACTTAGAACTTATTGCTTCAGAAAATATTGTTTCTCCTGCCGTGTTTGCCGCTATGGGCAGTATACTGACTAATAAATATGCTGAGGGCTACCCGGGGAAGCGCTATTATGGCGGATGCAAATTTGTGGATATAGCGGAAGATCTAGCTAAAAAGAGGGCTTGCCAATTGTTTGGCGCTGATCACGCTAATGTGCAACCCCATTCGGGTTCTCAAGCTAACGCCGCCGTTTATTTCGCTATGCTTAAACACGGAGATACCGTAATGGGCATGAGCCTTTCTGAAGGAGGGCATCTTACCCATGGGTCGCCTGTGAATATGTCCGGAAAATTTTATAATTTCGTGCCTTATGGCGTAGACCCTGGAACTCATCTTATTGATTACGACAAAGTAAGAGAAATTGCTTTGGAAAACAAGCCAAAGATGATAATCTGCGGCGCAAGCGCATATTCCAGAACTATAGATTTTAAAAAATTTAAAGAAATTTCCGATGAGTGCGGCGCGTATCTTATGGTTGATATGGCTCATGTAGCCGGGCTTGTTGCTGCCGGACTACACCCAAATCCGATACCGTATGCTGATTTTGTAACAACCACTACGCACAAAACTTTAAGAGGGCCAAGAGGTGGTATGATACTTTGCAAAGAAAAATACGCAAATGACATAGATAAAGCGATATTCCCCGGTATTCAAGGCGGTCCTCTTATGCACATTATTGCCGCTAAAGCCGTATGTTTTAAAGAAGCTTTGAAACCCGAATTTAAGGAATATCAAAAAAATATAGTGGAAAACTGTAAAGTTTTGGCGGAGAGTTTGCTGGATAACGGCGTCAAATTAATATCCGGCGGTACGGACAATCATTTACTGCTGATAGACCTTAGCGAGGAAGATATTTCCGGGAAAGAATTGGAGCATAATTTAGATTTAGTAAATATCACAGTGAATAAAAATACTGTTCCAAATGAAAAAAGAGGTCCTTTCGTAACAAGCGGAATACGCATAGGCACAGCGGCGGTAACTACAAGAGGCATGAACAAAGAAGATATGAGGCTTATTGCGAAATTAATATCTTTATCCATTGAGGATTTTGAGAAAAATAAAGAAAATATTAAAAAATCCGTAAAAGAATTATGCTGTAAATACCCAATATACGGTTGTAACAAAAATTAGTGGATAATATCTTTCCCCCCGCCTACGACAGAGGGAAAAGAAGAGATTTTAACTGTTTTGAGACATGCCCCTGATAATATGCTCGGCAAAGGCCATTCGACATTCCGGCAAAAAATCAAAATTATAGGCTGTGACCCAAATTAGTCGATGATATTCCCCCCCCGCCCACGGCGGGGGGAAAAGAAAGAATTTCAACTATTTTGAGACATGACCCAATATACGAATAAGGAAAACATATTATGAAAAAAACAAAAAAAATAAATTTATTAATTTTAATACTAATTATTCCATTAATATTTTCCGGCTGCGGAGAAGGCGACGTGGGTTCTCCGCAAGAAAGCTTTGAACAATCACAAGTAAATTTAGACCAAAACAAGTACGAAAACAATCTGGAGGGCCTTCAAAATTACCTTCATGATATGGATTTAATTTCCGGTCAATCTACTGATATGCTTTCGGAAATAATAAATGCTAAAAAAGGCATAAAATACACATTTAAATACAATAATTCAAATATAACGGCAGAATTATATGAATTTGAAAATGTCGGTGATGATGTATTCTCCCAAGTAAACTCTAAAGGTACTTTAAACGTTTTGGGTAAAGAAGTTCCCGCAACTGTTTCAAATAACAAAAAATTTTTACTGATATATTCAGATAAATCAACTAACGGGCAAAATATCGACAAAGCTAATAAAATTAAAGAAGCAGTTAAAAATTTTAGTGGCGGTTCAAATTAGTTGATAATATCTTTCCCCCACCGCCCATGGCGGGGGAAAAGAAGAGCTTTCAACTGTTTTAAGACGTGACCAAAATTTCAAGGCTGATGCCGTAAATACTATAGCCGAAACCATTTAGAAACGTGATGTTATTTACGTTTCTTTCCCCCGCCGACTCGCGGGGGTAAAGCAAAAACGCCATTATTTTAAAAAGTTTTTACCATGTCAAGCGGGTTGTGGCTGTGGCCGATTTGCAGAAAATCGACTTTTTGCCAAGTGCACCAAGGTTGCTGTCAAACCCACTACTATTGTTATCCCCGTTACTATTCCTGCTGCTAACAGTGGGGTCAAAAGTGGTGTTCCTGTTTTTGTGGTTGCCATAGCTTTAGCTTCCTCAACTCTAGTTCTCTCAATTTCAGCTGTCAAAGCTGCTTCGCGCTCAGCTTCAACTCTAGCTCTCTCAACTCTAGCTTTCCGAATCACTTCACGCTCAGCTTCCGCAGCTTTAGCTTCCTCGACTCTAGCTGCATCTTTCACAGCTCTAGCTTTCTCAACTTTAGTTACTGCATTGACCAATAATTTTATGAGTTCTTGTATTCCATCGCCCGTTTTAGCACTTGTGAGACGTATTTCCATATGATGTTCTGCCGCTTTATCCCTAATGCGTACCGCCAAATTATCGTCCACACTTTTAATATCTATTTTAGTTACCACTAAATAAAGCGTTACGGCGCTAGAGCAGTGGTTTATTGCAAATTTCACCCACATATCAATATTTTCTATAATATTTGAATTAGTACTATCAACGAAAATAACCGCTATGTCCGCACTCATACAATATGATCGAACTATAGAACGATAAAATCCTTTACCACCGGTATCCCAAAAGCAAATCCTATTGTTATTGCATTCTATATATTCAAAGTCCACCCCTATGGTAGAAGAGATGTCATTATTAAACTCCCGAAGCCGCAATCTCTCAAACACTGATGTTTTTCCTGCGCCTGAATCTCCCAAAAATATCGTTTTGGCCATATTGTACGCAGAAACATTAATTAAATTTGAAAACACAAAAGAAAACGCGCAAATCAGTGCCATAAATTTTTTAAAATTCATAACGTTAATACTCCTACGTTTTTTAATTTATTGTAATTTAATTTCAACATGTTTTTGCGCCTTGTCAAGCAAATAGGCAAAATTTTAAAAAAAGATTCACGCAAATATAGTAAAAATTTTTTAAAACAGCGGCGCTTTTGTTCTTTTCCCTGCCTATGGGCGCAATGGCAAAACGTGAATGACTGTATGCTTTCAAATGATTTTTAATATATAACAAAGGGGAACTGTAAAGTAATGAATAAAAATTCAAAAAAATTAATAGGAGTACTTTTAATGTGTTTCACAATTTTATCTTTTTGCGGTTGTCAAAACAAACACAATCCCTCTGATGACGATAATCCTATAGGATATCAATTAAATTTGCCTGAAAAAGATGAAGAAATAGCCGTGGTTAACACGAATTTGGGATCATTTAAAATAAGATTTTTCCCTAAAGCAGCTCCAAAATCCGTAGAAAATTTCAAAAAATTATCACAAAACGGATATTATAACGGAATAATCTTTCATAGAGTAATAAAAAATTTTATGGTTCAAACAGGAGATCCAAACGGAAACGGTACCGGTGGGCAAAGCATTTGGGGAAAAGATTTTGAAGATGAGTTCAGCAGTAAACTATTTAATATAACCGGTTCGGTATCCATGGCGAACCGCGGCCCCAATACGAATGGCAGCCAGTTTTTCATAAATAATAAAGATAGTTCTAGTTTCGAGGGTTGGGAAAGATATCAAAAAACATACGATATTTATAAGCAAGACCCAGGTAAATTTTCATCTAAGTACGGTACGACGATAGATATGTCTAAAATAACCGATGAAATAAAAAACCTTTATGAAAAACACGGTGGTAATCCAAATTTAGATGGATATTACAGTACTGCCAATAAAGGCCATACGGTGTTCGGGCAAGTCTTTGAAGGTATGGAAACTATAAATTCTATTTCTCAAAGCCCCACAAATGATTCAGATAAGCCATTAGATGAAATAAGAATAAACAATATAGAAATTGTGGCGTACAGCTAATGCCCCCAAAAATACTTATTTTTTATAATCTTCCCCCCATTATTCGGCGGGGGAAAAACAAAAATGCCACTGTTTTAAAAAGCTTTTACTATATATGCCGCTGATTTTGGATCATACTCCAAAATAGTTGAAACTTTTTATTTTCCCCCGCCGTTGGCAGGGAGAAAGAACAAAAATGTCACTGTTTTAAAAAACTTTTATTATATACGCCGCCGCAGATTTTGGGCCATGTTTCAAAATGGTTGAAACTTTTTATTTTTCTCCGCCTTTGGCGGGGGGAAAAACAAAAATGTCACTGTTTTAAAAAGCTTTTACTATATATGCCGCCGATTTTGGATCATACTCCAAAATAGTTAAAACTTTTTATTTCCCCCCGCCTTCGGCGGGAGAAAGAACAAAAATATCACTGTTTTAAAAAGCTTTTACTATATATGCCGTCGATTTTGGATCATACTCCAAAATAGTTAAAACTTTTTATTTGCTCCTGCCGTTGGCAGGGAGAAAGAACAAAAATATCACTGTTTTAAAAAGCTTTTACTATATATGCCGCCGATTTTGGATCATACTCCAAAATAGTTAAAACTTTTTATTTCCCCCTCCGCCAACGGCGGGGTGAAAAACAAAACAGCTATATATGAAGTAGAGCAATGAAATGGTCGTGTCCTAAAAACATACAAGGAAATATGATATAATAAAACGGAGAAAAAATATGTGAGGGAGATGCTGAGATGACCGACCTGACGAAAATCCCTGGCATCGGCAAGAACATGGCGCAGCACTTGACCCGTGCCGGATACCCGAATATTGAATCCCTCAAAGGGCAAGACCCCGACGAGGTTTACGCCAAGGACTGCTTCACTCAGGGCATTCAGATCGACCGCTGCGCTCTGTACTGCTATCGACTTGCGGTGCATTATGCTGACGACGACGGACAGCTGCCGGAGGGCAAGGCAAACTGGTGGGATTGGAAGGAATGAAGAGATGGAACTTGGATTGAAAAATAAAACAGCGATTGTAACGGGAACGAACAATCCGCAGGGTATCGGTGCTGCAACAGCTTTTGCTTTAGCGAGTGAGGGTGTTCGTATCGCACTTGTCTACAAAAGAATTCCGCATAAGGTTGATGATATTAAAACCGGCTTTAACGGGCTTGACCGATATTTTAAAGC
>JAISWM010000032.1 GCA_031270785.1 Oscillospiraceae bacterium
TCAGAAAAAATAACAAATGGGGAGTTTGGATATGAAAAAAATATTTTGCTCGAAATCAACTTTGAAAACGCCAAATGCGCGTATGATACCAACATGAACAGGTATGTTAACAAAAAGAAATCAAGCGGAAAAGTTGACATGGTCGCTGCCCTGATTAACGCCGTTTATCTATTGCAGCAGGACATTATTTTTGAGGGCAGCGGGGTTACTTATGCTATGTAAGAGTGAGAATTAATTTGATTTTGGGGATCAAAAACGTTATGATACTGCCCAGGGAGCTGTGACGGTGTGAGAGTAGAAAAAATTGGAATAATTACCAAAGCGGTAATTGAAATTTTGAAGTTAGACATAAAAGAAAATTCTCCTATATTTGTATCAGATGGAAATTACAAGCATATGTGCGATAAACACCCAAAAGATTTTGAAAAATATTATATGCATATACCTGAAATAATAAGGGTTCCCAATTATGTGGGAATTAATCCAAAAGATAGTTCGCTTGAGTATGTAAAAGAATTTAAAATTAATGATGAATTCGTGAAAGTGGCTATTAGAGTATCAGGGCATGGAATATTTTTTATGAGAAGTATGTATATGTTTGAGGATGCTATAAAATTTATAAAAAAAGGGAGATTAAAAAAGATTGACTAATTTTGTTATCTTGTGTATAATATAGTTATGGGGCGCTCTGAGGACGGAAGGGGGAGCCGTCGCCCGCGCAGAAATGCGTGATAGGAGATACCGGAATCCCACCCGGTCTAGTGCCCTGCCCGCACGGCGGGATTTTTTATTATAAATTTAATGCCAATTCGTAAAAAACGGGTTGGTTTTTAATTGGAGGGGTTAACGTGGAAATAGACAAAATTTTAATTATGCTTTTGAGATTTGATGGAAATGATGCCAATTTTCTCAGTGCTGAATCCCGCAGAAAATTCGAAAGGCTGATAATCTTGCTGATGAGAGTCAAGTATAACATCAGGTATTGCGATAGTTTGGAATGCAATTGTCAACCTGAAACATCGATAAGAGAGTTGTTGGAAGACGAAAATTTAGCGCAGTTTCTAAAAGGTTACGAACTTGAACGTTTTGCCCCTAAAGAAAAAAATTTATATGAACTTCTTCAAAATATTCATAATTAAAACAGTTCCGCGCCGCTAGAAGGCGGTTTTTTATTGCCAAAAATTAAAGCTTGGAGGTGATTAAAATGGGAATATTAAATTTTTTTAGAAAAGAAAAGAAGCAAGTCAAAAACATGGCAGACCCTTTACCCGTTGACGGTGGTTGGGCCGCGCTTTTCACTGGAATTAACGGAATTGACGTAAATAAAGCAATGAATATTCCAGCGTTTGCAGCAAGCGTTAACATGATTTGCGAAGCACTCGCGATGATACCTGTAAAACTTTATAAATCCAATGAAACCGAGGAAGGAAAAGTTTTAACCGAAGTCTTCGAAGACCCCAGGGTTCCACTATTAAACGATGATACCGGCGATACCCTGAGCGGCGTTGAGTTTAAACGGGCAATGGCTCGGGATTACCTCGTATTTGGAAATGCATACGCTTTTATTAACAGAGTCGGCAGAAAAATTAAGTCAATAAATTATGTATCCGCCGGAAATGTTGGGGTTGTTTCAAATTTTGATCCGATTTTTAAAAATTTTAACATTCAGGTGCAAGGCAAGCGGTTTAAACCGTTTGAGTTTTTAAAGTTACTCAGAGCCACAGAGGACGGCGCAACCGGCAAGGGCGTTCTGCAGGAAAATAAAGAACTGCTCGGGACGGCGTACGCGGTTTTAAATTACCAGCAAAATTTAGTTGAGAAAAACGGCAACAAAAAGGGGTTTATTAACGCAAAAACGAGATTATCCAAAGAAAGCATGGACGCCGTAAGAAAGAGCGTTGAACAGCTCTACAGCGACAAAGAGCGCAACATAATTGTGCTAAATGAAGGTTTAGAATTCAAAGAGTCAAGCAATACAAGCGTCGAAATGCAGCTTAATGAAAATAAAAAAAGTTTAAATAGTGAAATTAAATCTGTTTTTGGCATCAATATTGGCACTGACGGAAAAACAGATTATTACGATTTTTTAAAAAACGCCGTAATGCCGGTAATTAGTAAATTTGAATGTGCTTTAAACCGCGATTTACTCCGGGAAGCAGAGAAAAAAGACTACTATTTTGCATTCCGCATAAAATGTTTTATGTTTGCACTCTTTGTTGTTGCAAATATATCTTTGCTTCCCAGTATTTATGCTATGTTTGCTCACATTTTCACTTTCACAATACGGACATTTTACTATTATTTCTATCGTTGCCACTTTTTCATCTCGCCACCATATTTTTTCTCCGTTTTATTATATCATATTTCCTTATATGTTTTTAGAAAACGACCCAAATTGGGGGGAAGACCGTCAAGGCTCAGTGTTTTAGATAAATTAATGATAATGCTTGGATATTATCACGATTATCGAACAATGAGCAATATCGCCTTTAAAGATGGCGTTTCAAAAAGCCGAGTTTGTGATGCAGTGGCGTGGGTTGAACAAACTTTAGTGAAAAACAAAAAAATTTCTTTGCCTTCAAAACGAAAACTTTTAAAAAGTGATAACAATATTCAAATAACCATCGTAGATGTCACGGAGTGTGAAACTGAAAGACCAAAATATAAACAAAAAGCATCGTATTCAGGTGAAAAAAACGACACACGATAAAAGACCAACTGGTTATAAACGGAGAAAACGGTCAAATTATTGGTGTTTACGAGGAAAAAGGCGCAGTTCACGATTTGGAAATTTTTAAAAGAAGCGAATATCATTTTTTGAAAGATATTTTGCTTGTCGGCGACATAAGGTTATCAAAGTTTAAATCTTTATCATTCAAACAGCTTAACACCTTACAAAAAGCCTAAGAATGGTCAACTAACTGAATATCAAAAATGGTTTAATTCTCAAATTGAAAGCTATAGAATCCACATCGAGCACGTGAATCGTCGTATTAAGCGCTTTAAAATTTTGCAGTATCGTTATCGCAATAAATAGAAAAAACATTTACTCAGAGTTTCACTTATTTCAGAAATTTACAATTATGAATTACAGTTTTAGGACAGGTCTATTGTTACGTTGCCTCTTTGCACCGGCAACAGATGTTTGATCATTTCGTATTCTTTTTCTTTTACTTCCATACAAATAATTCTAACATTTTTTGTTTACTTTTTCTAGTGGGAACACGCCCAATTAAATTTTATCATTTTGAAACAATGGAAGAAAGTTCAATGGACATGTCCGAAAATTAAACGACCTGTAAATCCATATTATGCAAACCGCAAATTATTGTCATTCTGAGACCGTGACGCTTACGCTTATTTCTGTACCTATCGCACATGATTTTAAACCTTTT
>JAISWM010000061.1 GCA_031270785.1 Oscillospiraceae bacterium
CCGAAGAAATAGAGTATTATATCTGTGGTCCCGGAGCTATGTTGCAAGCCGTATTAACCATGCTGGATAACCTTGGCGTGCCGAAAAGCATGATATTTTATGATGATTTTGGCGCGTAATTTTTTTTTCTTAACCGTTTTCAAAAAAAACCACTCAATGTAAAGATTTTTTTCGTATTTTTGCAGCGTGTTATTAATATGTTTCAATTTTTACCGAAAGGTACTATTGAATAGCGTTAATCACATGAAAATAAGTTAATTAGGGATAACAAAAATAACGAAAAAATGAAACAACATTACTTTATTTTAGTGGTAATATTATTTTTCTGTATCGGTAAAGGTACAGAGGGAAAAGCGCAAACCCGTGAATGCTTAACTAAAGACAAGATAGTAGAATTGTATCAAAGTTCAATGGAGGCAGTCACGTATATGTCGAAAAACAATTGGACAAGAGAGGAACTTTACAGTGAGCGCAATCAAGAGTTTATTTATCAAGGCAAAACGTTACTGTTTTGTAAAATGAAGTGGAAAAGTCTTATGAATTTAAAAGAGATATTTTTCACTTTGTATTATTATAGTTATGAACAAGATACAATTTCTAATATCATAGAATTAACCACCGAAGAAATTAACTGCTATAATGCTATTTTTAATCAAGTAATTGAGGAGATAAAAAATTCACCTTCATCTTTTTCGGAAGAAAAAGATGAAAATCTTCATTCAAAAATATATGATATACGTGGCAAATATACGATAATCTTTATAGAAACATTAAAAGGAACACCTTCTTATACGGTAAGAATCTGCAATCAGCCGCAGTTAGAACGAATTATTGCCAATATCGAAAATGAGCACAAAGAAAAACAGAAAAAATTAGACTATGTGGATGATGCTTTCGAGCGGTATGAAAATTTAGTAGAAAGCGGAAATTATGATGAAGCTCTTCGCACTGTGGATTCTTTGTGGGATGTTATTCCCGAATATAATCCCAAGATTATTACGAAAAGGGAGGAAATAATGGCTTTAAGAAAAGAGCGGAAAATTAAACATAAACTTAACGAGGGTAATAACTACTATCGCAATAATCAGTTTGAAAAAGCAAAAGAGTGCTACGAAGAGGTGTTAAACCTTACGCTGCAAAAGCACCCTGAAGCGAATAGAATGCTTGACAGCATTAGCCGTAAAATGGCTATTATCAATAGCCGTGATACGATTATCTATCGTTACCGCGATTTACGACAGGCAGCATTCTCTTCTTTAACCGAAACAATCAGTCAAAATATTAACAACTTTATAGATAATACTGAAAAGGGGGAATTTAAACTCACATTGTTGGTTGATTTTGATACACAACAACAAAATGCCTCATCTATCGACATAATTGCCGATGACGAGGCTTTCGATAAAAAAGAGCCTTTTTACTACACTTATATCGATAGGTTGCTACTTCTTGACCTCTCTACGCTATCACCACCTTTAATGGAGAATATTGCCATCAACGCTGCCGACACGCTCATTGTGCCGCTACTGTGGAATAGTAAACAAATAACGGTGACACGAAAATTCAAAAAACCGCCAACTATCGGAGCAAAGAAAGGTTTTGGTGAATATAGAGAAATAATACAGTCTAATTTCAATACAAATCAACAATATGCAGCCTCAGGCCGCTACACTTTTGTTGTGAAAACAAAGCGTGTATTCAATGTAAATGATAGAACTGTTACAGCCAACTATATGGATATTTCTTTAAAAAAGTTTCGTACAGTAGGACCTGAAGCCATGCTCTATTCCATGATTTGTCCGGGTGCAGGCAATCTCGCGGCTACACAAGGCAAAAAGGGATGGGGTTCCTTTTTTACAACGCTCATCTTTGCCGGATTGGGCAGCGCCGCCATATTGCAGACACAAAAACACTATATCCCCATAGATGCCAAATATGACAAGTATATGAAATATGGGGCATACGCCTCTTTTGGTATTGCCGGTATAATTTGGACGGTTGATATTTTTAAAGCATTATCCAGAGGTTGTAAAAATTTGAAATTAAGTAAACAACTGAGGCGAGAGTTGAAAATGGGAGAACAAAGCATCGTTCGCGAACCTGTAGTTATAGAATAGTTAAAAAAAAGAAAAAATGAACCACCAAGTTTTTATAAGTTATTCAAGCAAAGATAGAAACGTAGCCGATAAAGTGCTGGCTATGCTTGAATCTCGAAATATTAAATGCTGGATGGCTCCCCGTGATATAATTGGGGGCGTGGAATATGGTGATGTAATAGACAAAGCTATTCTTAATTGTAAGGCTGTTGTCGTTATCTTCTCTGCCTATTCGCAACAGTCGCAATGGGTAAAAGGAGAGTTAAATCTTGGATTTAGTTACCACAAAGCTATAGTGCCCTATAGAATAGATGACACCGTATTACAGGGCGCTATGCGATTGATGCTGAACGATAAACACTGGATAGATGCTAATCCTTCCACCGATTATAAATGGAATGATTTGTTGGAAGCGGTAGCTGTTGCATTGGAAATATCCATGCCTGAGCAGGTTGCTTCACCCA
>JAISWM010000084.1 GCA_031270785.1 Oscillospiraceae bacterium
CCAACGCCTGTAGCGGGGAGAAAAGAAAGAAGTTTCAACTATTTTGACCCACGACCGAAAAATGGGTAATGACACAAATTAATTGATAATATCTACCCCCAACGCCTGTGGCGGGGAGAAAAGAAAGAAGTTTCAACTATTTTGACCCACGACCGAAAAATGGGTAATGACACAAATTAATTGATAATATCTATCCCCAACGCCTATGGCGGGGGGAAGAAAGGATTTCAACTATTTTAAGACATGATCGAAAAATGTATCACTTAAAAAATGGCTTTGTATCAAAATCTCCCGGAAGTATTTTTATACGCCGTCGTCGATTTTGAGGTAGTGGTCCAAATTAATTGATAGTATCTTTCACCCCCGCCTATGGCGGGGGAAAAAGAAGGAATTTCAACTATTTTGAGACATGACCGATTTTGATTGCAATCTGTAAAGTTTACGGACAGGTCTAATGTTTTTGAATCAGATTCAAAAATTCATCTTCATTTATAATCTTGACACCCAAATTTTTAGCTTTCATCAATTTACTTCCGGGGTTATCTCCGGCTAATAAAAATGATGTGTTTTTAGAAATAGCATTTGTAACTTTGCCACCCATTTTTTCTATAATACCGGCCATTTCATCTCTTTTATAATTAGGAAGAGTACCGGTTAAAACAAAAGTATAAGTTTGAAGTTTTTGCTCTGAAGAACTACTCCCTAAAAAGCCGGTATTTACACCGAATTTTTTTAATTTTTCTATTACTTGTAAATTTTGATCGATTTTAAAATATTCTATTAAACTATCCGCTATTTTCTCTCCTATTCCCTCTATTTGCAGCGTTTCATCTTTTTTAGCAGCAATTATATTATCTATTTCTTTAAATTTTTCAGATATTAAAAATGAAGCTTTTTGGCCAATATTGAGTATTCCGAACCCAAAAAGTAATCTTTCAAGACTATTATTTTTAGATTTTTTTATTTCATTAATTATATTTTCAGCAGATTTTTGCCCCAATATTTTATTTTTAGATTTTTTCTTTTCGTCACTTTCGGAAGATTTTTGTTCCAATTTTTTCAAATTTTTTAAAGAATCAACTTCCAATTTATAAAAATCAACAGGAGAGGCTGCCAAGCCGTTGTTTACTAAATTTTCTATTATACTTTTGCCGAGACTTTTTATGTTCATAGCATCTCTGGATGCAAAATGTATAAGATGCCTTACAAGCTGAGCGGGGCAATTAATATTTTCACATCTTGTGCAGACATTGGACTCTTTAATCACATTACACCCGCACGACGGGCATTTTTTCGGCATATTAAATTCGGTAGATTCAGGAAAACTTTGAGTAACTTTAACTATTTCAGGTATAATTTCCCCGGCTTTTCTCAGAAGCACTTTATCTCCTATTTTTATATTTCTTGATTTTATAAATTCTTCGTTATGAAGTGTTGCGCGGCTTACCGTAGTGCCGGATATTAAAACCGGCTCTAATACAGCCGTAGGAGTTAAAATACCGGTTCTTCCGACATTTATTTCAATATCCAATAATTTTGTGGTTTTTTCCTCGGGCGGATATTTAAAAGCTTCGGCCCATCTGGGGTATTTAGAGGTACTTCCCAAAATTTCTCTTTGCTTAAAATCGTTTACCTTAAGTACGGCGCCGTCTATTTGAAAATCCAAATTATTTCTTATCATATTTATATTTTCTATTTCCCTAAAAATATCATCCGTACTTGAATATAAATTATAAAAAGGCGGTACAGGGAATCCTAATTTCTTTAAATAATCAAGGGAATCTTTATGATTTTTTATATCTTCATTATCTTTTCTTTGAATATTAAAAACAATAATTTGTAAATTTCGTTTAGCAGTTATTTGTGAATTTTTTTGCCGGAGCGATCCGGCAGCAGCGTTTCTGGGATTTTTAAATAACTTTTCACCGGATAACCTTTGCTTTTCAATAAGTTCATTAAAGTTTTTAGTAGAAATATACACTTCCCCTCGTACTTCTAAAAGCCCTTTATAATTTATATTTTTAGGTAAACTTTTAATCGTTTTAATATTTTCAGTTATATCTTCGCCGGTTTCGCCGTCTCCTCTGGTTGAAGCTCTGAAAATCATGCCGTTCATATATTCTACAGAAACTGATAGCCCATCAATTTTAGGTTCAATAACATAACTCACATCGCCAACGGTTTTAATAACTCTTTCGTGAAACGATAATATTTCATCTTTAGAAAATGAATTGTGTAAACTTTCCATTTTCACTTTATGCGAAACAGGCTCGAATTTATTAAGAGCTCTCCCCCCTACTCTTTTGGTAGGCGAGTCAAACATGCTCAGTTCAGGGAACTCATTTTCAAGATTTTCAAGCTTTTTAAGTAAGCCATCATACTCAAAATCACTTATTTCAGGGGCATCATCTTCATAATATTTTTTATTATGATAATTTATTTCATCCATATACTTTTTCGCGAGTTTTGCAGCCTCTTCGTACGTCATAAAAATAACATCCTTTAAATATCAGTAATATTTCTAAATAACCCCGCCCTGAAGTGCGGGGTATGTATTTGCCCCGCTTTACCACAGGATTTTTTTACCTCTTTTTCCCTATTTTGCTCTTTTGTGTTATTATATCACATTTTTACTCGCCATGAAGGGCGGGGAATTAACCCGAAGAGATTAAAAATCTGGTGTGTGTTTGGTTTACTTTCCCCGCCGACTCGCGGTGGGGGAAAAATATATAAATGCCACTTTTTTAAAAGGGTTTTATAGTAATTTATCTTAAAATGTATAAACTCTTGTAACTCTTTCCCCGCAGACAGCGGGGAAAGTAATTCAAACACATATCAGATTTTAATTTAGAAATAGTATTAATAATTTTTACAACTTTTGTTAATTACACATTTTTAATTCAGATAGTCGCTAAAAACATACATTGGTTTATCGTTTGCGTCACACCAATCCACAAGTTTAAAAACACCTTCAGTATTGAGGCAATCACCTTTTTGCGAGCACGGATAATCCTTGTATAAAATTGCTACTTGATTCATTACGTCAGAAGTTTTGTCATAATTATGCGCCCAAAAACGACAATTGCAGTTTAACTCTTTGTTAAAATGATACACTTCCCAACCGTCAAGATAATACCATATTCCAAGTTCATCAGGTTTAAGGGGCTTGTATTTACAAATTTGATAACTAATACTTGATTTTGCAATTCTTTCTAAAACGATTTTTTCTTCCTCGAATAGGCGGGGGCAAGCTTCTAAACAATCTTCTGCATTATTGAAACTTTTTCCAGTTGCAACGTGCGCTATATCGGGATTTGCAACATTTGTAACGGACGCTATAGCGGAATTTTCTGTATTACCATTTGTAACGGACGTCATATCGGGATTTTCAACATCTGCAGCTACGCCACTTGGTGGGGGTGGTAATGTGCTTGTGTTTTTAAGCTTTATAATTGCTATCGTTGTTGCTATTGCTAATGCTATTGCCGCTGCTGCCATAATTACAATTTTTGGTAGTTTCATGTTTTTATTCCCCCTTTAATACTTAATTCGCATTAATTTTAGCATATATATAAATAAATGTAAATAAAATGATTTGACGAAAAAATCGTTGCAAAACTGTTTAATTTATATTAAAATGCTCAAAATAATTGTAAATTTATTAAATTTTTGTTTAGGCCGGGCAAATGTATAGCCAAAACCATTTAGAAACGTGATATTATTTACGTTTTTCTCCGCTAGAACACTGGGGAAAAATAAAAATATCACTGTTTTAAAAGGTTTTTTACTATACTCACTATGGCTTTTTTCAAAAAAAGCTGCTATAGTTAGTTTTTAAAATAAAATTCAAGATGTGATTGTTATGACAAAAGAAGAATTCACCTTAAAAATATTATTAATACTTAAAAACGAGTATCCGAATTCCGCGTGTGCTCTGATATATAATAGCCCTATTCAGCTCATGATTGCCGCAAGGCTATCCGCGCAGTGTACGGATATTAGAGTAAATGCGGTTACTCCTGCGCTGTTTCAAAGATTTAAAACTATTTATGATTTTGCTGAGTGCTTACCTGATGAACTCGAGGAATATATATTCCCATGCGGACTTTATAAAACAAAAGCTAAAGACATTATCGATATGTGCCAAATGGTAATAAAAGATTTTGACGGCATGGTTCCCGATAGTATAAAAGAATTAATAACCTTGCCCGGAGTAGGCAGAAAAACCGCTAATCTTATTCTCGGAGAAATATATGGCAAACCCGCAGTAATTGTTGATACTCATTTTATACGTATAACTAAAAGACTTGGATTTCATAATATAAAAGATCCTTTAAAAATAGAGATTACCATGAAAGATCTGCTCCCCGAAAAGGATTCTACTGGATTTTGCCATATGGTAGTTATGCACGGAAAAGCGATCTGTACGGCTATAGACCCCAAGTGCTCTAAATGCCCTTTAAAGGAATTTTGTAAATATTATAAAGAAACCGAAAAATCTAAATTATCTGAGCGAAATACTATTTAAAAGCGCAATTACAGTAAAAATCAGGTTATGCCCCAAAATAATTGGAAATTTTTCTTTTCCCCCCCCGCCAGACGGCGGGGAAAAAGATATTACCAACCAATTTTTGCCACTCTCGCCGCGAGCCTGCGTGGAGAGACCGCACAAAAAAAATTTAATTTTTTCAAATGCAGCAGCTCTATATACAAAAGGAGTTATTAATGCGGAAAACAGATATAAATAAGTACGGGAACCTTTCAGATGTAAATCATCACTCCGCCACCGGTAAAAAAAAATTTTTATTTGCATTAAAAATTTCGTCAGCGTTAATAATAAAATTTCTACTGAGTATATTTGTTTTAGGAATTTTTTCGGGTACATTTATATTATTTTCTCTCAGAACATTTATGGTTTCACTGTCCAATGACGAGTTTTCACTGGATATTAATTCTTCAAAACTTGCATTAACCAGTTTTATTTATGTAAACGATGAAGAAAATAATCCTCAAGAATATCAAAGAGTATATAATTTAGAAAATAGAGTATGGATTGATTTTGAATGCATCCCTGAAAAAATGAAAGACGCTGTTGTCTCTATTGAAGATAAAAGGTTTTACGGTCATAAAGGCGTGGATTGGATAAGGACTTCAGGCGCTGTTGTGAATCTGATCAGCGGGAAACAAACTTACGGTGGTTCAACGCTTACTCAGCAATTAATTAAAAATATTACTGATGACAATAAAGTTAGTTTAACTCGTAAATTAAGGGAGATCTTCAGAGCCATTAAATTGGAAGAAAAATATTCAAAAGATGAGATACTGGAAGCTTATTTAAACGTAGTTAATTTTGGTGCCGGCAGCCGAGGAGTACAAGCGGCGGCAAACATATACTTTAACAAGAGCATAAAAGATTGCTCTCTTGCGCAGTGCGCCGCAATTGCCGCTATAACTCAAAACCCCACCGCATATAATCCTATATATCATCCTGAAAATAATAAAAAAAGAAGAGAAATTGTATTGCAGGAAATGTATCTCCAAAAAAGGATATCGGAAGAAGAGTACAATGCGTCTTTAAAAGAATCTGAATCTATGCGGGTTAGCTATGCGGTAAATAATAATTCTAACGATGAAAAAAGTTTACCCGCAAATCAAGTAAGAAATTGGTACGTAGAAGCAACTTT
The DNA here is from genome assembly GCA_031270785.1 of Oscillospiraceae bacterium. GTDB lineage: Bacteria > Bacillota > Clostridia > Oscillospirales > Acutalibacteraceae > CAQBRY01. The sequence continues at coordinate 5,685 of JAISWM010000084.1, forward strand.
AAGGGATGTAGTAAAAGATTTGTGCGTAAAATATAATATCGGAAGATCTTCCGCGGAAAATATGATACTCACGCAAGGCCTTAAAATATACTGCGCTATGGATAAAAATGTCCAGTCAATAGTTGAAAATACAGTTAATGATAATAGCGTTATGCCAAAAGATTCTAAGATAGAACTCGGATACATCATGATGAATTTTGACGGCAGAGTTTTAGCCACGATTGGTTCAAGAAAAGAAAAAACAGGAAATTTATGGTATGACAGAGCTAACAACGCTTTAAGGCAGCCGGGCTCTATTATTAAACCCGTATCGGTGTATGCTCCCGCAATAGATATGGGAATGTATACTTATTCTTCTTTGATTCCGGACGAACCTTTAGAAATCGACGCGGATGGAAATGGTACGTTTAGGCAGTGGCCAAGCAACTGGTACAGAGGATACAGAGGCAATGTCATATTAAAATGGGCACTTGAAAAATCCGCAAATGCTCCGGCGGCACAAATACTAAATGTTTTGGGTACAAAAAGGAGCTATGAATTTTTAACTCAAAAATTAGGTTTTGCAAGCCTTGATAGTAACGACGCCAATTCTTTATCTGCCCTTGCTACCGGCGGCACTCACTCCGGAGTGACTGTAAGAGAAATGACAGCCGCATTCCAAATTTTTGGAAATGGCGGAAGATATTATAAGCCTTACACTTATTTCTACGTCACTGACAGAAACGATAAGATAATACTTGACAATAGAGCAAATCCCCCCATACAATCCGTAAATTCCGCTACCGCAACAATTATGAACAGGCTTTTGAGAAACGTAGTAATTGGTCCTGAAGGAACAGGAAGAAACGCCAACATAAGCGGGTGGAATATAATTGGTAAGACGGGAACTACTAATGATGATAAAGACTGTTGGTTTATAGGAGAAAGTCCATATTCTGTCGGAGGAATTTGGATAGGATATGATAATCCTAAAAGAATACATGAAACGCCTTGTGCTATTAAGATATGGAAACACATTATGACTGAATATTTAAAAAATAAACCAAATAAAAATTATGACTATGATAAAAAAGTAATTGAGGCGCCATATTGCAATCAGACAGGACAAATATCAAATACAAATTGCCCAAACACATCTATTGGATATTACTCAAGTTATAATATTCCAAGGAACTGCACAAAACACGGCGGAGAATCAAAAGAAAACATAGACAAATTAATAGAAGAAAATGACAAAGAAGAAAATAGCCTCGACAGCCAAATTAATGCCGATATAAATCAATCGGTTGAATAGACCTGTTCGTAAATCTCACAGAGCGCAAACTATCGAAAAATGCATCACTTAAAAAATGACTTTGAATCAAAATCTCATTGTGGGTCAAAATAGTTGAAATTTCTTCTTTCACCCCCGCCATAGGCGGGGGTGAAAGATATTATCAATTAATTTGGCCCACCACTGAAAAATAGCTATATATAGCTGTTACGATTTAAAACAGTCCTCAAAAGTAAATTTTTCCATGTACTTTCTCCCAGCCGTCGGCTGGGAGAAAGTTATAAAAATCAGACGCTTTGCAAATGAAACAGCTATAGTAAAAGCTTTTTAAAACAGTGCCATTTTTGTTTTTTCTTCCCCCGAAGGCGGGGGTGAAAGAAGGAATTTCAACTATTTTGAGACATAACCTGAATTCTATTGACACTCACGAGTAACAAATGGTAGAATGATAAGTTGTTGCCGGATAATTTTTATTATCGAGCAAAATTAAATTTATAGGAGGTGTAATATGCCAACCTTTAATCAGCTAGTTAGAAAAGGCCGAGAAGTAACCGGAAGGAAAGCCAAAGCTCCAGCTCTTTTAAGAGGATGGAATTCTAAAAAAAGAATTGCTATAAAGCAGAATTCTCCTCAAAAACGCGGAGTATGTACGGTAGTTAAAACAGCTACTCCCAAAAAGCCGAACTCAGCTCTTAGGAAGATTGCCAGGGTAAGGCTTTCAAATGGCGCGGAAGTAAGTTCTTATATACCCGGTATCGGCCATAATTTGCAAGAGCATAGTGTCGTACTTATTCGCGGCGGACGTGTAAAAGATCTTCCGGGTGTCAGGTATCACATTGTAAGAGGTACTCTCGACGCTCAAGGCGTTGCCAAACGTATGCAGGCCAGATCAAAATACGGAGCTAAACGTCCGAAAGCGGGCGCGGCAGCCAACGCAGCAACAAAACCAGCTAAGAAGTAATTTTTTAACATCTGAAGGATATTACAATGCGGAAGCATTTTTATATATAGCTAATACCCTTTAAAGAGGGCAGCATGGAAAGAACGCACGAACAAATTTGCTTTTTTCAAATGTAGCAGCTATAAACTGCCTCTGTATTGGATTTACGAAGAATTAATTTTTCGGATCATGTTTCAAAACAGTTGAATCCATTCTTTTCCCCTCGCGAATCAGCGGGTGAGAAAGATATTATCAACTAATTTGGACTACCGTCAATTTTTGGTCGTGTTTCAAAACAGTTGAATCCATTCTTTTTCCCCTCCCGCGAATCAGCGGGTGAGAAAGATATTATCAACTAATTTGGACTACCGTCAATTTTTGGTCATGTTTCAAAACAGTTGAATCCATTCTTTTCCCCCCGCGAATCAGCGGGTGAGAAAGATATTATCAACTAATTTGGACTACCGTCAATTTTTGGTTGTGTTTCAAAACAGTTGAATCCATTCTTTTCCCACCGCGAATCAGCGGGTGAGAAAGATATTATCAACTAATTTGGACTACCGTCAATTTTTGGTCGTGTTTCAAAACAGTTGAAATCCATTCTTTTTCCCCTCCCGCGAATCAGCGGGTGAGAAAGATATTATCAACTAATTTGGACTACCGTCAATTTTTCGAGTACCTATGATGTCATTTTTGTGAAGGAGGGAAGATATATGCCAAGAAGAGGCTCAGTTACTAAGCGTGACGTTTTGCCGGATCCGCTTTATAATTCTAAATTCGTCACTCGCCTGATAAATAACATTATGCTTGACGGCAAAAAGGGTGTTGCGCAAAGAATAGTTTACGGAGCGTTTGATATTGTTGTTAATAAAACAGGTATGAATGCTTTGGAATCTTTTGAAAAAGCTATGGAAAACATTATGCCGGTTTTAGAAGTAAAAGCGAGAAGAGTAGGCGGCGCCACTTATCAAGTGCCGATAGAAGTCAGAGCTGAAAGAAGACAAACCTTAGGCCTTCGCTGGATAATTAAATACGCAAGGCTTCGTTCTGAAAAAACAATGAAGGAAAAACTTGCAAATGAAATCACCGACGCGGTAAACAACACAGGCGGTGCTGTGAAAAAGCGCGAAGACACGCACAAAATGGCCGAAGCCAATAAGGCGTTTGCTCATTATAGATGGTAATTAAAAATTTTTGCCCAAGTCAACCTGCCCCAGGGTGCAAAGCATGCGGGTAATTACGTCAGGATTGCGGGCTTTCTTTGGAAGTCCGCTTGCCCCAAATCGGTTGTTGGCCAAATTAGTTTATAATATCTTTTTCCCCCCCGCCAGTTTGCGGGGGAGGAAGAAGGAGTTTTAACTATTTTGAGACACGGCCAAAAAATCAATGAATATAGTAAAGCCTTTTTAAAACAGTGGCATTTTTGTTCTTTTCCCCGCGAGTCGGCGGAAGAAAGAAACATAAATAATACCACGTTTCTAAATGGTTTTTGCTATGCGCTACCTAAAAGGGCAGAAAATTATACTATTTCTAATTAAAAATCTGATGTGTGTTTGATTTATTTTCCCTGCCGACTCGCAGGGAAAGTAGCAGATACAAACTGATGTTTATAATTGAAATTAGTATTAAGCTCGAATTGGATTAAATTTTTTTGAAAGGGGGGCTGCTAAACATGACTGTAAATTATGTCGCTGCATTTTTTCGATTTTTAAGTGCCAGATCACAGACTGTTGCTCAAGGAGTAAATGCTAATGCGGATCAGCTTAGAATATTTTTGCAAAATTTGATAAACAATAATTTTTAAAATAAAAAAAGGAGCGATAAGATTTATATGCCTATTACTATAAATTTATGGCTGATTAGACTTTTATCTCGTAACCCGACATTCGGTATTCAGGATATTCAAAATGCGTTTGCAGAATTAATAAAACATAATCCGCCACCACCTGGATTTGATTTTGAAAAATTTAGTAATTCGAGCGGATTTAAGAAAATTTTTAAATATCATGAGACAGGTTTTCTGGACCCAGATTTATAAAAGCCATTATTTAGCTGTTTTACTTGAAAAAAGCAAATTTTTCGTGCACTCTTTCACCGCCGCCGGCGGTGGAAGAGGTAAAGAGTATTATAAACTAATTTGGCCAACAACCAAATGGTTTTTACTATAGGCATTTTTCAAGGGTATTAGCTATATAATTCGGTTGTGGGCCAAATTTATTGATAATATCTTTTCCCCTCGCCTATGGCGGGGGGAAAAGAAGGGATTTCAACTATTTTGGGACACGACCTATAATTCCTTGAAATAAATAACAATTTAAGCAAAGGAGGAACGAAAATTATGCCAAGGCAAGTGTCACTCGATTTAACTCGTAATATCGGCATTATGGCCCATATAGACGCAGGAAAAACTACTACGACCGAAAGAATACTTTTTTACACGGGCATAAGCCATAAGCTCGGTGAAGTGCATGACGGCGCGGCTACAATGGACTGGATGGCTCAAGAGCAAGAAAGAGGTATAACTATTACTTCTGCGGCTACCACGTGTTTTTGGAAAAAGCATAGAATTAATATTATCGATACCCCGGGGCACGTTGATTTCACGGTGGAAGTTGAGAGATCTCTTCGTGTTCTTGACGGTTCCGTAACCGTGCTTTGCGCTAAAGGCGGGGTTGAACCTCAATCCGAAACCGTTTGGCGCCAGGCTGACAGATACGGCGTCCCCAGAATGGCTTACGTAAATAAGATGGATATTATGGGTGCGGATTTTTATAATGTTGTAAAAATGATGAGAGAAAGATTAAAATGCAATGCCGTACCTATTCAGCTTCCAATCGGGTCCGAAGATACATTTAAGGGTATTGTTGATCTTGTTGAAATGAAAGCCTATGTTTACTATGATGATTTGGGAAAAGATATAAAGGTAGAGGATATACCCGAAGATATGAGGGAAATGGCCGAAAATTATCAAACAAAACTTATGGAGCATATTGCCGAACAAGACGACGCTTTATTTGAAAAATACCTTGAAGGCGAAAAACTCAATGTGCAAGAAATGAAAGATTGCATTAGAAAAGCCACCATTAATAACGATATGGTACCCGTAACATGCGGAACGTCTTACCGCAATAAAGGCGTGCAAAAACTTCTTGACGCCATTGTGGATTATATGCCTTCCCCTACCGACGTTCCCGCGATTAAAGGAATAAATCCGGATACTGAGGAAGAAACAGAAAGAAAATCTTCTGATGAAGAGCCTTTTTCCGCTTTAGCGTTTAAAATTGCTACAGACCCGTTTGTTGGTAAACTATGCTTTTTCAGAGTATATTCCGGTACGGTTAACGCCGGTTCTACAGTATATAACTCCACAAAAGATAATAACGAACGTTTAGGCAGAATCCTTCAAATGCACGCAAACCACAGGCAAGACATTGACGCGGTTTACGTAGGAGATATAGCCGCGGCGGTAGGGCTTAAAAATACTACGACGGGTGATACATTATGCGATGAAAAACACCCTGTAATATTAGAATCTATGGAATTTCCGGATCCTGTTATTAAAGTAGCTATTGAACCCAAAACGAAAGTCGGACAAGAAAAAATGGGCATTGCCCTTTCTAAACTTGCGGAAGAAGACCCTACTTTTAAGGCTTATACTGATGAGGAAACAGGCCAAACAATTATTGCGGGTATGGGGGAACTTCACCTTGAAATTATTGTTGATAGACTTCTTAGAGAATTTAAAGTGGAAGCTAACGTGGGCAAACCGCAGGTTTCTTATAAGGAAACCATACGAAAAGAAGCGAATGTTGAAGAAAAATATGCTCGCCAGTCCGGCGGACGCGGGCAGTACGGGCACGTAAAAATAAAGATAGAACCAAATAAAACCAAGGGATATGAATTCGTTAATAATATCGTGGGTGGAGCTATACCTAAAGAATATATACCTGCCGTAGACAACGGAATACAAGGCGCTATGCAAACAGGAATTCTCGCCGGATATAATGTTGTGGACGTAAAAGTAATCCTTTATGATGGTTCTTACCACGAGGTCGATTCTTCAGAAATGGCGTTTAAAATAGCGGGTTCTATAGCATTTAAAGCCGCTATGAGAAAAGCCGACCCCGTACTTTTAGAGCCTATCATGAAAGTAACAGTTATAGTCCCCGAGGAATATATGGGTGATATAATCGGGGACATTAACTCAAGACGCGGCATGATTCAAGGCATGGAAGCAGTCCCCGGGGCACAAAGAATAAATGCTTTAGTTCCTCTTTCAGAAATGTTCGGGTATGCAACCGATATGCGCTCCAGAACTCAGGGCAGAGGGCAATATACAATGGAGCCCAGCCATTATGCAGAAGTACCGAAATCAGTATCAGAAACTATAATTGCTGATAGAAATAAAAAATCCGATTAATTGGTGTTGATTTATTCCAAATTAACTGATAGAATATGAAAAGTCAATTTAACTTATACTTATCAAACTTGAAATTGCGGATTTTGTTTTCGTTTCGTCCGCCGCAGCTGGTGGAAGCAGAAATTTTAAAGTCCGAAGTTTCAGCCGTGATTCAGTATACAATGTCTATAAGACTAAGGGAGGATTATAATTAAATGGCAAAAGAAAAATTTGAAAGAAACAAACCCCATATTAACATTGGTACGATTGGTCACGTTGACCATGGTAAAACCACTCTTACCGCTGCAATAACTAAGCTGCTGAGCTTAAAAGGCGGAGCGGAATTTACAGACTATGCCAATATTGATAAAGCTCCGGAAGAAAGAGAACGCGGTATTACAATTAATACTTCTCACGTGGAGTACCAAACCGATACCCGTCATTATGCTCACGTTGACTGCCCGGGCCACGCTGACTATGTTAAAAACATGATTACCGGTGCCGCGCAGATGGATGGCGCCATATTGGTAGTTTCCGCCGCTGACGGGCCTATGCCTCAAACAAGGGAGCATATACTGCTTGCGCGCCAAGTTGGAGTTCCGCATATAGTGGTATTTATGAATAAAGTTGACCAGGTTGACGACCCGGAGCTTCTCGACCTTGTAGAAATGGAAATTCGCGAGTTATTAAACGAATATGAGTTTCCGGGCGACGATACCCCTATAATACGCGGTTCTGCATTAGTAGCCCTTCAGTCCTCTTCCAAAGATGCCGGCGCTGAAGAATATAAATGCGTGCAAGAATTAGTAAATGCTGTAGACGAGCATATACCAACTCCGGAAAGGAAAGCCGATCAGCCTTTCCTAATGCCGGTTGAAGACGTATTTACGATTACCGGCCGCGGAACTGTTGCCACCGGCAGAGTAGAACGCGGGAAATTAAAAATTTCTGAAGAAGTAGAGTTGGTCGGTCTTACTGAAGAACGTAAAAAAGTGGTTGTAACCGGTATTGAAATGTTTAGAAAGATACTTGATTACGCTGAGGCCGGAGATAATGTCGGAGTACTTTTAAGAGGTATTCAAAGGGAAGAAATAGAGAGAGGCCAGGTACTTGCAAAACCGGGTACCATTAACCCGCATACCAAATTTAAAGGTCAAGTGTATGTTCTTACCAAAGAAGAAGGCGGCCGTCACACTCCGTTCTTTAATAATTATCGTCCGCAGTTTTATTTCAGAACAACAGATGTTACAGGTGTAATTTCTTTACCTAAAGGAACCGAAATGTGCATGCCGGGAGATAACGTTGTCATGGATGTAGAGCTTATAACTTCAATAGCTATTGAAGAAGGTTTACGCTTTGCTATTCGTGAAGGCGGACGTACGGTTGGTTCGGGTGTTGTTACTGCTGTTAGTTCTTAAAGTTATAATTGGTTGGATTGTTTTCTCACTTCGTAAACAGGTAGTGGTCCAAATTAATTGATAATATCTTTTCCCCCCGCCTATGGCGGGGGTGATAGAAGGGATTTCAACTATTTTATGGCGCGACCCGTAAACAGCCTGTGGAAGAAAGAATGAAAACGCCGCTGTTTTAAAAGGTTTTTTAACTAAAATATAAAAAAATCTCAGCCGGAATTGTATTCCGGCTGAAAATTATTGGTAGTGAACCAAATTAATTGATAATATCTTTCATCCCCCCGCCTATGGCGGGGGTGAAAGAAGGAATTTCAACTATTTTATGGCGCGACCCCAAAAATACATCACTTAAAAAATGGCTTTGCACCAAAATCTCCCGGGAAGTATTTTTATACGCCGTCGTCGATTTTGATTGCAATCTGTAAAATTTACGGATAGGTCTATTGTAACTCAAAATAATTGAAATCCCTTCTTTCCCCCGCCATAGGCTGGGAAAATATTATCAACTAATTTGAGCCACAATACAATTTTTTTGATAAAATTAAATATTGTTTTGATTATTTATTATTTCTAAACCAGTATTTTCTGTCTAAACTTCTATATTGTATGGCTTCTGATATATGCGCGACTTCTATTGTTTCGCTTCCTTCTATATCTGCAATAGTTCGTGATATTTTAAGTATTTTATCGTAAGCCCGCGCCGATAAATTAAGAACATCGAAAGCTTTTTTTAAGATATCTTTGGCACTGTCGGTAAGGTTAGAAAATTTTTCCATTACATTGAGAGGAGCTTTAGAATTAAAATTTATTTTTAATTCCTTATATCTTAAGTTTTGGATTTCCCTGGCTTTATTTACTCTTTCCTTTACATTTGCTGATGTTTCTTCCAAGGTGTTGTTTATAGAGCATATGCTTTCAAAATCTACCGGCGGGACTTCAATGTGAATGTCTATTCTGTCAAGTAAAGGGCCGGATATTTTGGATAAATATTTTGAAATGGTATAATCAGAACAAATACAGGGTCTAGATGGATGGCCAAAATATCCGCACGGGCAAGGGTTCATGGCCGCTACAAGCATTACCGCGCAAGGGTACGTAAGTGTACCTTTGACGCGCGATATGGTAACTTGGCAATCTTCAATGGGCTGCCTTAGTGATTCCAATGTATTTTTGGGAAATTCGGGTAATTCATCAAGAAACAGTACACCGTTGTGAGCCATAGAGAGTTCTCCCGGTTTTGGTATACTTCCTCCTCCCGATATTCCTGATGACGATATTGTGTGGTGCGGGGATCTGAAAGGCCTGTTTGTTATTAGGGGGATTTCTTGCGGCAGTGCTCCCATAATTGAGTATATTTTTGTTGTTTCTATAATTTCGTCAAATGTCATTTCCGGGAGTATTGTCGGAATGCGTTTTGCAAGCATACTTTTTCCTGAACCCGGCGGTCCTACTAGTAATATATTATGTCCTCCGGCCGCCGCAATCTCCAGTGCTCTTTTTGCGTCGAATTGTCCTTTTACGTCCTTTAAATCTATAAAATTTTTATTTGGTGTTTTTGTAATTTTAGTTCGAGGATGAATCGGAATTTGTGATAGGGCGTTAATATGATTTATAAAATCAGTTATTTTATTTACCGGGTATATAGATATATCATTTATAATGGCGCCTTCAGCTGCGTTATCTTTTGGCAGAAAAACTTTTTTAAATCCCAATTCTTTAGCTTTTATGATCATCGGAAGAACACCGTTTATTGGATTTAAATCTCCGGATAAGGATAATTCCCCGATGATTATGGCGTCATCTAATTGTGCGTTTAGTTGTTTACTGCATTTAAGTACAGCTATTAATATTGGGAAATCATAAATCGCACCAAATTTTTTAATATCCGCTGGAGCTAAATTTACTATAATTCTTGCTATAGGGAAATCAAACCCACAGTTTTTTAGCGCAGCTCTTACTCTGTCTTTAGCTTCTTTTACTGAAGCATCAGGCAAACCTACTATGTCAAAATATGGCATACCTGTGGATATGTCAACTTCTACTTTTACTAAATACGGATTTATACCAATTATTCCCATACTGTTCAGTTTTTCTACCATATCACTAATTTTCCTTTAAGAGAGGTTTTTAACGTTTGTATAATATATGATATATGTTTTTTTAATAGTTGTCAATAAAAATAAATAAAATTGTGGTTTTATAGCAAAAATCATTTAGAAACATGGCATTATTTGTGTTTTCCCCGCAAGTCGGCGGGGAAGAAAGAAGAAGTTTCAATTATTTTGAGGCATAACCAATAATATTGTCGTCGGTGGTAAAACAATAGAATAAATATATTTTCAAAAAACATAAAAACAATGTTGACATACAATAAACACTGCGCTATAATTATAATTGAAAATTTGCAAAAAATAAATAAATTATAAAAGGGGAAATATTATGAGATTTTTAAATTTTCTACGCACAGTTGCAGTCGGGGTTATATCATTTGGTTTAGTTGTACAGCCCATAAAAGCGGTATATGAGATTATGCAAAAAGTGGATCGAAAACTTTGTATTGTACAAAAGAGACTTCCAGATGGCCAAAATGTCCTTGAAATGATTTTAGAGGCATTAAGGGTGGACGCACCTTATTGTAACACCGAACAAGAATTTCGTGCATTATATGGTCCGGTTATGTCAGAACTGCAATCAGATGATTTGCTTGGTTTGTCTGATCAAACATTAGACTTGATAAGTTCTGAAGAGAGTATAGATATATTCAACCGAGGAAAAGTAGTTTTTCTGGATCATGAATGTGATGCAATAGCTATAGTAATTAGAAATGCGGGGGTCGAATTAACCCCAGACGAACTTGAAGCATTTAAAAAATTTATGCGGTGGCGAGAGTTCGATTTTCACGAATTGGAATCGGTAATTGGTGTAAAAAAATATTATGAGTTAATAAAAAGGTTTGGTGTAAATTTTGTTTATCTTTTTAGAAACCTTGTGTGCGGGCAAATCGAACGTGTAGATGGGGACATCTCCGAAGTGAACATGGTAGCCGCCTTTCGAAGGAATAATACAGCAAACGCCATCGCCGTCGCCGGTCTGAGAGCGCAAGCCGCCGATCTGAGAGCGCAAGCCGACAGTTTGAGAAGGCGAGCCGCCGGTCCGAGAGCGCAAGCCGACAGTTTGAGAGGTCCGAGAATGCATGTCAACTGTTTGAGATGGCAAGCCGCCAGTCCAAGTGCGGCAGAAGCCGCCAGTCTGAATGCGCAAGCCGACGATTTGGAAACGCAAGCCGCCGGTCTGAGAGCACAAGCCGCCGGTCTGAAAGCGCAAACCGCCGGTCTGAGAGCGCAAGCCGACCGTCTGAAAGCGCAAAAGCTCGATCGTCTGGGAGAGCGACGCAACCGTCTGAGCACGTTTCGAACCGCCATAGAGTGACATTTTTTTGTTTTCTCCCCCACGAACTCACGTGAAAAAAGAAAAAATTCCAATTATTTGAGGCACAGCCAAAAATTATTTATAAAGCACATCATATTTACAGCTAACGTTCTTGGAAAATATCTAATTTTTTACTGCTTTCTCCTCGCCACAGACGCAGAGGTGAAAACTATAAAAAACCCGAACACTTTTCAAGAACATTAGCTGTATTTACGTTTCTTTCAGCTGATTATGGCGGGGGCAAAAACAAAAACGTCGCTGTTTCAAAAGGCTTTTATTAATAGAAACATTTATAGCTGCTACATTTGAAAAAAGTAAATTTGTTCGTACGGTCTCTCCCCGTAGGGGGGATGATTGCTAAAATTTATACTTTTTTTAAGTGAAACAGCTATAATATTGACATACCAAATAAACCTTGCATTTTTGCACCAAGTATGTTATAATATGGACATGGATAACGAACTGAAAACTAATGCGGTACGGTTGAGCCAAGAACAGCAATACGAGCT
>JAISWM010000034.1 GCA_031270785.1 Oscillospiraceae bacterium
TCCCAGTCCGCGCAGCGATGCGGAACTCGAACATAATGTACGTTCGCACTTGAAATCTGTACAACTAAAGCCTGATAAGATTTGCGGATTCTTCGGCTCGAAAACTACTGCTTATGCCGCATAGTTATGCGCAAGGTTTAATCGGGGGATCAATACATTTTTATTGAGTTACTTTTGCTAGTTTTCTCCCCCTGCGCCCATAAGCGGAGAAAAACACAGAAGATAATCGGGCTTTTTCCATACAAACAGCCATATTTTCTATCAGTAAAATTTTATATATCAAACGAAATATCTTTATATTAACTCAATAAGTGCCATTTCAGCGGCGTCACCGCGCCTTGGCCCTAATTTATTTATTCTTGTATATCCGCCGTTTCTTTCTGAATATTTTGGCGCTATTTCGCTAAAAAGTTTTTTTACTACGTCTTCTTTTGTTATAAATGAAAAGGCCATGCGTTTATGATGCAAATCATTTTGTTTTGCGATTGTTATCATTTTTTCCGCAAATGACCTGACTTCTTTTGCCCTTGTTACCGTAGTTTCTATTTTTCCGTTTTCAAGTAAAAATGTTACTAAAGCTCTTAGCATCGCCAGTCGATGGGCAGTATTTCTGCCTAATTTTCTTTTTCCAGCCATAAATATTTACCTCCTTTCATACTTTTACAATGATTTTACTATACTATTCATCATCTATTGTAGGGCAAAAATCAAGCCCCATTGCGTGTAATTTTTCAATTACTTCCTCAAGTGATTTTTTCCCTAAATTTCTAACTTTTGACATATCATCTTCAGTCTTGCTGGTTAAATCTTCAACGGAATTAATACCCGCTCTTTTTAAGCAATTATAAGATCTTACGGATAATTCCAAATCATCTATAGTCATATTTAGGCTGTTTGCAGATGCAGGTTCTTGTTTTTCAAACATTACATTTGCGTCTTCGGCAAGTTTTGACAGCCCTACAAACAAATTAAAGTGTTCTATAAGTATTTTTGCGGCAAGCGATACTGCTTCCTCGGCCGTCACTACCCCATTTGTCCAAACTTCTAACGATAGTCTGTCATAGTCTGTAATCTGCCCGACGCGCGTATTCTCAACCGTGCAGTTTGTTTTTAATACCGGTGTATATATTGAATCTACCGGTAAAGTGCCGAGTACTTTATCTTGGATGATCTCTCTGTTTCTTTCCGCTGAAATATATCCTCTTCCTCTGTCTAAAGTTATTTCCATTTTAAGCGATGCTTTGTCATCGAGCGTCGCTATATGAAGATCCGGGTTAAGTATTTCTACTTCGCTGTCGCGCGTTATCATTGCGGCTGTAACTTTGCAGCTTCCGGTAGCGTCTATATAAACAGTTTTAGGCCCATTGCAATAAAGTTTTGCGTTTAAACCTTTTATATTTAATACTATTTCCGTAACGTCTTCCTTGATGCCCGGGATAGTTGAAAATTCATGCATAATTCCGTCTATTTTTATTGATGTTGCCGCTACTCCGGGAAGCGAGGAAAGAAGAACCCTTCTCAGACTGTTTCCAAACGTATTGCCAAAACCCCTTTCGAGCGGTTCTACAACAAATTTTCCATAATTATTGTCCTGTGAAATTTTATTTATACTTATGCGTGGTTTCTCTATTTCTATCATCAAATCCTCCTAAATACTTTATACTACTTTCAAATAAAAAAATTGGTCTATGTTGAAATTTCGTTCCCCCGCCACAGTCAAAGGAAGGAACTTCTCAAAAATCGGTTATGTCTCAAAACAGTTGAAATCCCTTCTTTTCCCACCGCCATGGGGCGAGGAAAGAAAAATATTATCAACTAATTTGGACCACCACCCCCAAATTTATTAAATTTAAAAACAGTATCAAAAGGAATAAAAACTTTTAAATAACCTCCTTGGGCAGTAAATATAAATCCATTACTTGGAGTAAAGCTCGATGATAAGAGTTTCTTCGACTTCCAAATCAATATCTTCGCGTGAAGCTTTGGAAATAACCTTAGACTCAATGGTATTGTTATCGCATTCTAACCATTTCGGAACAGGCCTTGAAGCATTCTTTTCTAAAATAGCTTTAATTTTCTCACTGCTTCTGCTTTTTTCACAAATAGAGATCACATCTCCTGCTTTAAGTAAATAAGACGGTATATCTACTCTTTTCCCGTTTACTACAAAATGCCCGTGGCGGACTAATTGCCTGGCTTCCGCTCTGGAACCCGCCCAGCCCAAACGATACGCTATGTTATCAAACCTTGATTCCAAGATAGCAAGTAGGTTTTCACCCGCTTTACCTTCTTTTACTTTTTCCGCTAATTCATAGTAATTCCTAAATTGCCTTTCAAGAACACCGTAATAACGTTTTGTTTTTTGTTTTGCGCGAAGTTGAAGCCCATATTCCGATGTTTTTTTTCGCCCTTGGCCATGCTGCCCCGGAACATAAGCTTTTCTTGATATCGCGCATTTGGGGGTATAACATCTTTCGCTTTTTAAAAATAATTTTTGTCCTTCTCTGCGGCATAATCTGCACACAGCTCCCGTATATCTTGCCATACTAAATTAACACACCTCCTAAATATTTATTATTAAACACGTCTTCTTTTCGGCGGACGGCATCCGTTATGCGGTATTGGAGTTACGTCCTTTATAACACTTATTTCAAGCCCCGCAACTTGCAGCGCCCTTATTGCAGCCTCTCTGCCTGAACCCGGGCCTTTTACAAAAACTTCTATTGATTTCATTCCGTGCCCCATTGCCGCTTTTGCCGCCGTATCGGCCGCTGTTTGAGCCGCAAATGGCGTTGATTTTCTTGAACCTTTAAATCCGAGACCTCCAGCGCTTGCCCACGAAATGGCATTACCCTGCACGTCTGTGATGGTTACAATCGTATTATTGAAAGTTGATTTTATATGAGCGGCTCCGCGTTCGATATTTTTTCGTTCGCGGCGTTTGCGATTTACTGTTTTTTTTGTTGCGGTTTGTGCTGCCATTTAATTAATTCCTCCTATATCTAAAATTTATTGTTTTTTGTTTGCCATTGTTTTTCTCGGGCCTTTTCTTGTTCTTGCGTTCGTCTTAGACCGCTGCCCTCTGACGGGTAATCCTTTTCTGTGGCGCACCCCTCTGTAACATCCGATTTCTATAAGTCTTTTAATATCAAACGCTATATTTCTTCTTAAATCTCCCTCGACGGTATAGTGACGTTCAATATATTCTCTGAGCTTTGATACGTCGCTTTCCGTAAGATCTTTTACTCTGATATCCGGATTAACTCCCGTCGCCGATATAATCTTTTTTGCCGAACTTAGTCCGATTCCGAAAATATAAGTAAGCCCCACTTCCACTCTTTTGTCTTTTGGTAAATTTATACCTGAAATTCTTGCCATCTGCTGTTCACCTCCAATTTTTTACAAATTAACCTTGACGTTGTTTATGTTTAGCAATTTCGCAAATAATCATTACTCTACCTTTTCTTTTTATTACCTTGCATTTAGGGCAAATTCTTTTTACAGAAGGTCTAACTTTCACTTTCATTCCCCTCCCCGGTTTCAGGCAATGTATTCCCGGCACTGGCATTATCAGCACTATTAGAATTATCACTGCCTGGTTGTTGGTTACTGAATGTTTTGTTTTTGCTGCGCCATGTAATACGCCCTCTCGTCAAATCGTAAGGAGACATCTCAACTGTTACAATATCGCCCTGCAAAATACGAATGAAATTTACTCTGAGTTTTCCTGAAATGTGGGCTAAAATAACTTTACCGTTTGGAAGTTCTACCTTAAATGTAGCATTGGGAAGGACGTCTACTACTTTTCCTTCAAGTTCTATAACATCATCTTTCGACACTATAACTCTGCCCCCTTAGTAAATAGATTTTTTCTGTCTGCTGCCTTTATAAAAGGCCCAAGACATTTTTTTATTGATTTATTCGACTTCAAATTTTCCTCCGACACAATGGTATTCGTGACCTTAAGATGAATAAGTTTTTTCTTTTTTACTTTTTCAAGAGGCCTGTGTTTTCCATCACATACCATGGCGTAAGTGCGGTCGTGGTCAAGTATAATTTGAAAATCCCCTTTGTCATGCCCTGCAAGCGATACTGCGACCGCTCCTCTTTTAACTTCTACCATTTAAAAATCATTTCCTTAATAATCGTTTATCTAAAACCATATATTATTTTCTATAGTCATTGGTGCACAGCCACAAAAGGTATGTTGCAATGATTTTTGAAAACATTTGCTGCATAAACCATCAGATGTCCTCATAGCACCAGAGGTAGACCCACACCGGCGGCAAGGGGTATTATTGCAACCAACTTCCAGATTTAATTTATTCATACTTTCAGCTTTACCATACATACCTATTTCACCTCATAAATTAAATTTTAATTTTTGGCGTCAGGCCCGCAATCTGTCAAAATTACCGGTCCGTCTTTTCCTCATACCTGTTTATTTCAGACTATATATTATTATATCCGTTGATATAACTTAGGAACGACGGGGATAACTATGTCCATAATGTGTTTCACATTGACTACAACGTCCATAAGAAGTAAGTTTTTTAATTTCACCACAATCTGCACAACAACCATATCCCTTACCCTGACAATTGCCGCATAAACCATCAGATGTCCTCATAGAACCGGCGGTAGACCCACATATGTGACATTTCGGGGAACCACCGCTAACTTTCTCTGAATCTTTTTCATATACCTTTTCAATACCACTAACTTTTTCTGCGTCCGATTCATTAACTTCATTATTAATATCCTGATTATTTTCAATTATGCCTTTGTTTTTCATACCTATTTCACCTCATAAATTAAATTTTAATTTTTGGCGTCAGGCCCGCAATTTGTTAAAATTACCGGTCCGTCTTTTGTAATTGCTATACTATGCTCAAAATGTGCGGATAATTTTCCATCAGCAGTTACAACGGTCCACCCATCGTCTAAAACTTTCACTTCCCCACTGCCCGCATTGATCATCGGCTCTATCGCTATAGTCATGCCTTCGCAAAGCCTTGGGCCTTTACCGCGTGACCCAAAATTAGGTACGTTTGGGTCTTCATGCAGCGATGCACCTACTCCATGCCCGACAAATTGCCGAACCACAGAGTAACCACGCGCTTCGGCATACCTTTGTACCGCGCTGCTGATGTCGCCTACTCTATTGCAAACTTTGGCCGTTTTTATTCCTTCATATAAGCTTTCTTTAGTGGCATCTAACAAATTTTCAGCTTCGCTATTTATATCTGCGCACGGAAACGTCCACGCGTTGTCGCCATGAAATCCATTAAAATATGCTCCTATATCTATACTTACTATATCCCCTTGCTTAATAATACAATTTTTATCAGGTATACCATGAATAACAGTGCTGTTTATAGAAATACACGTACTAGACGGAAATCCATTATACCCCAGAAACGAGGGTGAGGCACCTTGAGACTCAATGTATTTTTTTACTAACATATCAATTTCTAGGGTACTAACACCCGGCTCTACGGCTTCCCCCGCTAATTTTAGGGCGGTTGAAGAAATTTTTCCCGCTTCTTGCATTGCTAAAATTTCACGGGGGGTTTTCACTATTATCATATTAATTCCTGATTTCTTCCAGTATTTTTTCTGTGATTTCTTCGGGCGGCCTTTCGCCGTTAATAATCACTAATTTCCCCGTTTCTTTGTAGTAGTTTACGAGAGGTTCTGTTTGATTGCGGTAAACTTCCAGACGGTGTTTTACCGTTTCTTTGCTGTCATCTGTACGTTTAACGAGGGTATCTGCGCATTTGTCACAGGTATTATCTACTTTCGGCCTTCTCCCCGCCGTGTTTATATTGTATGTTGAACCGCAGCTCATGCAGACACGGCGCCCCGTCATTCTTTCATATATTACCGAATCGGAAACATTTATATCTATTACCTTATCAATTTTTATATGCATATCACGCAGCGCCTCGGCCTGGGATATGGTTCTTGGGAAACCGTCCAATATATACCCGTTTTTGCAGTCGTCTTGACTGATTTTTTCTTTTACAATGCCTGTTACCACTTCATCCGGTACTAATTGCCCTTGGTCTATAAAAGACTTTGCCTTTTTCCCCATATCGCTGCCACTCTTTAACGCTTCCCTGAGAATATTTCCGGTTGAAATAACAAGAATATTTAACCTTTTACTGAGCACCGCGGCTTGCGTTCCCTTTCCCACTCCGGGTGCTCCCAGCAGTACTATTTTCATTTTTTTATTTTCCTCCTTTACTGCAAATATAATTTTCCCCTTAATTTTGGTCGTGTTTCAAAATAATCGGAATTTTTTCTTTCTCTCCCCCGCGTTCTAGCGGGGGAGAAAAACGCAAATAATACCACGTTTCTGAGTGGTTTTTGCTATAGTGCGTTTTTTATAAAGGTAAATTTAATCTAAAAATCCTTTATAATGCCTCATCATCATCTGGGATTCCATCAATTTTACTGTTTCAAGTGCCACTCCAACCAGAATTATTATTGACGTTCCTCCTAAAGACAAATTGCTCATACCAGTAAAATATCCGAATAAAATAGGGAATATAGCCACAAAAGCCAAAAACATTGCCCCCATAAATGTAACTTTAGACAATACTCTTGCAAAATAATCCATTGTAGGCTTACCGGGGCGTATGCCAGGAATTGCTCCGTTGCTTTGGCGCAGATTATTTGCCATCTCAATTGGATTATATGTTATAGAAACATAAAAATACGAGAACATGATTATTAATAAGAAATATAGTATTGTATAAAGCCAGCCATTTACTGAAAACGCATCCAAAATCGTCTTAAGAGTTCCTGTTGGTTTCATAAAGAAATTCATTAAAGTCGGCATGGATAATATTGAACTTGCAAATATTATCGGCATAACTCCCGATAAACCTATTTTCAGCGGTATATGGCTGTTTTGCCCGGCGTATATTTTGCGGCCAACAGTTCTTTTTGCATACTGCACTGGTATTCGCCTTTCAGCGTCGTTATTAAATACAATTACCCACATCATAAATAAGAAAATAAATATAAACAGCGGAACTAATCCGTAATATTTTCCGTGTTCCGCGGGTGATTCAACAGCTAACATTACGTATGCCACAAGTTTGACAATTAAGCTTGGCATTCTTGAAACTATACCCGCAAACAGCAAGATCGACACACCATTGCCTATTCCATTTTCATTTACTCTTTCGCCAAGCCACATCATTAGTGCCGTACCGGCTGTGAAGGTCAAAACTATTACTATCGCCACGAATATTCCTTCCGGGCCTTGCGTATATTTAACGATGGATTTTCCCGCGTAACTGCTGTTTTTTAAGTACATGTAATAAGCCGTACCCTGCATAAGGCCTAATACTATAGTAACATATCTTGTAATGGCGGTTAGTTTTTTTCGCCCTTCTTCGCCTTCTTTTTGAAGATTTTCAAGTATCGGGAGAGCTACAGTCATAAGCTGCATTATAATTGATGCGTTAATGTACGGGGATATAGACATCGCAAACAACGTTGCCTGAGCAAAAGCTCCTCCTGAAAGGGTATCTAAATATGCAAGGAGTGCTCCTCCTTCCGCTACGTTCCCCATAAGTCCTTTTAAAGCGTCCACGTTCAAAAAAGGTACCGGTATTGCTGACCCTATTCTAAACACTATTATTATCATTATTGTATATAACAATTTTTTTCTGAGATCAGCTGTTTTGCACGCGTTTATTAACGTTTTTATCATGGCCTAAATCACCTCGGCCTTTCCGCCAGCGGCTTGTATCTTTTCTTTTGCGGATTTTGAAAACATCTGCGCTTTAACTGTCAAATTTTTTGTAAGGCCGCCATTTCCTATAATTTTTATTTTATCAAACTGCCTTTTTATAAGGCCTGACAATATTAATTCTTTTGCCGATACTATTGTACCGCCATCAAAAATATTCAGGTCTTCCACATTAACGGCAGCAACTTTTTTTGCAAAAATGTTGTTAAATCCTCTTTTCGGTATCCTTCTTTGAAGCGGCATCTGGCCGCCTTCAAATCCGGGTCTTATACTTCCGCCTGAACGCGCTTTTTGGCCTTTATGCCCTTTACCGGCTGTTTTCCCTTGGCCGGAGCCGTGCCCTCTGCCTATACGTTTTCTTGGTTTCCTTGCTCCGGGTACCGCAGATAATTCATGTAACTGCATATAAATTTGCACCTCCTATATTTAAGATTGGTTAATATTTAAAACTTCAACCATATGTTTAAGTTTAAATATTTTCCCTCTTGTAGATGGGTTATCGGGCTGAACCGTAGTTTTACCGATTTTTCTAAGGCCCAGAGCCTTAGCTGTTTTTATTTGATTTTTTTGTCTTCCGGCTAAACTTTTTACCAACTTAATTGATAAACTGGCCACTTTAATCCCCCCTAACCTAATATTTCTTTGACTGATTTATCGCGCACAGCCGCTACTTCTTGAGCGCTTTTTAACGATTTAAGCCCCTGAAGAGTTGCCCTTACTACATTACATGCATTATTAGACCTTAAAGCTTTTGTACGAATGTCTTTTATTCCTGTTGCTTCAACAACCGCGCGCACCGACCCTCCAGCTATAACGCCTGTACCCGGCGCTGCAGGCTTCATCAGAACTCTTCCGGCCCCGAATTTTCCTATAATTTCGTGCGGAATGGTTGTTCCCTTCAAAGACACTTTTATTAAATTCTTCTTAGCGTCCTCTATTCCTTTTCTTATAGCGTCCGGAACCTCCCCCGATTTTCCTGTTCCAAAACCTACTACTCCGTTCCCGTCTCCAACAACAACAAGTGCGGCAAATTTAAATATTCTTCCCCCTTTAACCGTCTTGGAAACTCTGTTAACAGCTACTAAACGTTCTTTAAGATTCAATGTTTTACCATCAATTTTAGACAAATATATCCCTCCCTTGCGTAATTAAAATTTAAGTCCGCCTTCTCTTGCCCCTTCGGCTAATTCCTTGATTCTTCCATGAAATATATACCCGCCGCGGTCAAATACTACTTCTTTTACATTTTTTTCAATAGCTTTTTTTGCTATTATTTTGCCAACTTCTTTTGCGCCTTCTTTGTTTCCGCCATTCATATTAAAATCTTTATCAAGGCTTGAAGCAGAAACTAAAGTCATGCCTTTTGAATCGTCAATTATTTGAGCATAAATATTTTCAGAAGATCTGAAAACATTTAGTCTCGGGCGCTCTGGCGTACCGAAAATTTTATTTCTAACACGCATATGCCGTTTTTTGCGCGAAACATTTTTATCTATCCTATTTACCATCTTAATTATTCACCTCTATTCTTATTTTTTACCGGTTTTTCCTTCTTTACGGCGGATTACTTCATCTGCATATTTAATACCTTTACCTTTATAAGGTTCCGGCGGACGTTTTTCACGTACTTCCGCTGCAAACTGGCCTACTTTTTGTTTGTCGCACCCATGAATAATTATTTTGTTTGTCCCCTGAACTTCTATCTTTATTTCATCCGTTTCAGAAACTGTGACTTGGTGAGAATATCCCAAATTCATAACCAAATTTTTCCCTTGCTTTTGCACACGATATCCTACTCCGTTTACTTCCAGTTCTTTTTTGAAACCTTCCGTAACACCCTTGACCATATTAAAAATGAGCGAACGCATTAAGCCGTGAAGAGCTCTGTTTTCTTTTTGATCATTCGGCCTTTTTACGTGTATTACTTCAGGTTCTATTTCTAAAGTTATATTGGGATGAATTTTTTGAGTTAATGTTCCTTTACTGCCTTTAACATATAATACACCACTGTCGAGTTTAATATCGACACCGGCGGGAATATTTATGGGCTTTCTTCCAATTCTTGACAAAACTTTGTACCCCCTTTTTTGCTAATTTATGTTCACCATACGTATGCGAGAACTTCTCCGCCTACGTTCTCTTTGCGTGCTCGGCGATCTGTCATTATTCCTTTAGAAGTAGATATTATCGCAATACCTAAACCCTTCATTACTTTTGGTACATTTGCTGCGTCGCTGTACATCCTAAGCCCCGGTTTTGAAATTCTTTTAAGCCCTGATATTACCGAATTTTTACCATCTTTGTACTTTAAATATACTTTCAGCATTCCTTGTTTATCATCTCTGGAAACTATAAAACGTTTAATATATCCTTCACTTACTAATATTTCAAGTATAGACTTTTTCATATTTGAGGAAGGAATTTTTACGATCTCATGTTTCGCGGAACTCGCATTCCGGATTCTTGTAAGTAAATCCGCAATTTTATCGGTTGTTTGCATATAAAATTAATCACTCCTTTTCAAAATTTATTTTTTTACATTAACTGAATAATCACTATATTCATTTTAAGTGTTTGAATTTCCACTGCCGCCTAAATAATCAAAATCAAATTTCAAAACAAGCAAAATATAATGAAATAATATGATTATTATTTTGTATTTACCAACTGGCTTTTCTTACCCCGGGAATTTCACCTTTATAAGCCAGCTCTCTAAAACAAATACGGCAAACTCCAAATTTACGGAGGTAACCATGAGGCCTACCGCATATCTTGCATCTGGAATATTCACGCGTTTTATATTTTTGTTTTTTTCTTTGCTTCATTATTAATGAAGTCTTGGCCATAATAATCCCTCCTTATTTTCTGAATACTGCTCCCATAAGTAATAAAAGCTCTTTGGCTTCTTCATTGGTATTTGCTGTAGTTGATATTGATATATCCATACCGCGGATTTTATCTATTTTATCATACTCTATTTCAGGAAATATGAGCTGTTCTTTAACACCAATGTTATAATTTCCCCTGCCGTCAAATGAATTTGCACTTATGCCTCTGAAATCTCTGACTCTTGGGAGTGCAAAGTTAAAAAACCTATCTAAAAATTCATACATTCGTTCACTTCTTAAAGTAACCTTAACCCCTATTTTCATTCCTTCACGTACTTTAAAATTTGCAACAGATTTTTTAGCAGTACACACAACAGGTTTTTGACCGGTAATAATTGAAAGATCACTTATTACAGAAGGTATTACTTTAGAATTTTCTCTGGCTTCTCCGGCTCCAACGTTAATTACCACTTTTTCAAACTTCGGAACTTGCATAATATTTTTGTAAGAAAATTTATTCATAAGTTTCGGAACTACTTCTTCTTGGTAATATTTTTTAAGTCTGGACATTCATATCCTCCCTTCACTAAATTAACTGCCCGCATTTTTTGCAGCTTCTTTTTTTGTTGCCGTTTTCTTCGAATTTATGAGCAACTCTTGTAGGCGCGTCGCAATGTGGGCAAACCAGCTGTACTTTGCACGCGTAAAGCGCACTTTCTGTTTTTACTATTCCGCCTTGCTGACCTGATTTTCTCGGTTTAACATGTTTAGAAACAATGCCTATCCCTTCAACGATGACTTTCCCCTCTTTTGGGCTCGCGGCAAGTATTTTACCTTTTTTGCCGCTTTCTTTTCCGCTGAGCACAATTATGGTGTCACCGGTTCTGACGTGCAATTTATTTTTCATAGTGATCACCTCCTTTTAAATTGTCTCCGGAGCCAGACTTAAAATCTTTGTATATTCTTTGTCACGAAGTTCCCTCGCAACCGGCCCGAATATACGTGTCCCTTTGGGATTTTTATCTTCTTTTATTATTACGCCGGCGTTTTCATCGAATCTTATATAAGAACCGTCCGCGCGGCGAGTATCATTTACGGTACGGACGACTACCGCCTTTACAACTTCGCCCTTTTTTACCATACCGCCGGGATTTGCTTTTTTTACCGAAGCTACTATTACATCCCCGATATGTGCATATTTTCTGCCTGTTCCACCAAGTACTTTTATGCACATCAGCTCTTTAGCCCCTGTATTATCAGCAACCCTCAAGCGTGTTTGCTGCTGTATCAAATCGATTTCCTCCTAACTTCATAAATTTTTATTTTGCTTTTTCTATTGTTTCGACAAGCCTCCACCTTTTTTCTTTCGACAGCGGGCGGGTTTCCATTACGCGCACTCTATCGCCGACCTTGCATTCGTTTTTTTCATCATGCGCTTTTAGCTTTACCGTACGTTTAACTATCTTTTTATAAAGGGGATGTCTAAAACTATCTTCAATCGCTACTACTATGGTTTTATCCATTTTATCACTAACGACTCTGCCAACGTCTGTTTTCCTCACATTACGGTCATTAGCATTGTTTTTTTCTATATTTTCTGCCATAAGTTACTTTACTCCCTCCTTTGTATCTTCACATTCACTTTTAGATTCTTTATTTCTCTCATTCAAGATTGTCTTTATCCTTGCAACATCTTTTTTTACCGCTTTAATACGCATAGGATTTTCAAGTTGATTTATGGCAAGTTGAAACCTTAAGTTTAAGAGTTCAGATTTAAAATCTGAAAGTTTTGCCCCCAAATCCTCGGAAGACATGTTTTTTATTTCTGCAATTTTCATTTACGCCTCACCACCAGTTTCTTCTTTTTTTACAAATTTACATTTAACAGGCAACTTATTTGAGGCAAGCCTAAGAGCTTCTCTTGCGGTTTCTTCCGGTATTCCGCTTATTTCAAACATTACCCTGCCGGGCTTTACCACGGCCACCCAATATTCTGGCGCTCCTTTACCTTTACCCATTCTTGTTTCTGCGGGCTTCTTAGAAACCGGTTTATCCGGAAAAATCTTTATCCACACCTTACCAAATCTTTTACAGTAACGAGTCATAGCAACACGGGCCGCTTCAATTTGATTAGCTGTTATCCAGCACGGTTCTAAAGATTCTAACCCAAAATCACCATAAGTCACTTTGTTTCCTCGAGTAGCTTTACCCGTCATTCTTCCTCTGTGTACTCTTCTGTATTTTGTGCGTTTCGGCAGTAGCATTACTCGTTACCCCCTTCCGCAGCTTTGGCGCTTTCACGGTTATCTTTAAGTATTTCTCCTTTATAGATCCATACCTTTACGCCAATTATTCCGTAAGTGGTGCTTGCTCTTGCAACACCGTAATTTATATCCGCACGAAAAGTTTGCAGCGGAATTGTTCCCTCGTGATAATGTTCGGTTCTTGCAATTTCCGCTCCGCCAAGTCTACCGGATACTTGCGTTTTAATGCCTTTTGCTCCTGCTTTCATAGACTTCCCTATAGCCATTTTCATTGCTCTTCTGAAAGATATTCTTTTTTCAAGTTGAACCGCTATGCTTTCAGCTACTAATTGGGCGTCCATGTCAGCCGTTTTGACTTCCACCACATTTATAAATACTGATTTTTTAACTAATTTTTCGCAGCACTTGCGAAGCTTTTCAATTTCAACGCCGCCTTTTCCTATAACAATACCGGGCTTGGAACAATGAATATAAAGGCGAACTTTCGTAGTGTCCCTTTCAATTTCAATTTTAGGAATTCCTGCCAGATAAAGTTTATTTTTAAGCATTTTACGAAGTTTATAATCTTCAACTAAAGTGTCACCAAAATAGCTATCCTTTACAAACCAACGCGAATCCCAGTTTTTTATTACGCCAACACGCATTCCGTGCGGATTTACTTTTTGACCCATACTCTCCCCCTCCTTTACAAATTTTCTTTTTCTTTAAGTGCTAAAGTAACGTGTGAAGTCCTCTTTTTAATCCTATACGCACGCCCCTTTGAAACAGGTCTTGTCCTCTTGAGTATCGAACCCGGGCATACAAAGCACTCTGAAATATAAAGTTTTGCAATATCCATGTGATTATTATTGGTGGCATTCGCTATAGCTGATCTAAGTAATTTTTCAAGATACTCACATGCAGCTTTAGGCGTATGTTTAATAATTGCCATAGCATAATCTACAGGCTTGTTTCTTATAAGATCAAGTACTATGGAAACTTTTCTCGGTGATATTCTGGCATACTTTAAATAAGCCTTTGCTTCCACATTTTTCTCTCCCTTCTACTTAAGTTTACTTATTAAGTTACGGCGGCGATCCAAATTAGTTGATAATATCTTCCCCCCGCCGAAACGCCGGTGTGAAAGAAGGAATTCCAACTATTTTGAAACATAACCTTAAGTTACTTAGCAGCAGTTTTGCCGGTCGTTTTAGAACCGGAGTGTGCTTTAAACGTTCTTGTCGGAGCGAACTCTCCGAGTTTATGCCCTACCATATCTTCCGTTACATAAACAGGTATATGTTTACGGCCATCATGAACAGCGAAAGTGTGCCCTACGAAATCCGGAAATATTGTTGACGCTCTGCTCCATGTTTTTAGAATCTTTTTTTCGCCTTTTTCGTTCATTTCAAGTACTCTTTTAAGAAGTATTGGCTGGACAAAGGGTTTTTTCTTTAAACTTCTGCTCATATATTACTTTTCTCTCCTTTTCAGACTATTAAAGTTTTATATGCGATTATTTTCTGCGTTTTACTATAAATTTATTGGATTTTTTGTTTTTTTTGCGCGTCTTATAGCCAAGCGTAGGTTTTCCCCAAGGCGTTACAGGGCCGGGTCTTCCGATAGGTGCTTTACCTTCACCACCACCGTGCGGGTGATCGCAGGGGTTCATTGCGGAACCACGTACTGTAGGCCTCCACCCCATATAACGTTTGCGTCCGGCTTTACCGATCTTTACGTTTTCGTGTTCAAGATTTCCTACTTGACCAATTGACGCCATACATTCTATGGGAACATTTCTGAGTTCTCCGGACGGAAGCCTTAAAAGAGCTAATTTCCCCTCTTTTGCCATAAGCTGAGCCATATTTCCAGCACTTCTTGCAAGTTGTGCCCCTTTACCGGGATAAAGCTCTACGTTATGAACAAACGTACCAACCGGTATGCCGGACAAAGCAAGTGCATTCCCTGATTTAATATCCGCATTCGAGCCGGACATTATTTCTTGCCCTACTTTTGAGTTATTAGGCGCTGTAATATATGCTTTTTCCCCGTCTGCATATTCAACCAGAGCTATGTGCGATGAACGATTCGGGTCATATTCTAAACTTAAAATTTTTGCTTTGACGTCAAATTTTTGCCTTTTAAAATCGATTACGCGATATTTCCTGCGGTTTCCACCGCCTCTGTGGCGCACTGTGATTCTTCCGTAGCTATTCCTCCCGGAATTTTTTTTAAGAGGTTTTAAAAGACTTTTCTCCGGACCTGCTTTTGAAAGTGCGGAATAATCTATTACTGACATACCGCGCCTTGACGGGGTAGTAGGCTTATACTTCTTGATTGCCAATTCATTTCACTTCCTTTTTTAAAAATTACTAAAGCTTATATAGCTGCTACTTTTGAAAAAAGCAAATTTTCACAAGCTCTCCCCCGCAGGCTCGCGGGAAGGTCGTGCCTCAAAGCAGTTGAAATGCTTTCTTTTTCCCCCGCCTGTGGCGAGGGAGAAAATATCATCAACTAATTTGACCCACCACCCGCGGGAAGAGGGCTATAATAGACCTGTCCGTAAACTTTACAGATTGCAATCAAAATCGACGACGGCGTATAAAAATACTCCAAGGAGATTTGGGGTAGTAATCCAAATTAATTGATAATATCTTCCCCTCCGCCATTTGCGGGAGCGAAAGAAGGAATTTCAACTATTTTATGGCGCGACCAGATTTTGATGCAAAGCAATTTTTTAAGTGATGCATTTTTCGATAGTTTGCGCTCTGTGAAGTTTACGGACAGGTCTAATAAATCAAACGTTTTTCAAAGATATTAACTATACCATACCATCAAAAAATTCTATTCCTTTGCTTTCATTTTTTAAGGTAACAACTGCTTTTTTCCAAGACGATGTGTATCCTTGATATTTGCCTTGTCTGCGAAACCTGCCTCTTACACTTACCGTATTAATTTTTAATACGTTTACTTTAAATATTTCTTCGATAGCTTTAGTGATTTGTATTTTATTAGCGCCTTTCGCTACTTTAAAGGTGTACTTTTTCATGGCCATTCCCGACATTGCTTTTTCGGTAATAATAGGTTTAATAATTATGTCGTGCGCTACCATTTACGCATACACCTCCTCAATTTTGTCGATGCAGTCCTTGGCTATTATAAGCTTACCTGCATTTAATATGTCATATACGTTTAAAGTATTGACTTGGGATGTTTTAACTCCTTCGATATTCCTTGATGACTTAATTACTTTATCGTTTATCTCGTGTAAAACGATTAAAGCCTTATTTTCCGCTCCAATAGCTTTTAACATATTACAAATATGTTTGGTTTTGTATTCTTCTAAAGAAATGTTATCAACCACTATTATTTGATTTTCACCAAATTTGCTTGAAAACGCCGACTTCATAGCAAGTCTTCTTACTTTTCTGTTTATGGTATATCTATAACTTCTCGGCTTCGGCGCAAAGACTATGCCACCGTGCCTCCACTGAGGCGCTCTTATTGACCCTTGCCTTGCGTGGCCCGTGCCTTTTTGTCTCCACGGTTTTCTTCCTCCGCCGGATACTTCCGAGCGAGTTAAAGCTGATTGAGTACCCTGCCTTTTATTTGCTAAATGATTTACAACCACATCGTGCACAGCGGCCTTATTAGGAACTATTCCGAATATCTCATCCGATAAATTTACAGTTCCAACCTCTTGCCCCGACATATCTAAAACTTTAATCTCAGGCATTAAAAAATCCTCCTTTCTTAAGATTTGACTTTTGTTTTTACACTATCTTTTATAATTGTTACTGAACCTTTGGCACCGGGTATTGCGCCCTTGACAGCTATCAAATTATTTTCTGTGTCAACTTTGACGACTTGTAAATTTTGTACTGTAACCCTTTCCGCACCCAAACGCCCGGCCATCTTCTTCCCTTTAAATACTCTCGAAGGATCTGAACACGCACCGATGGAACCTCCATGACGCACGGTCGGACCCGTACCGTGAGATTCTTTAAGCCTTCTGAAATTCCAGCGTTTAATAACACCTGAATATCCTTTACCTTTGCTGGTGCCCACAACGTCTACTTTTTCCCCCACGGCAAAAATGTCTGCTTTGATAATGTCGCCAACGCTTCTTGACTCTACGTCATCAAAACGAAATTCTCTGAGAAATTTTTTTGGTGCTACGTCCGATTTGTCAAAATGCCCTTTAATTGGTTTATTTAATCCTTTAGGTTTAATGTCGCCAAATCCCATTTGTACAGCATCATATCCGTCTTTATCGGCGATTTTTTTCTGAACTATTACGCACGGCCCGGCTTCGACTACTGTTACCGGTATAACAACACCTTTTTCATCAAAAATTTGTGTCATACCCACTTTCTTACCTACAATTGCTTTTTTCATATGATTCCTCCTGCTCGGTTATTGGTTGGCACTTGTGCCAACGTGACCTCCGTCTGCCGCCTGGTTAATTTAAAGTTTTATCTCTATATCAACGCCCGCAGGGAGTTCTAGCCCCATCAATGATTCTACTGTTTTATTGGATGGTCTCAGAATATCTATAAGTCTTTTATGGGTTCTGATTTCAAACTGTTCGCGGCTGTCCTTGTTAATGTGGATTGAACGAAGGATAGTTGTTATTTGCTTTTCGGTTGGAAGTGGTATAGGCCCCGAAACACTTGCACCCGTTCTTTTAGCCGTTTGAACAATTCTGTCTGCCGACTGGTCAACCAAATGGTAATCGTACCCCCTTAACCTTATTCTGATTTTTTCCTTGACTGCCATGCCAAATCGCCTCCTTACTATATTGGTTGGCGGGCGTATCCAAATTTCGACTTTATTTTTTAAACAAAAAAATTACCGGACTAACCGCTTAGCAGTAATTCCGGGATAAGCCAAAAAGACACGATACATAAATAGCTGCGCACCAGCACTATCTAAAATATTCGTAATTCTCGCCCGGTTTAAAATCGGACATACTCCACGGAAAAACTGGCCGTTTTCAGCCACAACCTCCCGCTTCAACGCATACCAATTGCAGTCACGCCAATATATGGTATCATATTTTTTTTTAGAAATCAATATTTTTTTATAAAAATTTCGTTTATTTATAATTAAAAATATAATCATTTTTTAGTTGCTTTATATTAGATTTCGATAATATTATTTTTATTATTGCAAAATTTATGCATACTATTGACAAAAACATTTTTGCAATATACAATGGGGGAAGTAAATATATTTGAAAGGGGAATTACAAATGAGTGTTAAACAATCTTTAGCAAATTTTTTCAAAAAATTATCAAAAAAACAAAAATCAGATCCCAAAATAATAGGCAAAGGTGAAATAGCTCTAGAAGATCAAATAGATAAAAAGAAGATAGAAGAAACACTGAAAGACTTACAACAAGGTTATTTGGATAAAACCAAAGCCCAAATTGCCAAAATGAATGTTCGCGATATTACAATGGCTTTAAGACAAATAAATACCACGTGCATTAATGAAATAAAAAATGTAGGATCAGTGAAAAAAAGTGGTGATCAACAAAAAATAACCTCCACTTTTGCAAAAATGGTGATTATAGTAGATAAGTCAATAGAATATATTAGCGAACTATCTAAAAAATGGGAAACCGGTTCCGGCGGAGAAAAAGAGGCTCTTAAAGAAGTTAAAAAGACTCCACTATATATAAAAATCATTCAAAATTTTAATATTGCATATCGTATGGTAAATAAAAATTCACCTGGCAGTTTAGCCATGTCTCCAAAAGTTCTATGGTACAGTTTTATGAACCAAGTCAAATAAAAGCCATAATAAACCAGTTACACCAATTATTTTGAGCATTTAAAATTTTAATTGCTAAAAGTTTTGCTCTCAAATTTTTTCCGCTTTTTACTTTTCTACAGCCACAGGCAAAGGAAAAATGTAAAAATAAACTATAGCTGTTACGATTTAAAACAGCCCTCAAAAGTAAATTTATCCGTGTATTTTCTCCCAGCCGTCGGCTGGGAGAAAGTCATAAAAATCAGACGCTTTTCAAACGAAACAGCTATAAAAATATTAAAATTATCAATAAAGGTGATTAAAATTGGAATTAAGATTAGAATTAAATATTTTAGATTGAAAATTTATTTTATATTTTAATAAAAGCTGATTGGTAATTTTCATGCGTTTCAAAATAATCTGAACTTCGTCTTCACCCCCGCCTATGGCGGGAGTGAAAGAAACGTAAATAATACTACGTTTTTAAATGATTTTTGCTATACTATATCAAAAACCATTTAGAAATATGGTATTATAGCTAACGCCCTTGAAAAATATCTGATTTTTTACTGCCATCCCCACGCTTGCGACAGAGAGATCACATGAGCAAATTTACTTTTTTCAAATGCAGCAGCTATATTAACGTTTCTTTTCTCCGCCGAAGGCTACGGAAAGAACGGTTGTGGGTCAAAATAGTTGAAATCCATTCTTTTTCCCCGCCGATTCGCGGGGGTGAAAGATATTATCAACTAATTTGACCCACAACCTGTATTTGGTTTGGCTCTAGACTGGCAATTTTGCTGAAAGCCATTTTTTAAGTGATGCATTTTTCGATATAGCAGTTTCGTTTGAAAAGCA
>JAISWM010000059.1 GCA_031270785.1 Oscillospiraceae bacterium
GCTCGAAAACTACTGCTTATGCCGCATAGTTATGCGCAAGGTTTAATCGGGGGATCAATATGATAGGATATTTCGCAAGAAATTGGTTTGGCGGTAATCATTCGCAAAGCTCACCCGATAGTGAAGTGTAAATCAGCTGAATCTGTAATCACTCGTAATAAAATTCGGTGGTGGTCAAAATCAGTTGATAATATCTTTTCCCCCCCGCCCACGGCGGGGGAAAATAAAAAGTTTAAATTATTTTGAAACACGACCGATTTTTATGATTTTCTCCCGACCGACGGCTGGGAGAAAGTATACGGATAAATTTACTTTTGAGGGCTGTTTTAAATCGTAACAGCTATATCTTTCCCCCCCGTCCACGGCGGGAGGAAAAGAAGAAGTTTCGACTATTTGGGAACATAACCAAAAAAGCGGTTTAAATATTATGAACTTTTATTAAATTTGTTTTGTTTGCTTCTCCTAAAGGCACTCCGGCAGTGAATACAGCTATATCTTTTTCCTTTAAAATTTTTTTATCTTTTAATAATCGTCCTATTCTATTAAAAAAATCAGTGTCATTAAAATTTATCTCTTCATCAAAATTCACAAGAAAAGGAATAACTCCCCACGCAAGGTTAAGCTGCCTTAACACCTTCTTACTGGACGTACACGCTATAATTGGGCAGTTAGGTCTATATTTAGATATCAATCTGGCAGTTCTTCCGGATTTGGTAATGGTTACTATTGCCGCTGCTTTCAAATCATGCGCGGTTGTACATGCCGCTCTTGATACCGCAGAGGTTACGTCGCGACTTCCTGAGCTTTTTCTTTTAGAAAATTCTTCTACGTAGTCTACATCTTCTTCTGTCTTTTTAGCTATCTTTGCCATCGTCTTGACAGAACCCACAGGATACGACCCTATAGCACTTTCCCCGGACAGCATTATAGCACTCGTCCCTTCGTAAATCGCGTTTGCTACATCCGTCGTTTCCGCCCTGGTCGGCCTTGGGTTTTTTATCATGGAATCCAGCATTTGCGTAGCTGTAATAACGCATTTCCCTTTGTTATATACTTTTTTTATTATCTTTTTTTGTATTATCGGTATTTCTTCAAAAGGTACTTCGACCCCCAAATCCCCTCTTGCTATCATTATTCCATCTGAAGCGTCTATTATCTCATCTATATTTTTCAGGCCTTCATGGTTTTCTATTTTGGCTATTATTTTTATACTATCATCATCGATTTCTTTGCGCAGCGTATCTACGTCTTCCTTCGACCTGGTAAAAGAAGCCGCTATAAAATCAAAATTTTCTCTAATCGCAAATTTTATATCTTCTTCGTCTTTAAGGCTTATGAAAGGAAGAGAGAGAGTTGTCGACGGAATGTTTACACTTTTGTTAGATGATATAATACCGTTATTAAGTACTTTACAAATCATCTTGTTTTCAAACGCTTTTTCTACTTCCAGTTCTATTAGCCCATCGTCTATTAGTATTTTACAGCCTTGCTTTATGCTTTCCGGAATTTTTTTAAGGCTGATGCTGCAAATATCTTTATTCCCTACTACCTTTTCGGTAACAAACGTAAATGTTTGGCCTTGACTCAAAAAAATTTTTTCCTCTTGCTGAAATTTTCCAATTCTTATTTCCGGTCCTTTGGTATCTAAAAGTAGTGCTATAGGCAGATTTAATTCTTTTCTTACTTGTTTGAGTTTATCTACTCTGATTTTTTGTAAATTATAGTTCTGGTGCGACATATTTATTCTTGCTACGTTCATACCGTTTGCCGCTAAGCTTTTAAGCACCTTAATATTGTCTGTGGCGGGGCCCAAAGTACACACGATTTTTGTTTTTCTCAATTTTTTCATCCCTTTCATTAAAGTTTTTTTAACATTATAACCTATTAATTAAATTTTACAATTATGAGGGAAATTTATGAAAGCAAAAAAATTTGCGGCAAAAATATTTTCGTTAGTCTTATATAGTAAAAATCTTTTAAAACAGCGACTTTTTTGTTTTTCCCCCCGCCAAGGCGGGGTAAAACGTAAATAATAATACCACGTATATAGTAAAAACCTTTTAAAACAGCGACTTTTTTACTTTTTCTCCCGCCTACGGCGGGGGGAAAAAATATTACCAACCAATTTGGTCCACAACCGCATCATCATTCAGAAGTTTTTGAGCTTCGTATTTTATTTTTTTCACGTTTGATTCTCTAAATAGATCTCCCATAAAATTACCTCCTATTTGGTATTAGTTTAACATGTTTTCCTAAAATAGTCAAGTTATTTTATGCAATTTTTTATATTTTAAAGATGATTTCCATGCTTTTTTTAAATTATCGCTCAAATATTTATTGGTAATATCTATATTTTCTTCTTTTTCTATGCTATTTAAAATTCCCATAGTTATGATGCACCTAACATCTAAATTACCGTTTTTATACATATTTTCAAGAAGTTTAAAGAGTTTTTCTGTTTTATTGTCGTTTTTATCAGAAAACAATTTACGTACTTCGGGGAGTATTTCGTCATTTAAAAATTTTATGGCTCTAAAATTTTCACTGTTTTCTTTTTCAAAAATAATTTTTTCTTTTATATTAGGAAAAACGCCGGCTAATCTATTCATAAAAAAGATAATTCCGACATTATCTTCCGCATCCTTGCCGGGGCTTTTTTTAATTGCCTTGGTTTCATTTTTTTTTGCCGCCATTATTTCAAAAAAATCACTGCATATATCCTCAATATCTTTTGCCGTACTCTCCTCTTCACTGAAAAACCATGAAGAAATACTTTTGCAAGGTTCATCTTCCTTTGTGCCGCTTGAATCAAACAGCGATACCATTCTGTTTTTCGCGTCATGCCTGACCGCGTATTCGCGATTCGTATTTTTAAAAATAACCTCCTCATTATTAAAAGAAGATTTAAAATTATGTGGTTTTAAAAGTTCTTCTATTTTTCCGTTTAATATCGAAAAACTGTTTTTTATCAACGAGTTCAGCTCCTATCTTAAAATTTGAAAAATAATTTTTTACTATATATAGCAAAAATCATTTAGAAACGTGGTATTATTTACGTTTCTTTCCCCCGCTGGACTCGCAGGGGGGGGAAAACAAAAAATGTCACTGTTTGAAAAGATTTTTGCTATAGCTGTTTCACTTGAAAAAAGCATACTCACTTGTGTACTCTTTCCCCACCTAAGTTAAATTACTATTGACATACCAAATAAACCTTGCATTTTTGCACCAAGTATGTTATAATATGGACATGGATAACGAACTGAAAACTAATGCGGTACGGTTGAGCCAAGAACAGCAATACGAGCTTC
>JAISWM010000062.1 GCA_031270785.1 Oscillospiraceae bacterium
GAAGCTCGTATTGCTGTTCTTGGCTCAACCGTACCGCATTAGTTTTCAGTTCGTTATCCATGTCCATATTATAACATACTTGGTGCAAAAATGCAAGGTTTATTTGGTATGTCAATACCTACCACTCCAACTCCCGCTGCTATTAACATTTTTTTACCAAATACGGGCGCATCAGGACTTGGTAGTGTTTCTTTTTCTGTCGCCAGCGCTTGTTGGAGGGGGGTTAGTACAGGAGGTTCATTTACGGACGCATCAGGACTTGGTGGTGTTTTATCGGCTTCACATGCGATGAGCAGTAACCCATTTACAAACTCGTCTGTTCTATCATTATTTTTAGCACTCGTGTAAAATATTTTATTTATTCCTAATTTTTCTGTTGCGTTCACAATCGCTCCGCGGAACGTATCATCGCAAGTCTCCAAATCCGATTTACTTACTGCTAATACAATTTCTGTACCGGAGCAGGATTCGTTTGCTATATCTTTCCAGTAACGGGCATAACCTTCTACATCATCCTTAGCCATATCAGAAGGTATAACAATGACCACAATGTCTGCCTTTCGAAGATACATGGGAATCAGACAGCGATACTTTTCTTGACCTGCAGTGTCCCAAAAACCGAATGTACAATGCTGTGTATCATGTGATGTATACTGTGCTGCAATTGTAGGAGCATAATCTTTTGAAAAGCTTCCACAGTTTACATCGGACACTCTTTTAAACACTTCCGTTTTTCCTACTTCCTCCTCTCCGACAAGTACCACCTTTGCCCTTCTCTTTACCCTCTTTACTACCTTATCATCACCTGCGGCGGCATGAACATTAATAAAACTGGGCCATATAAAAGCAAATGTGCAAATCAGTGCTATAAATTTTTTAAATTTCATAATAGCAGTACTCCTTCAATTTTTAAATTAAATTTGGCTTAATTTAATCTTAGCATACTTTTTGTGCTTTATCAAACAAATAAGCTAAAATTTAAAAAATAGACCTGTCCGTAAATTTTACAGATTGCAATCAAAATCGGGTAGTGGCCCAAATTAATTGATAATATCTTTCCCCCCGCCGAATGCGGAGGGAAAACAAAAATGTCACTATAACATAGCTGCTACATTTGAAAAAAGTCTAAATTTCAGCAATTATCGCCCCGCTTACCGGCGGGGCGACAGTTTTGGTTCAAATTAGTTGATAATATCTTCCACCCAGCTCATGACTGGGAAAAAGAAAAAAATTCAATTATTTTGAAGCTTGACCCATGCTTTAATCATAATAGCGCATTCTAATCTCTTTTTTTGAAGAGCACATGAGATTTTGTGCGGAGTGTTAATGTTTTGCTCAAAATTAAAATTATTGGCGCTGCACCCGCCACTGCAAAAATATTTTGCCCAACACTTTATGCATTCATCTTTTGAATATATATTATTTAAAGAAAACTTGTTTTTGAGTGGTAGATTTAGCGTATTATCATTTAAATTCCCCATTTTAAATTGTTCTTTCCCGACAAATTGGTGGCATGGGTAGATATCCCCGCTGGGTGTTACCGCCACATATTCATTCCCGCACCCGCAACCCTTGAGTTTTTTTACAGCACAGGGGCTTTTTTCTAAATCTATCATGAAATGAAAAAAAATTATTTTTTTATTTTTTTGCCTTAGCTCAATAATTTTTTTTGCCAGAATTTCGTATTCTTGAAAAATTTTGTCTAAATTTTCTTCTTTAATGGAATAACTTAGATGTGAATCGGAAACAACCGGCTCGACAGATATATTTTCAAATCCAAGTTCATACATATGCATAACGTCTTTGGAAAAATCCAAATTATTTTTTGTAAAAGTTCCTCTTACATAGTAATCTTTGTCTTTTCTGCTTTTTACAAGTTTTTGATATTTTGGAACTATTATTTCGTAAGAACTTTTACCTGATTTTGTAAGCCGTAATTTATCATTTATATTTTTTCTTCCGTCTAACGAAAGAACCACGTTGTGCATTTCCTTATTTATAAAATTTATCTTTTCATCGTCGAGCAACATGCCGTTTGTAGTTATTGTAAATCTAAAATTTTTACCTGATTTTTTTTCTATAGACCTTGCATACTCGATAGTTTCTTTAACTACGTTAAAATTCATTAAAGGTTCTCCACCAAAAAAATCCACTTCAAGGTTATGCCTATCTCCCGAATTATTTATTAAAAAATCTATAGCTTTTTTTGCCGTGTCAAGGGGCATTAGTTCCTTTTTGTATCCAAAATCCCCTTTGGCGGCAAAACAATATTCACACTTTAAATTGCAGTCATGCGCTATATTTATGCACATGGCTTTTATTGGCGAATTTACAATTTTATTTTTGATGCTTTCTCCCCCAAATAGGTCATTTGTAAATAATTGATCTTTCTCAAACATTGTTTGTACTTCTTGATATGTTTCCAGTATATCTTGCTTTGCGTATTTATTTGAAAATTGGTTTATTAATTTATCTTCGGGGTACGTATATAAATTTTCTTTATTTATAATGCTAAGCATATCAAAACAAATGTCGTCTATAATGTGTACGGCTCCGCTGTTTACGTCTATTAAAATATTATAATTATTTAATTTATACTTGTGTATCATTAAGAAATTCTCCAATAGTGAAAATTATTTAAAAACATTATATCATAAGTAAAAATCTTTTATAGCTGTTCTGATTTAAAACAGTCCTCACAAGTAAATTTATCCGTGTACTTTCTCCCCGCCGTCGGCTGGGAGAAAGTTATAAAAATCAAACGCTTTTCACACGGAACAGCTATAAAACAGCGGATTTTTGCTATTTTTCCGCGAATCAGCGGGGGAAAGAGTTACACAAACGAATTTGCTTTTTTTAGAATAATAGCTATAACGCTTGCAATAAATAATAACATTCTTATAAAATTCAGAATGTCCACCTCTCCGTCTCAAAACCATCTCCAGGTAAAATCCTGGTATAGGTTCCATGCGGAATATGGCCAGAGGTATGTGGATATAGTACGTCAAATGCTTGTGAAACTGGATCATTTATCGTTGCATCATAACCATCCAACCTTTGCTTAAGTTTCAAATTTTGAGGAATGGTTGCATTATACTTATCTTTAATAGCATCCGATAACTTATGTTTTTCCATTATTCTTCCGGTATTTTCCTCAACTACAAATATTTCTGATGTTTGGGCATCGAACAATATCACACCTCCAGCAACTTCTTTAAGTTTTTCCAGTATTGATTTTTTATCCGCAATTTCTTTTTCACTTTCCATAATAGTTCATCCTCCTTATAATAGTTTGTATTCAGATTATGGCACATATACGGAATTGTGTCAATACCTATAAAAAAATAAAAAAGAGATGATATTTATCGGCAATATTATTATAAAAGGTGCTAAAGAGCATAATTTAAAAAATGTTGATTTAGTTATACCTCGTGATAAATTTATAGTTTTTACCGGTCTGTCCGGATCGGGAAAATCTTCTTTGGCATTTGATACTATATATGCCGAAGGTCAAAGAAGGTATATCGAGTCGTTGTCGTCTTATGCCCGAATGTTTCTCGGGCAAATGGATAAACCTGATGTTGAGAGCATTGAAGGGCTTTCCCCATCCATATCTATAGATCAAAAAACGACTTCGAAGAATCCAAGGTCTACAGTTGGTACTATTACGGAAATATACGACTATCTGAGGCTCTTATACGCAAGGATCGGTATTCCGCATTGCCCAATATGCGGCCTTGAAATATCGCATCAGACCGTAGATCAGATCGTAGATAAAGTTATGAATTTAGGAAAAGGGAAAAAAATTCAAGTTTTATCCCCTATTGTAAGGGGGAAAAAAGGAGAACATGTAAAAGAAATTGAAAACGCCAGAAAAAATGGGTTTGTCAGAATTAGGGTTGATGGTGAAATATATGATTTATCCGAGACTATTAAGCTTGATAAAAATAAAAAACATAGTATTGAAATTATTGCTGATAGATTAAAAATAGACGAGGGGGTGCGGTCCAGACTTTCTGAGTCTATAGAGTCTGCTACGGATTTAGCTGAGGGAATAGTTATTATAAATGTTAATGGAGAAAAAGATATATTGTTTTCCAGGGATTTTTCTTGCCCGGAGCACAGTATAAGTTTTGAAGAATTAACTCCCAGAATGTTTTCTTTTAACAGTCCGTTTGGGGCTTGTAAAAAGTGTACAGGCCTTGGAGTTTTTATGAAAATAGACCCGGAGCTTATTATACCTGATAAATCCAAGTCTATTAGAGACGGCGGCATAAAGGCCAGCGGATGGTCGATGGAGGGTAATTCCATAGCGAATATGTATTTTGACGCTTTGTCTAAAAAATATAATTTTTCTTTAAAAACTCCGCTCGCTGATCTTCCCGATGAAATTATCGATATTCTTCTTTACGGCACTAAAGGGGAAAAATTAGAACTTGTAAGGGAGAATGAATACGGCAAGGCTATGTACCAAAATAAGTTTGAAGGAATAATCAACAACTTAGAAAGAAGATTCAGAGAAACCCAAAGTTCCTGGATAAAAAGCGAAATAGAAACTTTCATGAGTACGGTGCCTTGCGGTGAATGCGGCGGAAAAAGACTTTCCGAAAACAGTTTATCCGTTACCGTCGGAGGAATTAATATATCTAAGTTTTGTGAGAAGTCTATAAGGCAGTGTTTAGAATTTATAGATGATCTTAAACTCAGTGAAAAAAATAAAATTATTTCTGAATCCATATTAAAAGAAATAGTTTCAAGGCTTACGTTTTTAAAAAGTGTAGGATTAGAATATTTGACCCTTTCCAGACAAGCCGGCACTCTTTCTGGCGGCGAAAGCCAGAGAATTAGGCTGGCAACTCAGATAGGGTCTTCCCTTGTGGGCGTTTTGTATATATTGGACGAGCCAAGCATCGGTCTTCATCAAAGGGATAACAGCAAACTCATTGCGACCCTTAAGCGTTTAAGAGATTTAGGAAATACCGTAATTGTCGTTGAACATGATGAAGAAACTATGTACGCCGCCGACTGCATTGTTGACGTCGGCCCGGGATCCGGTATAAACGGCGGTTATATAACTTGCGTTGGAAATATCGAAGATATTAAAAAGTGTAAAGAATCCATCACCGGCCAATACCTTAGCGGGGAAAAATATATATCAATTCCAAAGTCTCGAAGAAAAGGAAATGGCAAATTTTTAAAAGTAATAGGCGCAAGCCAAAATAACCTTAAAGAAATTGACGTAGAAATCCCCGTTGGCACTATGACGTGTGTTACCGGTGTATCCGGTTCAGGCAAATCAACATTGGTTAATGATATTATATATAAAGATTTGTCCGGTAAGATCAACAGGTCTAAATTAAAGCCCGGCAAACATAAAGAAATACAAGGTATTAACAGTTTTGATAAAATTATAGACATAAGTCAGTCCCCAATAGGCAGGACCCCTCGCTCAAACCCCGCAACATATACAGGGGTATTTACAGACATAAGAGAACTCTTTGCCTCCACAAACGACGCCAAATCAAGAGGATTCAGCGGCGGCAGATTTTCATTTAACGTTAAAGGCGGCAGGTGCGAGGCTTGCCAGGGCGACGGGATAATAAAAATAGAAATGCATTTTTTATCTGATATATACGTCCCTTGTGAAGTTTGCAAAGGAAAAAGATACAGCAGAGAGACTTTGCAAGTAAAATACAAAAGTAAAAGCATTAGTGATATACTTGAAATGACGGTAGATGAAGCTTTAGAATTTTTTTCAAATATACCAAAAATAAAAAGAAAAATAGAGACTTTAAAAGAAGTCGGGCTTGGGTATATAAAACTGGGTCAGTCTGCTACTACTTTATCGGGGGGAGAAGCCCAGAGGGTTAAACTCGCTTCTGAACTTTCCAAAAGATCTACCGGCAAAACTTTTTATATATTAGACGAACCTACTACGGGGCTTCATGTAGCTGATGTCCATAAACTTATATACGTACTTCAAAAACTTGTTGATTCCGGAAATACTGTTTTAATTATCGAACACAATTTAGATTTGATTAAAGTATGCGATTATATAATAGATTTGGGGCCCGAAGGCGGAGATAACGGAGGCCAAATTATCGCTAAAGGTACCCCGGAAGATGTGGCTTTAGTTCCGAATTCTTATACCGGTATGTACCTCAAGAAAATTTTAAATTTATAATTTTTATACTGTTTTTGAAGTCTGTTTCCCCGCCTCGGAAGTGGGGGGAAGAAACGTAAATAATACCACGCTTCTAAATGGTTTTGGAGTCATGTCTCAAAACAATTGAAATCTCTTCTTTTCCCCCCGCCAAGGCGGGGGGAAAACGTAAATGATATAGTAAAAAACTTTTTAAAACAGCGATGTTTTTGTCCCCCCCGCTAGACAGCGTGGGAAAACGTTAATAATATAGTAAAAACTTTTTAAAACAGTAACATTTTTGTTTTCCCCCCGCCGAAGGCGGGGGGAAACGTAAACAATATAGCAAAAAACTTTTTAAAACAGCGATGTTTTTGTTTTTTTCTCCGCCCTGTGGCGACAGGAAAAGAAGAGATTTCAACTATTTTGAGATATGACCAAATTCTGAAGTAATTTATGTATTGACAAAAACATTTTTTAGGTTTAAAATAGAAAAGTAGCAGGAATTAAACCGTTTAAAGAACGGCTAGCCCTCCGAAAATGAATAAGTTTCTAAAAATAACCGTTTTCACTTTGGGAAGAGAGAAACGGTTATTTATTTTTTGTGTTTTTATTTATTGAATTAATAATATCAAGTATTATTAATAAATACACTATGAAAAAAGATATCACGCATATTATTTCAAACACACTGCTCACCCCCAATCTTTAGGGAGTGGGCTAACCGTCTTCTCGGGCTAAACTCCTGTTACAAAAGTTATTATACACGATAACCTTTAAAATGTCATTATTATTTTAGATTAAATATATTTAATTAGTGTTACTTACTGATTTTTTTCCTGAATATATGAATAAATATGTTTTAATAATGAAAATCAAAGCAGGGAAAGGAGATTAAAAAATATCAATGAGCAAATTATATGTATATTAGCGCCATTTTAAAACAGCGATGTTTTTGTTCCCCCCGCTAGACGGCGGGGGGGGAATATTACCAACCAATTTGGGTCAAAATTGTCGCCCCGCTAACTCGCGGGGCGATGATTTTTTTAAGTTAAATCACTATAATGATATGGCAGAAGGCAAATGTGGAGGTAGCTTATGAATAAACTGAAAGTTAAAGCTGGTAATTTACCGGAAAGCCCCGGCGTATATATCATGAAAGATTCTGATAAAAACGTGATATATGTTGGGAAAGCTAAAATTCTTAAAAGAAGAGTTTCTCAATATTTTATGGAAAGTCAAAAACATTCTGATAAAGTTAAAAAGATGGTCTCTAATATTGAAGATTTTGACTATATCATGACTGACAGCGAATTTGAAGCTTTAGTTTTAGAATGCAGTTTAATTAAAAGGCATAAACCAAAATATAATATTTTATTAAAAGACGGCAAGGGCTATAGCTATATAAAGGTAACAAATGAAAAGTGGCCAAGAATTTTATATGTAAAACAAAAAACCGATGAGGGCGCTTTATATTTTGGCCCCTATGTGAATTCATTTTATGTAAAAAATCTTGCCGGGGAAGTTATAAATATTTTTAAACTGCCAACTTGCAACAGGAATTTTTCAAAAGCTAAGAGCCAGCCGTGCCTAAATTATTATATTAATAAATGCGCTGCTCCTTGTTTGGGGAATATGCCCGCTGAGGAGTATAAATTTTTAATTGATGAAGCCGTATCGTTTATTAAAAACGGAAGCAATAATACAATAGAGTATCTTAATAAAGAAATGCTTAAAGCATCGGAAAATTTGAATTTTGAAAAGGCCGCTAATATCAGAGACAGAATAAAATCAATAAGAACCGTAATCAAAGATAAACAAAAAGTTGTATCCAACAAAATAAAGGACCAAGATGTTATTGCTATAGCCGCAAATAAACAAAAGGCTTCCGTGCATGTTTTCAGATTTGAAAACGGTAATTTGTATGATACAGAAAATTTTGTTTTTGATTTTTTTGATGATGAAATATCTTTAAGAACGGAATTTATAAAAAGGTATTATGACTTAAAAGGTTACGTGCCCAAAAATATAACTCTTGACGGGAATATTGAAAATTTAGATTTAATAAAAAAATGGTTATCTAAAATCGGAGGTAAAAATGTTAAAATTTTGATGCCGTCCAAAGGAGACCTGTTTAAGTTAGTGCAAATGTGTAAAAGCAACGCTTATGAAGTTTTTAAATGTGATAGTAATGATAACAAGTCTTATTTATTGGAAGATTTAAAGAATTTATTGTCCCTTGATACCGTACCGCTTTACATTGAGGCCTACGATATTTCAAATTTACAAGGAAGCGACAATGTTGGCGGAATGGTGGTTTTTTATAATACGCAGCCTCTGAAATCGGAATACAAAAGGTTTAAGATAAAAAGCATTGATCATCAGGACGATTATAACTCTATAAGGGAAGTTATGAGCAGGCGTATAAAAAATTATAAAGAAAATAAAATTTCTGATACCGGATTCGGTAAACTTCCGGATTTAATCTTAGTTGACGGGGGATTCGGCCAAACCAGTGCCGCAAAAGAAATTTTTGCCAAGGAAGAAATATACGTGCCCATTTTCGGGATGGTAAAGGACGGAGGGCACCGCACCAGGGCTATTACTACTCATGATAAGGAAATAGATATAAGCAAGAATCAAGAACTTTTTTCGTTCATAACAAGGGTACAAGACGAAGTTCACAGATATACAATCGGCTATCATAAAATGCTTAGGAATAAAAGAGTGAAAGGGTCAATACTTACTAATATACCGGGAGTTGGCAAGAAGAGAGCCTCTTTACTTCTTAAAAAGTTTGGAAGTATAAAAAATATATCATCAGCTTCTGCCGAAGAACTTCTTTTTGTTGAAGGAATTACTAAACCCTGCGCCGGATCTATATATGATTATTTTCAAAGTTCGGATAATATATAGCTGTTCCGTTTGAAAAGCGTCTAATTTCTATAACTTTTTCCCAGCCGACGGCTGGGAGAAAGTACACGGATAAATTTACTTTTGAGGACTGTTTTAAATCATAACAGCTATAGTGATTTAACTTAAAAAGTATAAACTCTTGTGACTTTTTCCACGTGAGCCTGCGGGGAGAGACCTTGAAAAAAATTAG
Source organism: Oscillospiraceae bacterium (assembly GCA_031270785.1). GTDB lineage: Bacteria > Bacillota > Clostridia > Oscillospirales > Acutalibacteraceae > CAQBRY01. The sequence continues at coordinate 9,249 of JAISWM010000062.1, forward strand.
ACATTTTTTAAGTGCAGCAGCTGTATTTACAGCTCTTTCCCCCGCAAAGTTGGCGGCGGGGAAGAGCAAAAATGTTATTGTTTTAAAAGTTTTTTACTGTAAGTAATTTTATTTATTGCAATATTGATAAAAATATAATAGAATTGAATTTTATTGATTATAGAAATTGACTATTTTTTATAATTACTATATAATATTTTCGATTTGAATTTGGAGGGTGTGTATATGAAAAAAAATAACAATATTGATATCTTAGTGGAAAAGATTATGAGTAGCGACAAATTGATGGAAGAACTTTCTGAACTTGATTCTATGGAGCAGATATATGATTTTTGTCAATCTATACAAGGGGGATATACTAAAGAGGAATTTGCCGTATTTGTCGATGAAATGCTTTTTTTATTTATTAAAGAATCTTTAATGAATGCCCCTTCAATAAAGAGTGTGAAAGATGACGACATTCAAGCCGTGGCAGGCGGTGCTAAAATAGATATCAAAAGAATAATAGCAGCCGGTTTGGCGTCGTTATCTTTTATTTCTGCCCCTAAATTTAACAGCGCATACGCCGCTGCGGACATTAGTGGTGTCGGAGACGCAGCAGTTGTGCAGCAGCATCGAGAGATAACAAAAAAGGGGGGGGGAAAACTTGAAAAGTCTCCTGGAATATGGAGCAGATTCAAATCCACAATTTCTTCAATAAAAAATAAGATAATGGAAAATAAAGGGAAAGTAGCCATACTTGGCGCACTGGTGTTAGGGGCTATGTATGCATATTCGCGCAGAGAGGATATTTCCGCCGAATGGGAAAGCTATAGCAAGGACAAAGCGGAGAAACAAGCTGATAAAAAGCGGGATATAGAACACCTGGCCAGAATAAGAACACAGTATCACGATGATTTAAAAGCCCTACATACGTATGCGAAGAACCCTGACACAGCAACGCCCCTAACACCGGGCATGCAGCAAAGTCTTGTTAATACGTATAATACAGTAAATAAAACGACAATAACATTAGATACTCTAAACAATAACTCTGACATTCGCAACAGTGCGATAAACTCCCGTATAGCGCTTTTACGGGATCAAATCCCAAAACTTGATGAAGATCTTTCTAAAGCACGCGACGGGCATTGGTACAGCGGTATACCGGTTGTTGCACAAACGGCTGCAACCCTTGGAATGACAGCTAAGATCATAAAGGCGTTTTATAACTATGGGGGCGGAGCTTTGGCATCTTTCAGAAATCTTAACGAAACTGTTACTGGCATTTATAACGCAGGTTTTGCGGCTAGCAATATGGCCCAGGGTACAGCAGATAAAATTGATTTGTGGCTGACCAATCTTCAAAAGGAAGAGCTCAGCAGAATGGGAGCGGCTGAAAAATTAGATGAAGGTTTAAAGTCCGTAAGAGGGCAAGAACCGGCCAAAAAAGCCGCACGAGGATTTTTAAATAGTGTAATTATGGAAAAGGACAGGCAAAAAGCTCTTGGGAAAAAAGATACCCATGCCCATGTAATTGTATTCAACGGCCCCTCGGGTATTGGTAAATCGTTTACCGCAGAGCGTTTAGCCATTGCTATAAGTAATTCTTTGCCCTACCGTATGTCAGCTTCAGAGGTAGATGTAAATAGTTCTAAAAACAGTATACTGGCGCAGCTTTTCGGTGACCGGTATGGATACAGGTATGATGCAAATCAGCAGGAAAATAGAAACTTTGTTAAATACATAAAAGACCATCCTGACGACGGTGTCGTAATAATTAATGAATACGATAAAATGTGTGTAAGGGACGCTAAAGACCACCCGTTAGATGAGGTTATGAGAACATTTATGGACGAAGGTAAAGCAACAATTAACGGCCAAGTTATAGATTGTTCCGGAATAACATTTATATTAACCACAAATGAATCAGAGGGTTCATTGCAAGGAAAGGTTACTATAGACCCGATAACGAACAAGCTTGTAGACCCTACGATTGGCTCGGACACCACAGGGTCGCGGACAATTGTAAAGCACGACAAATCATTCTTAAACAGACTCACAATAGTGCCTTTCGAGAACTTAACCGCTAAAGAATATGAACAAATCGCAAGAGATAAATTTGCTCCTACAATAGAATTCCTTAAAACTCCTGAGGGAGGAAATCTTGATTTATTAATCAGTGATGAAAGTTATGAAAAAATGGGTAAATATACTGAGCGCGTAAACGAAGGCGCCAGAACTGTTGATAAAATTTTAGCGGAATTATTCACTACAATAGTAGAAAAAGTCTTTGAAATTAAAGAAGAGGGCGAAAACGATGGAGTTAAAGAAGAACAAGGCGAAAACGATTTAAAAATAAAATTAAAAGCGGAATATGACGATGAACATAACGAATTTTCGTTAATATAACACCGCAAAGGGTTGTGGTCCAAATTCATTGATAATATCTTTCCCTTTGCCCATGGGCGGGGGAAAGGAAGGAATTTCAACTATGGCTGTTTCGTTTGAAAAGTGCTTGATTTTTATAACTTTCCCCCAGCCGTCGGCTGGGGGAGAAGGTACACGGATAAAATTACTTTTGGGGCTGTTTTAAATCGTAACAGCTATATTTTAAGGCATGACCCTATTTAGGAGAGTTTATGAAAATCTTTAAAAGTACGTCGGAAAATGATACTTTTAATGCGGGAAAATGGTTAGCTAAAAGGCTTAAAGGCAGTGAAGTCATAGCTTTTTACGGTGAAATGGGAGCGGGTAAAACTGCGTTTACTCGCGGAATAGCTGATTTTTTTGATTTGGGCAACGAGGTTTGCAGCCCTACTTTTTCCATTTTAAATGTATATGCATCAAACAATATTAGCATTTATCATTTTGATATTTATAGAATAAAAACAATAGCCGACCTGGAATCTGCCGGCTTTTTTGATTACCTGAATAAAGGTATTATAATAATAGAATGGAGTGAAAATTTGGACATAGAATCTTTATGCAATAATATAATAAAAATTTCTATAAAAAAACTTGAAAATTTTAATGAAAGAGAAATAAAAATTGATTTCGGTTCAAATTAGCTGATAATATCTTTCCCTTTGCCCATGGCGGGGGGGAAAAGAAGAAGTTTCAACAATTTTGAAGCATCACCTAATACTATTTCTAAATAAAAATTTGATATGTGTTTGAATTACTTTCCCCGCCGCCCTCGGGCGGGGGGGCGGCAATTGCTAAAATTTAAACTTTTTAAACGTAATAGCTATATAGGTTAAATCACTATATAATTTTGTTTCAGGTTGAAAAAATTACAGGTGGCAAAATACAAATTGTAAGAGATCAATTATGCATAATTGATGAAAACCCTGGCCCTGGAGACAAAAGGATATTTTGGCATGAACCAGCATTAAATGTTATGCAAAGATATCTAGATTGTCGAGAACGTTATGGTGATTCACAGCAGTTTGAAGAGTGGTATAAAGACTATTGGATAGATATGAACGAAGCAATAAACTCTCCATAATAATGTTAGTTTGCAGAACTGGTCAACTATTGACCGGTTCTAATTTTTATTTTGCAATTTATTTATTTCATCCCTTAAAAACGCGGCGTGTTCAAACTCAAGCATTTTCGCCGCAAATTTCATTTCTTTAGTTAACTTTTCAATTATTTTGTCTTTTTCTTTTCGGCTCAGTTTACTGTATCCTTTTTTATTTTTAGTATTATCTTCGCTTGATATTTCAAGAATATCAGAAACACCTTTTACTATAGTCGTTGGGGTAATGCCGTGTTCTTTATTATATTTTATTTGTAAGTCTCTTCTCCTTTTGGTCTCGCTTATTGCTATATCCATAGAGCGAGTGATCGAATCTGCATACATAATAACTTGCCCACCGGAATTTCTGGCGGCGCGGCCTATAGTTTGTATTAAGGATCTTTCGGACCTTAAAAATCCTTCTTTATCGGCGTCCAGTATTGCAACCAGTGAAACCTCCGGTATGTCCAGCCCTTCTCTGAGAAGATTTATTCCTACCAAAACGTCTATATTACCAAGCCTTAGGTCTCTTATTATTTCCATTCTTTCCATAGTATCAATGTCACTGTGAAGGTATTTTACTTTTATATTTAACTCTTCTAAATAATTAGTAAGATCTTCAGCCATTTTTTTAGTTAAAGTAGTAATAAGTACTCTTTCGTTAATATCAACTCTCTTATTTATTTCTCCAACTAAATCATCTATTTGCCCTGAAGCGGATTTGACAATTATTTCGGGGTCGAGAAGGCCGGTAGGACGGATAATTTGTTCTACAACACAATTACTTTTTTCAAGTTCAAAATCACCGGGAGTGGCACTTACAAAAATCACTTGGTTAATTTTACCATAAAATTCATCAAAGGTCATTGGCCTGTTATCGTAAGCGGAAAGAAGCCTGAAGCCGTGTTCGATTAAGTTATCTTTCCTGGCTTTGTCCCCTGCGTACATAGCTCTGACTTGTGGGAGCGTAACATGTGATTCATCAATAAACATCAAAAAATCATCCGAAAAATAATCAAACAGCGTAAAAGGGGCGCTTCCGGGGTTTCTGCCGGATATAACCCTGGAATAATTTTCTATCCCCTTGCAAAAACCTATTTCTTGAAGCATTTCAATGTCATATTTTACCCTTTGTTCTATGCGCTGAGCTTCCACTAATTTATCATTATTTCTGAAAAATTCTACTCTTTCGTGCATTTCTTTTTCTATTTTGCTTAAAGCTCCATCAAGCTTTTCTTTAGGCACAATGTAGTGCGACGCGGGATATACGGCCACGTGTTTGAGCAACTTTTCCGCCTTGCCTGTAATAGGGCTAACCTCACATATTCTATCTACTTCATCACCAAAAAACTCCACCCTTATTAAAACATTATTTGACGCGGCAGGAAAAATTTCCACTACATCCCCACGGACTCTAAATTTATTTCTAATTAAATTTACATCATTTCTTTCATATTGTAATTCAATGAGTTTACTAATCAGATCTTCCCGTTTCTTTTTTGCTCCTAACCTGATGGATATTACCATAGTGCGATAGTCTATAGGGTTACCTAAACTATATATGCAAGAAACACTGGAAACAATTATTACGTCTCTTCTTTCAGATAGTGAAGATGTAGCGGAATGACGCAGTTTATCTATTTCATCGTTTATGGATGAATCTTTTTCAATGTAAGTGTCCGTAGCGGATATGTAAGATTCCGGCTGATAATAATCATAATAAGAAACAAAATACTCAACGGCGTTATTAGGGAAAAAAGTTCTAAACTCGCTGCAAAGCTGAGCTGCCAGTGTTTTATTATGAGCGAGTACTAAAGTCGGTTTTTGAGTTTTTTGTATTATATTAGCCATAGTAAACGTTTTGCCGGATCCGGTAACACCCAGTAAAGTTTGCTCTTTATATTTCAAATTTATGCCGTCGGTTAATTTATTAACAGCTTTGAGTTGGTCGCCTTGAAGATTATAATCAGATTCTATTTTAAAATTCATATTCTCAAATTATAGTAAAATTTTTTTAAAGCAGTGACGGTTATCTTTTTCCCCACCTATGGCTAAGAGTGAAAAAACGTAAATAACGGTATGCTTTCAAATAATTTTGCTATAATACCTTTCTTTGGTTGTGAGTCAAAGGTCGCGCTTCAAAATAGTTGAAATTCTTTCTTTTCCCCCCCGCCGTAGGCGGGGGGGAGATATTATCAATTAATTCGGACCACTATCGACTCGCGGGGAAGTAAATCAAACACATATCAATTTTTTAATCTAAAAGTGAGTTTACTCTAATTTAGGGTCTAGCTCCCCGATCTTCTGGGCCGCGTATTCATTGATTTTTGCTTGAGTGCTTCCGAAGGAAGCATGCAAACCCGCCGTAATGCCATGCATGCTCTGTATCAAGAATAGACCTGTCCGTAAATCTCACAGAGCGCAAACTATCGAAAAAATGCATCACTGAAAAAATGGCTTTGCATCAAAATCTCCTTGGAGTATCTTCATACGCCGTCGTCGATTTTGATTGCAATCTGTAAAATTTACGGACAGGTCTAATAGGTGGGCAGGAGCAAAAATTTTATTTAGAAATATAGCTGTTTCGTTTGAAAAGCGTCTGATTTTTATGACTTTCTCCCGGCCGACGGCCGGGAGAAAGTACACGGATAAATTTACTTTTGAGGACTGTTTTAAATCGTAACAGCTATAGTATAACTACCCGCCTATGGTTGAATTGCCCTGAAAGTCTGATTTTATATTTTTGATGGAGTTTTTTACTTGAAGTATAGTCGTGGGGCCGCGTCCAAATATGCTTGGTTTAAATGAAAGAAGCATTTTAACGGTTTCTTCCTTTATTGTGGCTATCATTTCGTCGAACATATCAAATCCTTCAACGCGGTATTCAACAACCGGGTCTCTTTGCGCATATGCTCTTAAATTAATACCTCTTTTTAGTTCTTCCATTGCGTCTATATGATCCATCCAGTGTTCATCTACTACTTTGAGCAGCACCATTCTTTCAAGTTCCCTCGTTGGATTGTAACCGAGCATTTCTTCTTGCTGACTATACTGCATACTGCATTTTTGAGTTATAAACTCAAGTATCTGATCAAAAGTGAGGCTGGTTAATTCTTCGTCAGAATATTTAAGGTCGTTTTCGGTTAATAACCAACCCAGGTAGTAATCTCTTAAACCTTCTATATTCCACTCTTCTTTTTTAGCTTCTTTATTTATATACCTTGAAACTATAGTTTCGCTGCATTGCTTGATTATAGAAACTATTTGCTCTTTTACGTCGTCGCCGTCCAATACCTGATTACGCTGGCCGTATATTATTTCACGCTGGCGGTTAAGAACATCGTCATACTGAAGAACATTTTTACGTATAGCAAAGTTTCTGCCTTCTATTTTTCTTTGAGCGGATTCTATAGACTTAGTAAGCATTTTGGCTTCTAAAGGCGTGTCTTCTTCAACGTTTAATCTGGCCATCATTCTTTTAAGCCTTTCGCCGCCGAACAATCTCATAAGATCATCATCAAGCGACAAGAAAAACCTCGTTTGCCCCGGGTCGCCCTGACGCCCTGAACGGCCTCTGAGCTGATTATCGATACGCCTTGATTCATGGCGTTCTGTGCCGATTATGTATAATCCTCCAAGCTCCTTGACCTCTTCGGACATCTTTTTAATATTATTTTTATGCCTGTTATAGTGTTCTATATACTTTCTGCGAGCTTCTATTATTTCCTCGTCGCTGGTTTCAGAATAGCTGTTTGATTCAGCCACGGCTTCATCGCTGAACCCTAATTTTCTAAGCTCTGTTTTAGCCATAAATTCAGCGTTACCGCCAAGCATAATATCTGTTCCGCGCCCGGCCATATTAGTGGCTATGGTTATAGCACCTTTTTGCCCCGCCTGAGCTACTATTTCAGCTTCCTTTTCATGGTACTTAGCGTTTAGTACTTTATGAGGCACACCTTTTTGTTTGAGCATTTCACTTAGCAGTTCTGATTTTTCTATCGATATTGTACCCACAAGTACGGGTTGACCTGTTTTATTACATTCTATAATTTCGTCTATAATAGCGTTAAATTTAGCTTGTTCCTCGTTATAAACCACGTCGGAAAGATCAGTCCGCCGGATGGGTTTATTTGTGGGGATTTCAATTACATCTAATTTATAAATTTCTCTGAATTCAGGTTCTTCAGTCATAGCGGTACCTGTCATCCCCGAAAGTTTATCATAAAGCCTAAAATAATTTTGGAAAGTTATAGAAGCCAGAGTTTTGGATTCGCGTTCAACTTTTACTCCTTCTTTGGCTTCAATAGCCTGATGAAGGCCATCATTATATCGTCTTCCTTGCATAAGTCTTCCTGTAAATTCATCTACTATTATAACTTCTCCGTCTTTAACTACGTAGTCTATATCTTTTTGCATGACACCGTTAGCTTTAATAGCTTGGTTTATGTGATGTTGCAAAGCTATATTATTTTGATCCGTAAGGTTTTCAATATCGAAGTATTTTTCCGCTTTTTCCACTCCGGAAGGAGTTAGGTTAGCGGTTTTAGCTTTTTCATCTATTACGTAATCTCCGTCTTGGAAGGTTTCGTCCGTGTCTTCTTTAGCGTTTATTTCAGCGACTTTCAGCGGTTTTAGGGTTTTAGCAAATTTATTAACTATGGTATAAAGCTCTGTGGATTTATCTCCTTCTCCTGAAATTATAAGAGGAGTTCTGGCTTCGTCAATTAATATTGAATCAACTTCATCAACAATTGCGAATGCATGGTCGCGCTGAACTTTCGCACTTTTGTATATAACCATGTTGTCCCGAAGGTAATCAAATCCAAATTCGTTATTTGTACCGTAGGTTATGTCACAACTGTAAGCGTTTCTCCTTTCTTCTTTGCTCATATTGTGCTTTATGACTCCTGTGTTTAGCCCTAAAAATCTATATAACTTACCCATTTGTTCTGCGTCGCGCTTTGCTAAATAGTCGTTTACGGTAACAATATGAACGCCTCTGCCGCTTAAAGCGTTTAGGTACGCGGGCAAAGTAGCAACTAAAGTCTTACCTTCACCTGTTTTCATTTCGCTTATTCTTCCTTGGTGAAGGACTATACCGCCTATTATTTGTACGGGAAAATGCCTAAGCCCCAAAACTCTGTCTGAGGCTTCTCTGCATATCGCAAAGGCGTCCGGCAGAATATCATCAAGAGTTTCTCCGTTTTCCAGCCTTCCTTTTAAAGCGGCTGTTTGTGAAGCAAGATCATCATCTGTCATGTTAAGGTATTTTGTTTCAAGGTCCAGGGTCGCTTTACATATAGGCCTAATTCTTTTTAATTCTCTTTTGCTGTAATTTCCAAATAAAAATTTTAAAATACTCATATGTCACCTCGCAAAAAATTAATGAATATGGTAAAAACTTTTTAAAACGCGATATTTTTGTTTCCCCCCACATCATTGGCGGAGAAAAAAAGCGCAAATAACAGCGTGTTTTCAAATGATTTTTACTATATTGCCTATTAATTGATAACATTGTATCATAAAAACAAGAAAAAGTAACCACTTTCAATAAATTTCAAAAATATGGCTAATATTCTTGAAAAATATCCGAGCTCATAGCGGGGATTGTTTATATAGCTGCTGCGCTTGGGGAAGTCTAAGTCTTGGCAATTACCGCCCCGCCGTCAGGCGGGGCGGTGGCTTACTTGGCAATATCTCAAAATAGTTGAAACTTTTTCTTTTTTCCCATCGCGAATCAACGGGCAGAGCGGCAATTGTTGAAATTCAAACTTTTTTCAAATAATTTGTACTGCTTTATATTAAATTTAAAAAAAATATATTGACATTTTTATTATACTGATATTATAATTAAGATAAAAGAAGGGGGGAATAAATATGAGAAAAAATAGGGTAAAAATGTTTATTAGTTGTGTTTTGTTATTCAGCAATTTGTTAACTTTTAACGTATTGGCAGCCGGAGCCACTTCACTCGAGGAAGCGAAGAGGGACGCAATGTTAAAAGGATTTTCGGAAAAAGTTGCCGAAATATATGCAGACGGTTATATGAGCTATTGGAAAATACACCATGATTTTACGGAGTCAGAATCAGTTGGGGAAATATATGCGTTTGGAAATGAACTTGCAATAACATTTCTCGACCTAATGCGGGGGGGACAAAGTTATGATGATGCAGCCCCAATAGCAGTTGCAGAAGCAAGTAAAATTACTTTGAAAATTGAAGACATGGCCCGCAGAATGGTGTCAGAGTACGGTATAGACCCTGTCACTGCACGTGAGAATGCGCAAACGCGTATGGCGTGTATAGACGCTGTTAAAACTAAAGTTTCAAATATCTTTAGGAACGGTGTACCAACCGAAGATGCGTTGATGGGTTGTTTGCAAGACATACGTGTTGGTAATTACCATAACGTATTGGCCGCCGGAGCCACTTCACTCGAGGAAGCGAAGAGGGGCGCAATGTTAAAAGGATTTTCGGAAAAAGTTGCCGAAATATATGCAGACGGCTATATGAACTATTGGAAAATACACCACGATTTTACGGAGTCAGAATCAGTTGGGGAAATATATGCGTTTGGAAATTTACTTGCAATAACATTTCTCGACCTAATGGCGGAGGGACAAGTTTATAATGCTGCAGCCCCAAGAGCAATTGAAATGGCAAGTGAAGTTATTTTGCCAGCTGAAGCCATTGCCGGCAGACTGATGTCAGAGTACAGTGTAGACCCTGTCACTGCACGTAAGAATGCGCAAACGCATATGGCGTGTATAGACGCTGTTAAAACTAAAGTTTCAAATATCTTTAGGAACGGTGTACCAACCGAAGATGCGTTGATGGGTTGTTTGCAAGGCATACGTGTTGGTAATTACCATTAAGCATGCAAATCAAAACCACCTCTTTTAGGGGTGGGTTTTGATATTATCAACTAATTGGGACTACCACTGAAAAATAGCTATATATAGCTGTTACGATTTAAAACAGTCTTCAAAAGTAAATTTATCCATGTACTTTCTCCCAGCTGTCGGCTGGGAGAAAGTTATAAAAATCAGACGCTTTTCAAATGAAACAGCTATAGTAAAAGCTTTTTAAAACAGTGCCATTTTTGTTTTTTCCCCCCGAAGGCGGGGGTGAAAGAATGAATTTCAACTATTTTGAGACACTACTAAAATTCGCATCCTTTTCTTATGTACTCTAAAAGATTATCAACGGGAATGCGTTCCTGAATCATAGTGTCGCGATCACGAACCGTTACGCAATTGTCGTTTACACTATCAAAATCGTATGTTATGCAGTAAGGTGTTCCGATCTCATCTTGGCGCCTGTATCTTTTACCTATGGATCCGATTTCATCGTAATCAATCATAAAATATTTTGACAGCATTTGATATACTTCGGATGCTTTTTCTTCCAGCTTTTTTGAAAGCGGCAATATACACGCCTTATACGGAGCTAAAAACGGATGTATTTTAAGGACGTTTCTTGTTTCGCCGCCTTCCATCTTTTCCTCACTGTAAGCATTACACAAAAACGCAAGAGTTACTCTGTCCAGCCCAAGAGAAGGCTCTATAACAAAAGGAATATATTTTTCATTTTTTTCCGGATCAAAATATTCTAAGCTTTTTCCCGAATGTTCTTGGTGTGTGGTCAAATCAAAGCACCCCCTATGTGCAATGCCCCAAAGTTCTCCCCAACCAAACGGAAACAAAAACTCTATGTCTGACGTAGCGCGAGAGTAGTGCGATAATTCCTCTTTGCTATGGGCTCTAAACCTTACGTTTTTTTCTTTAACGCCAAGCTCAATAAGCCACTTCATACAAAATTCTTTCCAATACTTAAACCAATTCATATCTTCCTCAGGTCTGCAAAAAAATTCAAGCTCCATTTGCTCAAATTCTCTGGTTCTAAATATAAAATTGCCAGGAGTAATCTCGTTTCTAAATGTTTTTCCTATCTGGGCAGTGCCAAACGGCAGCTTTCTTCTCGCGGTTCTTTGAATATTGCTAAAATTAATAAATATTCCTTGAGCTGTTTCCGGCCTTAAAAATATTTCATTTTTACTTTCTTCAGTTACTCCCTGAAAAGTTTTAAACATAAGATTGAATTTTCTAATATTTGTAAAATTTTGGGCTCCACATTTAGGGCACTTTATGCTGTTTTTATTAATGCATTCACTCATTTGGTCGAATGTCATTGCATTCGGATCAATGCCTGCCTCCTCAATTAGTTTGTCGGCTCTGTACCTTGATTTACAATCTTTACAGTCCAAAAGAGGATCAGAAAAATTACCTACATGCCCGGAAGCTTCCCATACCGAAGGGTTCATAAGTATAGCAGAATCTATCATAACGTTATATTTGCATTCCTGCACAAACTTTTTTATCCAGGCATTCTTTACATTATTTTTCAGAAGTACACCTATGGGGCCATAATCCCAAGTATTTGCAAGCCCGCCGTAAATTTCCGATCCGGAAAAAATGAATCCTCTATTCTTACAAAGACTAATAATTGAATCCATACTAATATTGTCGCCCATTATGATGCCCTCCCAAAATTGGTTATGTCTCTAGTGAAAATTATTTAGAAACATAATATTTTATAGCTGTTATAGTAAAAACTTTTTGAAACAATGACATTTTGTTTTTTCTTCTGCTTCTTAATTATATAGATAACAAAAGTAATTATCAATATTTTTATTTTTTATAGCTAATGCCACTTCGCATTTAAAAAGTTTTTGCTATAGTAAAAGCCTTTTAAAACAGTGCCGTTTTTGTTGTTTCTCCCGCCGAAGGCGGGGGGGAAAGAATGAGTTTCAACTATTTTGAGACATGACCCATAAATCCAATCACTGCATTTTTCACAAGTTCGGGTTAAATAATTTTTTCAAATGAGCCAGACAAGTATTATAACGCCGCGATCTATGAGCAAATCGACTTTGAACGTCTGACGGTTTTTAGAGAAGCAAGCGTCAAGTTTCACTGCCAACCGTTTAAATATCTCGTGAGCGAGCCGGTTATTAACATTGAAATTACTGACCAAGCGCAAATTTTAGTGATAAATCAAGGCCTTGAAGCTTCAAAACCGGTCATAACCCTAACGGGCAGTGGCATTCTAGAATTTTCAGTTAATGGTTTTGCCCAGTTTCAGTATGATTTTGAAAGTGACAACCATGTTACGATTGATTCAATGCTGGAAGATGCATATTTAGACACGATCGCAAACCTTAAAAACCGCCAAATGCTCGGGCAGTTTCCGACTTTAAAGCCCGGAATTAATACGATCACGTGGACGGGGACTTTAACTCACATTGTAATTCAACCAAAAAGTCGGTGGCTTTAGGGCTTGATTTTTAAAAATAATTAGCGT
>JAISWM010000063.1 GCA_031270785.1 Oscillospiraceae bacterium
GTTTAAAATCATGTGCGATAGGTACAGAAATAAGCGTAAGCGTCACGGTCTCAGAATGACAATAATTTGCGGTTTGCATAATATGGATTTACAGGTCGTTTAATTTTCGGACATATCTATTACATATTTTTAATCCAAATGGGAGCTGAAAAAATATATTTTTATATTTTCATTGTCGGCACACCATTCCCAAAGTGCGAGAATACCCTCAGTATCGAAGAGATTGTCACAATGTCGCTGGGAATAATGATCGCCGTATAAAGTTGCTGCATACCTCAATACGCTATTAGATTGGTTATAATCAGATGGATCAAAACAACAATTGCAATTTAAATTTTTGTCGTACAAATAAGACAAACTCCACCCACCTGGATGCGCACATATTGCATATTCATTATATTTAAGGACCCTACCGTATTTACCAATTACACAACCCCTATTTAATGCTATAAGTCTATTGAAAAAATTTTTTTCTTTCTCGTCTAGGTTTGGGAAAATTTTTAAACAAATTCCTACATTTTTGAAACGTTTTATATCATAGAGATCAAACGCCGCATAAGTACTACATAAACAGCCAACTATTGCTATTATTGTTGCTACTATAATTGCATTTTTTATTAATTTCATATTTTTTATTTCTCCTTTAATACTTAATTCGCATTAATTTTATCATATATATAAATAAATGTAAATAAAATGTTTTGGCGAAAAACATTGCAAAACTGTTTAATTTATATTAAAATACCAAAATAATTGTAAATTCATTGGATTTTTATTTAGACTGGGCAAGTGTATAGCAAAAACCATTAAAAAACGTAGTATTATTTACGTTTCTTTTTCCACCGAACGCGTGGGGAAACAAAAATGCCACTGTTTCAAAAGGCTTTTATTATAGCTGTTTCGTTTGAAAAGCGTCTGATTTTTATGACTTTCTCCCAGCCGTCGGCTGGGAGAAAGTACACGGATAAATTTACTTTTGAAGACTTTTTTAAAGCGTAATAGCTATATAACAGCTATATAATATTTGAAATTTTTAGTAGAATATGATAAAACAGGCCAAATTATATATAAAAAAGGAGACACTATTATGAACAATAAAATAGAATACAACCCTAAAAACATAGAGCTAAAATGGCAAAAATATTGGGAAGAAAATGATATATTTAAAGCAAGTAATAAAGATCTTAAAAAGCCAAAATTTTACGCTCTCATAGAGTTCCCGTACCCATCGGGCGAGGGGCTCCACGTGGGGCACCCGAGGGGCTATACGGCCATGGATATAATATCAAGGAAAAGAAGGCTTCAAGGATATAATGTTTTGTACCCAATGGGTTGGGATGCTTTTGGCCTGCCAACAGAAAATTTTGCAATAAAAAACAAAGTGCATCCTAAGATAGTTACGGAAAAAAATATCGAAAGATTTAAAAAACAACTTAAATCTCTGGGACTTTCTTTTGACTGGTCAAGGGAAATAAACACAACGGATCCCAAATACTATAAATGGACGCAATGGATATTTTTAAAGCTATTTGAAAAAGGTTTAGCATATAAAAGTGAGTCAAGCGTAAATTGGTGCACATCATGCAAATGCGTACTTGCAAATGAAGAAGTAGTAAACGGGAAATGCGAAAGGTGCAGTAGCGAGGTCGTTCATAAAGTTAAATCCCAATGGACGCTCAAAATTACTGAGTACGCGGAAAGATTAATAAATGACCTGGATTTGGTAGACTACCCGCAAAGAGTCAAATCTCAACAAAAAAATTGGATAGGAAAATCAGAGGGGGCTCAAATTAATTTTTTGACAACCGCAAATGATAATTTATCCGTATACACAACCCGTCCCGATACAATATTCGGCTGCACATATATGGTTATATCTCCGGAGCATCCTTTTATAGAAAAACACAAAAATTTAATTAAAAATATAGATGAAATAAGAAAATACCAAGAATATGCTAACAAAAAGTCTGATTTTGAGCGCTCGCAAATAGCAAAGGAAAAGACAGGCGTCAAATTACAAGGTGTTTTAGCCATTAATCCCGTAAATAAAAAGGAAATACCGATATTTATTTCTGATTACGTACTGATGGGCTACGGCAGCGGAGCAATAATGGCAGTGCCCGCGCACGACACCAGAGACAACGAATTTGCTGAAAAATACGATATACCCATTGTAGAGGTAATAGAAAGCGATGATAATCAAGACATTACACTGGACGGAACTTTAATAAATTCTGATTTTTTAAATGGTATGAATTGTGAAACAGCAAAAAAAGAAATGATAAAATGGTTTGAGGAAAATAATAAAGGATATCAAAAAGTAAACTACAAACTAAGGGATTGGGTGTTTTCCCGCCAAAGATACTGGGGCGAACCGGTGCCAATAGTGCACTGCGACAAATGCGGATATGTGCCGATAAAAGAAGAGGATCTCCCCTTGAGGTTGCCGGAAATAGAATCCTACGAGCCGGCGGACGATGGTGAATCACCACTCATAAAAGCAATCGATTGGATAAATACGTCATGCCCGAAATGCGGCAGTAAAGCAAAACGCGAAACAGATACAATGCCTCAATGGGCAGGATCATCATGGTATTTTTTAAGATATATTGATCCGGACAACGAAAAATCACTTGCCGATAAGGACCTAATCAACTATTGGATGCCGGTAGACTGGTATAACGGAGGAATGGAACATACTACTTTGCATTTGCTTTACAGCAGGTTTTGGCATAAATTCTTATATGATATAGGGGTAGTTCCAACCCCCGAGCCGTATTCCAAACGTACGAGCCACGGTATGATACTTGGCGAAAACAGCGAAAAAATGAGTAAATCACGCGGGAACGTAGTAAACCCTGACGACATTGTAGACACATATGGAGCAGATACAATGCGTATTTATGAAATGTTCATAGGTGATTTTGAAAAGGCAGTTCCGTGGAGTCAAGAAAGCATAAAAGGTTCAAGAAGATTTTTAGAAAGAGTATGGGGTCTGCAATATATAATAGACGAAAACCCCAAAATAAGAGAAATTTTAGATACTTCAATTAATATTACAATTAAAAAAGTTTCGGAAGATATTGAAAATTTAAAGTTCAATACGGCCGTTGCGGCTTTAATGACGTTAATAAATGAGATTTACAGTATCGGGTCAGTAACAAAAGAAGAACTTAGTGTATTTTTAATACTTTTAAGCCCATTTGCTCCCCACATATCAGATGAAATGCTGCAAAATTTAGGATTACCCATATCATCCAAACAAAAATGGCCGATGTGCGATGAAGAGAGATGTAAGCAAAAAGAAATAGAGATGGTAATACAAATAAACGGCAAAATAAAAGAAAAAATAAAAGTATCGCCGAACTCTGATAAAGACTACGTTCTAGACTTAGTTCATAAAAATCCAAATATCATAAAACTTTTAAAAGATAAACAAATTATTAAACAAATTTATGTTCCAAATAAACTTGTTAATATAGTAGTGTAGTAAAAATTTAGATCATGCCTTAAAATAGTTGAAACTGCGGTCACGGCGATATGGCCATGTACTACGCCACGGTCAATCAGGCGAATACCAAAAAATTCGGTAGTGGTTCAAATTAATTGATAATATCTTTCACCCCCGCCTACGGCGGGGGTGAAAGAAGGAATTTCAACTATTTTGAGACACGACCAAAAATTCGCATAGAAAATACATTGGTTAAGGAGGGACGAGGGCGTATGAAATTGGGCGAAGTGTGCGGGAGTATTTCCGTGACGTTTCGTAGGCAACTGGAGAAAGTTATCCTTATAAACACGTCGGACGTCCTGGACGGCAAGGTCATCAACCACGCCTACGTTCCGAACGAAAATCTGCGTGGGCAATTCAAAAAGTCGTTTCAGCAAGGGGATATTTTGTACTCAGAAATACGCCCTAAGAACCGCCGATTTGCTTTTGTAGATTTCGACGCAAGCGATTATGTAGCTTCTTCGAAGCTGATGGTGATTCGCGCCAATGAGCGGGTCTTACCAGAGTTTTTGTTTCAAGTGCTGAAGTCTGACGATATTACCGATCAGCTTCAGCTATTAGCAGAGACTCGGTCAGGTACATTCCCACAGATTACATTTTCTGAATTGGCGGCATTAGACGTGCGCATACCATCAATCAACGATCAACGGGCAATAGCCAAAACCCTTGGCGCACTTGATGACAAAATCGAGAACAACAGGAAGATAAATCATCATTTAGAGCAGATGGCGCAGACCATTTTCACCGAACTTTGTAGTGATGGCGAAACCGCTGTTCTGTCTGACATCTTGGATGTCCTCTACGGCAAAGACCATAAGCGACTCGGTCAGGGAAGAATACCCTGCTACGGTTCGGGCGGCATTATGCGCTATGTCAATGAAGCCCTCTATAGCGGCGAATCCGTCCTTATTCCGCGAAAAGGTACGCTCAATAACGTGCTTTACATTAACGAGCCGTTTTGGACTGTGGACACGATGTTCTATACGCATATGACACGCCCCAATGTGGCTAAGTTCGTGTACTTCACGGTACGCGCTCTGGACTTAGCAGGAATGAACGTCGGTTCCGCAGTTCCCAGCATGACAACTGCTGTACTTAACGCTTTGGAAATTGTGCTACCGAGCGATGAAAGCCTTGCGAGTTTTGAGGAAGCGGTGAATCCGATGTTCCTGCAAATACAGGCAAACAATACAGAATCAGCCCGTCTTTCCGAACTGCGCGACACCCTTTTACCCCGCCTGATGTCCGGCGAACTTTCCGCCCGCGACCTAGGCGACTCTAAATAATTTTGACTATATGGTTGTAATTTAGTAAGCATTTTGATATAATGAACTCAATTTGTCTATAATTGTTTTTTTATGTAGTTTTAAATAGGGTAGTGTTGTATATGAATATATTTAGCAAGCTGAAAGAGGGTTTAAGAAAGACCAAAGAAAATATATCATCAAAAATAAACTTGGTCATAAACCAATTTACAAAAATCGATGAGGAACTTTTGGAAGAACTTGAAGAAACACTCATAATGGCCGATATCGGAACTGAGACGTCAGAAAAAATATGCCGTTGCCTGCGAAAAGAAATAAAAAATCAGGGTCTTAAAACGCCGCATGAAGTAAAAAGCGCTTTAAAGAAAATAATTTTTCAAATTCTGGATTCGGATAACACTTTGAATGTAAACACAATACCTTCTATAATACTCATAGTAGGTGTGAATGGGGTCGGAAAGACTACTACTATAGGCAAATTGGCACATAATTTTCGCCGGGAAAATAAAAAAGTTTTAATAGCGGCTGCCGACACTTTCAGAGCGGCCGCCATAGACCAACTGGAAATATGGGCAAAAAGGGTAAATTGCGATATTATAAAAAGGCAAGAGGGTTCAGATCCGGCGTCAGTGGTGTTTGACGCTATCGAAGCCTCCAAAGCAAGAAAATCGGACATAATAATTTGCGATACTGCCGGAAGACTCCATAATAAAAGTAATCTTATGAGCGAGCTTGGCAAAATTGGAAGAATAATCGGCAGGGAACTGCCGAACGCTAATAAGGAAATTCTTTTAGTACTAGATGGAGTCACGGGGCAAAATGCGTTAACCCAAGCTATAGAATTTAAAAAAATTTTAGATATTACGGGTATAATAATTACAAAACTCGATGGCAGCGCCAAAGGCGGAATAGTTTTATCAATAAAAGATAATTTAAATATTCCCATAAAATATGTGGGCCTCGGGGAAGCAGCTGACGATTTAGAGCCTTTTGACGCCCAAAGCTTTACTGATGCGCTATTTGACGATGAGGGAGTATAAATATGAGATTTGTGCTATCATCTAATAACAAAGGAAAATTAGAAGAGATTAGTAAAATTTTAACTCCCTTGGGGATAAATGTTTGCACTCTCAAAGATTTAGGGATTGAAATGCAAGAACCTGAAGAAACGGGAAAGACTTTCAAAGAAAACGCTAAGATAAAAGCATTGGCCGCTTACAATCTAACAGGTTTGCCTACGATTGCAGACGATTCGGGGCTTGAAGTGGACGCACTGGGCGGAAAGCCCGGCATATATTCGGCAAGATTCGCAGGGGAGAATGTTTCAGAGCAAGAAAACGCAGAAAAATTATTATCTGAATTAAAAAATGTTCCTGCTCCAAAAAGAACCGCCAGACATGTGTGCTGCATTTGCTGTATACTGCCGGGTGGTAAGGAATTTTTTGCGGATGGAATAATAAACGGAAGTATTGCCTTGGAGCAAAGGGGAGATCAAGGTTTTGGGTACGACAGTATATTTATTTTTGACACTGCTCGCACGTTTGCACAAATACCCATAGAGCTAAAAAACAAAATGAGCCACAGAGCCAAGGCCATAAATAATTTATACAATAAATTAAAATCGTATATAAACTCGGGAGAAGTTTGATCTCTCCGGGTTATAGGTGATGTCCTTAAAAAATTTCTAATTTTTTATAACTTTGCTCCGCCAATGGCGTGGGGGAAGTACACGAAAAAGTCTGCTTTTTTCAAGTGTAGCAACTGTAATTTTGTGCGATTCACAGTGAATATAGCTAATATCTTTAAAAAATTTCTAATTTTTTATAACTTTGCTCCGCCAATGGCGGGGGAGAAAGTACACGAAAAAATTTGCTTTTTTCAAGTGTAGCAGCTATAATGTTGTGCGATTAATGGCGAATAATGTCTAATTTTGTAACTCTCGCCTACTACTCGTGGGGAGGGGGAAAAAACAAGTATTTACGCTTCTTTTTCCTTGGGTTATTGCACAAATTAGTTGATAATATCTTTCTCCCCCCCCGCCGATTGCGCGGGAAAAAGAAGAAGTTTCAACTATTTTGAAGCATGATCAAAATTTGAGCTGAGGGAGGTGAGAAAGTATAAATTTATGATTATGTATGAAAACATTGTAAAATCGCGAATGAGCTGGCGCCGTTTTGACCACTGCGTCAACGTATGCCGAGTAGCCGGAGAGTTGGCAAAAAAATATGGCGCGAATAAAGACAAAGCCATGATTGCCGGAATGCTGCATGATATAACTAAAGAAAGCTCTTTGGAATATCATATGAATATAATAAGAAAATTCAAAATTCCAATCACAAAGCACGATACAATATCAAAAGGTATACTTCACTCAATTACAGGCAGTACATACGCGGAAAAAGTCCTCAGAATACGCGACAGAGACATAATAAACGCCATAAAGTATCATACAACCGGCAGGGAAGGAATGTCCCTTTTAGAGAAAGTGGTATTTGTAGCGGATTTTATATCCGAAGAACGTGATTATCAGGGCGTTGATAGAATTCGTAAATGTGCGTGGGAAGACCTCGACCTGGGTGCTCTGGCGGGACTCCTTTTTTCAATAAACAACTTGATAAAAATAAAAATACCGATACACCCCAATACTGTTTTGGCATATAACGATATTGTGATTCATAGGCGAAGGCAATTTAACAGCGAACAAAACCCCCCGTTCGGTAAGCAAAATTTATAGTATACTTGAAAATAGACCTGTCCGTAAATCTCGGTTGTGGGTCAAATTTGTTGATAATATCTTCCCCCCGCCATAGGCGAGGGGAAAAGAAGGGATTTCAACTATTTTGGGACACGACCGTAAATCTCACAGAGCGCAAACTATCGAAAAATGCATCACTTAAAAAATGGCTTTGCATCAAAATCTGGTAGTGGTTCAAATTAATTGATAATATCTTTTCCCCCCCGCCTATGGCGGGGGGAAAAGAAGGGATTTCAACTGTTTTGGGACACGACCCAAAATCTCCCGGGAAGTATTTTTATACGCCGTCGTCGATTTTGATTGCAATCTGTAAAATTTACGGACAGGTCTAATAAAAATAATCGGGTCATGTCTTAAAATAATTGAAATTTTTTGTTTTTCCCGCGCCATGGGCTGGGGGGAAAAATATTATCAACCAATAGCTATAAAAAACAATTATCCATATAAGTATAAGTGAGGTTTAGCGTATGATAAAAATTTTAAATATATATAAAAATTTTAAAAAATGTCAAGCATTGAAAGACGTAAGTTTTGACGTTAATAATGGTGAAATTGTGGGGCTTCTTGGAGAAAACGGCGCGGGGAAATCCACTCTTTTAAGAATAATAAGTACGATGCTCAAACCTGATCAAGGGACGGTTTTGGTTAACGATTACGATCTTATTGCTCAGCCAAGAGATGTAAGAAAGAATATTGGCATACTTTTCGGAAGTGAAGTGGGGCTTTATGAAAGGCTGACAGCCAGAGAAAATCTGGAATATTTTGCCAAACTAAACGGAATGGATAATGAAAAAAGTAAAAACAGGACAAATGAACTTATAAATCAGTTCGAGTTTAAGAATTATGCGGACAAACCCGCAGGAACATTTTCAAAAGGTATGAAACAAAAAGTGGCTATAGCAAGGTCCATAGTACATGATCCGTCAGTAATACTATTTGATGAACCGGATTCGGGGCTGGACTTTAAAGCCGCAAAGATAGTGTTTGATTTTTTGGAATTTTGTAAAAAAACAAATAAAAGCGTGATATTTTCAAGTCACTCCATGGACAATATAAAAACCTTTTCAGACAGAATAGTAGTAATACACAAGGGAGTAATAATGGAATCTTTTATTATGCATGAATGCAGAAAAAAATATACTGACAAAGAAATTAATGATATGTTATTTAATCTTGTTTGCGGAGATGATGAAAATGATTAAACAAATGGTGGTAGTACTTGTAAAGGAATTAAAGTGCATAATAAGGGACAAAAAAACATTTATTTTTGGTATTGTTTTGCCTTTTTTATGGGTGCCGGTAATGCTGCTTATAATAGATTTTTCTATGAAAAGCAGCCAAAGTCAAATTTCTGATAATGTTAATATAGGAATAAGCAGTAAAGACAATTCTTTTTATACATTCTGCAGCGCACAAAAAAATATTACGATAATCGATGTAAATGACCCAAAATCTAGCAAAATAGCTGCGTATGTAACGCTGGATGCGGACATTGACTCCAAGATACTCGGCGGCGAAGATTTTAATTTAAATGTAGATTATAATGACTCTTCTATCAATTCTATGATGTCCATACCAATAGTTAGTTACTATGAAGGAATTTACAGGTCGATAATAAATGATTATAGGAGCCGGTTTAAAAACAAGGAAGGACTTAATAAATTTGTGGCCATTGAAATTCCTTATACTCTAGATGAACAGGTGCCGAATATTAACACAAGTTCGCTGTACTTTAATATGTTAGTTCCGATGATGCTGATACTTTATTGCTGTATAGGGTCCGCCAGTACGGCAAACGATTTAAGCGCGGGAGAAAAAGAAAGAGGCACTCTTGAATCTTTATTATCTACCGGAGCCGACCGCACGGGCATAATAATCGGAAAATTGCTGGCTACAACGGCTATGGGCGCAACAAGCGGTTTGTGTACGGTTTTGGGTTTGTGTGGGTATTTATTGATTTCGTCCGGCAGCCAAAAAATCCATTTATCCGTTTTAGAGATGGTTTCGCTTTTAGTTATAATTTTATTTACATCAATGTTTTTTGCGTCTGTAAACCTTGCTGTCGGGGTTTATTCCAGGTCATATAAGGAAGCTCAAACTTATTTGACCCCGATGTCAATAATTTGTTTGATACCGGCATATTTTACCTATACTCTTGATGCATCCGGTATAGGGATAGGTTACCTTTGCGTACCGGTTTTAAATATAATCTGCATAATAAAAGAAATTTTCGCAAATGCCGTAAATATATATCATGTATCAATAGTGGTGTTTTGGCTAATATTATACGTATTATCGGCATTTTATATTACAAATAACATGTTTAAAAAAGAAAGCGTTGTGTTTAGAATATAAAAAGAATAATATTTTTTATAGAATTGTTGACTTTTATCATACAAGAGTTATAATGTAGTAGAAAACTTGGTTGTGGCCCAAATTAATTAATAATATTTTTCACCCTGCCGGAACGCAGGTAGTGGTTCAAATTGATTAGACCTGTCCGTAAATTTTACAGATTGCAATCAAAATCGACGACGGCGTATGAAGATACTCCAAGGAGATTTTGATGCAAAGCCATTTTTTAAATGATGCATTTTTCGATAGTTTGCGCTCTGTGAGATTTACGGACAGGTCTATTGATAATATCTTTCCCCTCCGCCATAGTTGGGGGTGAAAGAAAAAATTTCAACTGTTTTGAGACGCAACCGGAACGCGGGGGTAAAAGAATTGGTTTCAATTATTTTGAGACATGACCGAAAATTTAAATAAGGAAGTGCTAAATATGAGAAAAGAAATCGAAAAATTGTTAGAGGACAAAGATTTTGCAGAAAAGTTATTAAAACTGGAAGAACAGTCAGAGGTAAAAGAACTTTTTGCGACAGAAGGCGGTTTAAAAGACGTAACAGATGACGAAGTGGAAGAATTAGGCCAAAAGCTAGGGGAATTAATGCAACGTGTTGCTTCTTTGCCGGAAGATGAGTTAAAAGACGTAGGCGGAGGAACAGTTGGTGGTTTTATAAAGGAACATGGAAAAAGATTAGCAATGGGAGCAGCGGCTCTTGCGGCGCTTGCAGCAGCCGGTTTTGGGACTTATAAAGTTGGCAAAAGTAAGCACTGGTGGGGCGACGATGACGGTGACCAAGGCCAATCACAAGTGTATACTATAACTTAAAATAGAAATTGAAACAAAAATAAATTTGTTTTTGTATGCGTTCTCCTTGCCGCCGGCGGGGAGAGCGCTGTATAGGAGTGAAAACGTTTTTCAATTGTGCTGCAGTAAAAACCTTTTAAAATAGTGACAGTTTTGTTTTTTCCCCCGCCGAATGGATTATGTCTTAAAATAAAGGAAGTGCTAAATATGAGAAAAGAAATAGAAAAATTGTTAGAGGACAAAGATTTTGCAGAAAAGTTATTAAAACTGGAAGAACAGTCAGAGGTAAAAGAACTTTTTGCGACAGAAGGCGGTTTAAAAGGCATAACAGATGACGAAGTGGAAGAATTAGGCCAAAGTTTAGGGGAGTTAATGCAGCGTGTTGCTTCTTTGCCGGAAGATAAGTTAGAAAACATAGGCGGAGGAACACTTGGTGATTTTATAAAGGAATATGGAAAAAAATTAGCAATAGGAGCAGCGGCTCTTGCGGCGCTTGCAGCAGCTGGTGTGGGGGTTTATAAAAACAGTGACAAAGTTAAAAGCTGGTTTAGTGGGTCTGGAAATGATTCAATTATAGTCCAACTCGAGGAGACGCTACTGCATGGGTAATCTTTTATAGCTGTTTCTTTTGAAAAAATAAACTTGTTTTTGTATTCGCTCTCCTTGCCGCCGGTTGGGAGAGCGTTGTTAAGAATGAGAACGTTTTTCAATTGTGCTGCAGTAAAAACCTTTTAAAATAGTGACAGTTTTGTTTTCCCCCCGCCGAAGGGATTATATCTCAAAATAGTTGGAATTCCTTCTTTTCCCCCATGGACGGTGGAGAAAGATATTATCAACTGATTTGGGCCATAACCCGCCGAATGCGGGGGAAAAAACAAAATAGCTATATAAAAACTATCGCCCCGCCATCAGGCGGGGCGATAACTGCCAAAATTCAGGCTTTTTTCCAGAGCAGCGGGTGTACTTTTCCGGATTTTCTAATGTTTATCATAATCTTGAATGACTACATTTATGGCAGATATTTTTTCTTCTGAATCTAGCTTACTTCTCCTCAATATAAGTGATTTTAGTATGTCATTGTCATTAAATCCCCGTTTTTTCAACTGTGCTGCCAGTTCGTAATACTCGTTAATCATGTCTCTTGTCGGATTATATATTATTTTTCCGCCAGACACTGAATCTAATTTACCCTCTTTTACTTTATCATCTTTTGTCATAATATCATCTCCTTTTATTTGTTATTATACATATATACGTATGTATTTCAACGTGTTTTTTGTTAATTAACTATAAAATTATCGCCATAACTTTGGAGTTTTGGTTGTAATTCAAAATAGTTGAAACTTCTTCTTTCTCCCCTGCCACCGGAGGGGGGAAAAAGCAAAAACATCACTGTTTTAAAAAGTTTTTGCTATAAAATATAATGTTCTATGAACGGCATAAATAATTTTGAAAAATTAATCTTATTATATATACATTGAACTAATAAATTAAATTTGTTTATATTTAGCACACTGAATTTACCACAAAAACAAACAAATATTATGCCAATATGCTAAACCCTGCTATATTCTTGATGTTTTTTATATTCTGCAGTCCCGCCGCGCCAATCAGCCTTTTCGCTGCCTTGGCATTAAAGCTCAATTTATACTAATTTTAGTTATAAAAACCCGTTACTTTCCCGGCCAGTCGGCGTGGAAAGCAATTCAAACACATATCAGATTTTAATTTAGGAATAGTATTAAAAGTTGTTTTAACAATATGCAAATTAGGTCTTGCAAAAATTAATTTATTGTATATAATAAATAATACGTTCGTAAATCTTTTATAGCAAAAACCATTTAGAAGTGATATTATTTACGTTTTTTTCCCGCCGAAGGTGGAAAAAACAAAAATGTCACTGTTTTAAAAGGTTTTACTATACAAGCATATAATGATATTTTTGAAACGAGGTATTTACTTATGTTAGGCAAATTTTTTCAGAGTATAGTTAATCAGATAGGCAGCTCTCTTGACAAAACTTTTGGTGTAATCGATGAATCGTTGACCGTCATTGCTTGCAATAGAAACGATAAAATCGGGGAAACAGCTAAAAGTTTTAATCACAACAGTTTACTCAATTCCAACGTGTATATCACAGATGAGCATACGTATAAGTCTTTCGGGACTCACATCTACCCTGGATATGTGGTTTTTGTATCGGGAAATGATAACATTTCCAAAGATTATGCAAACCTTATTTCCGTAACAATGGAAAATGCTCTGAAGTATCACAATGAGAGATATGACAAATCAAACTTTATTAAAAATATTCTCCTTGATAACGTGCTTTCCGGGGACATATATATTAAGTCAAGAAAATTAAAATTCAATTTAGACGTAAACAGAGTATGCATGATAATAAAAACAACTTCTAAATCCGATACTTCTGCTTGCGAAGTGGTCAAGGGGTTGTTCCCGGACAAAAATAAAGATTTCGTAATTAATATTAATGAAAATAATATTGTTCTTGTAAAAGAAATCCCTAAAGAAACCGACACAAGCGATTTTGAAAAATTGGCTATTTCTATATCGGATACCCTCTCCGGAGAATACTCCATAAATAGCGTCATTGGAATCGGTACGCCTGTAAACGGCATAAAAGATCTTGCCAGGTCATTTAAAGAGTCACAGGTTGCCGTAGAAGTCGGCAAAGTGTTTGATACCAACAAAAACATAATAAGCTATGCGAATTTGGGTATTGCAAGGCTTGTATATCAGCTCCCGACAACTCTTTGCGAAGCTTTCTTGAAAGAAATATTTAAACGCGGTTCCATAGAATCTATGGACCAAGAAACTTTATTTACTATTCAAAAGTTTTTTGAAAATAGTTTAAATATCTCTGAGACTTCCAGAAAACTTTTTGTCCATAGAAATACTCTTGTTTACCGGCTTGAAAAAATTAAAAAGATTACCGGCCTTGACCTTAGAGAGTTTGAAGACGCTATCGTATTTAAAATAGCTTTAATGGTTAAAAAGTATTTGGTATCCAATCCTACTAAATATTAATTTTGTACCGCTAAAGTAAGGGTCGTGGCGCAAAATAGTTAAAACTACAACTTTCCCCCCGCCATAGGCGGGGGGGAGATACAATTAATTTAGACCACTACCGCAAAAACTCTTTTAGAACAGTGACATTTGTGTTTTCTTTCCCCGTCAAAGGCAGGTAAAGAAAATGCAAATAATGTCGCGTTTCTAAATGGTTTTTGCTATAATATTGCCGCGCGGAGCGAAAAATTAATTTGGAAATGGTAAATAATTTACCTTCCGGATCCTCTGTTTCTGCCCAAATCTCTTTTATTGAGCAAATTTTGGGTTTCGTCACTTTCAATTTTAAACTTAGACATTAAATATTCAAAAGAATTTTTCCCTCCGGAAGCCGCCTTTAAATTATTGTCGTTTACTTTCCTTATTTTTCTGTTCTGACCACGTTCTTGACCGTCATTAAGGGTTTGCTTTATTGACAAACCTATTTTTCCGTTTTCAGATAAATTTAATATTTTAACTTTTTATTTATGCATTTACTACTTTTCTCTCCCCACCAGCCATTCATTTTGCCGACGGACACTAAAGCACTCAGACCCAGACCGCCAAACGCCACTCCTAGCATTCCTAGTGTAATTTGCTCGTCTAGTCTGTCTATATCTGCATTTCCAGCTTTTTTATATCCAGCTATAACCTCATCATATCTTTTATGTTTCGCTAAATCATTATCACCAGATAAATCAACACAACCCCCTGCTCCTCCACCTATGTTTTCTAACTCATCTTCTGGCAAAGAAGTAACACGCTGAATTAAATCCCTTAGCTTTTGGCCTAATTCTTCCACTTCGTCATCTGTTATGTCTTCTAAACCGCCTTCTGTCGCAAAAAGTTCTTTTACCTCCGACTGTTCCTTCAGCTTTAATAACTTTTCTACAAAATCTTTGTCCTCTAACAATTTTTGTATTTCTTTTCTCATATTTAGCATCTCCTTTTTGAGGCATGACCCGTTTCCAAATGGTTTTTGCCATAATATTGCCGCGCAGAGCGAAAAATTAATTTGGAAATGGTATTGACATACCAAATAAACCTTGCATTTTTGCACCAAGTATGTTATAATATGGACATGGATAACGAACTGAAAACTAATGCGGTACGGTTGAGCCAAGAACAGCAATACGAGCTTC
>JAISWM010000110.1 GCA_031270785.1 Oscillospiraceae bacterium
GCAATTTTTTGCCAAGTGCGGCATTAGCTTCGGATTCAGCTAGTGCGGCATTGGCCTCCGCCTCATCAGCTGACAATATTGCTCATATTTGGCATCGGCTACTTCACGTTCGGCTTTAACTTTGGCTTCAGCTAGTGCGACATTAGCCCTGGCTTCAGCTAGTGCGGCATTAGCTTCAGCTTCATCGGGCGCGGCTTTAGCTGCGTTATAAGCTTTATAAAATGCGTCATAAGCTTCAACGAATGCAGCATTAGCTTCGGCTTTGGCTTTAACTTTAACTAGTGCGGCATTAGCTACCCCAGCAGCCGAAACTGCTCACGGTTGGCTTCGTATATGCCATGTGCGACATTAAATTCGGTTTCGGCGCATTAGCTGCTGCCCCAGCAGCCGCCACTGATTCTGTTTGGCTTCGAATACATCACGTGCGGCATTATATTCGGCTTTGGCTTTAACTAGTGCGGCATTAGCAGCTTCGACTTCACCGGGTGTTTTGGCATTTGCGGCATTACTTTCGGCTTCACCGAATGCGACATTGGCTTTAATTAGTGCGGTACGAGCTTCTTCGATTGCGTTAAGAACTTTATTGTTTTCGGCATAAACTTCATTTAATGCTTTAACTTCGGCTTCAGCTATTTCATTTGCTAAACGGAATATCATTTCTTTAAGATCTTCCATTCCCTCGCCTGTTTTAGCACTTGTGATATATAAATACGTTATACCATATTCTACTCCTTTGTCCAGTGCGTCATAGCACATTTCAAAACTACTACGATCTGCTTTATTTGCTACCAAAAAAATTGGTGTACCTTCGTATGCGGTTTTTATCGTTTCTACATACTTACCGATATATTTTGTACTATTTGGGTCAGTAACATCAAAAACAATAGCCGCCATTGCTAAACGTCCAACATACGCTTGAGCTGCACCTTGCTCTTCGGCAGGGATATCCCACACGTAAACATTATAGTTTCCTATCTGCAACGGGTAAGATTCAGGCATTTTAGTATGGCAATAGTTACCTCTAAACGTATTTCTCAACATTCTATCAATCACTGAAGTTTTCCCTGCTTCTGGATCTCCAAGAACTACCACATTGACATCTACAGCATGAACATTAATTAAATTTGAAAACATAAAAGCGAATGTGCAAATCTGTGCCATAAATTTTTTAAATTTCATAATATTGATACTCCTTCAATTTTTAAGTTAAAATTGTTATAACTTAATTCTAACATGCTTTTTATGTTTTGTCAAGCAAAAAATATCAATATATAGCTGCTACATTTGAAAAAAGTAAATTTGTTTGTGCAGCCCTTCCAATAGGCTTGCGGGGAAAGAGTGGTAAAAAATTAGTTGATAATATTTTTCCCCCGCGTAAATCGGCGGGGGAAAAAATAAAAATATCACTGTTTCAAAAAGTTTTTACTATAAAATTATTTAAATAAAAAGAGTATATAATAAGTTCTTTAACTTTTACGTTTTCACATTTTTCAAAAGCATTTTTATATATGCTTAGTTGCCTTGAGTACTTGTTTGATAAATCATTTATATCATTGGTTTTATCTGTTTTGTAGTCGACAATTACATATTCCCCATCATTATCTTCAAATACACAATCTATAGAACCAATTAGTATCGAGCTTTCTTCTTCGATATCAATGTTTAATTCAGCGGCGCCGCTGATATAGGCGTTGCTGTTGAAAAAATCAACCTCGTTTGCGTAATCTATTCCCGCCGCCGACGGGGGAGAATTATGAAAAATCATACATTTTTTTAAGATGCCGGCTATATCAGTATAATTAACGGTAAATCTATACTCTCGATATAATTTATTGGCTTTTAATATTTTTTGCCCGATGGTACTTTTGAAAAAATTATGAATGGAATTTCTGTCTATAACATTAATTTCATTTGGGGTCATTATGCCTTGCTCAATAATGTATGATAGATACCGGTCTAAATTTTGTGTTGCCTTATTATAGTCCGCAAAATACATGAAATTGTGCAGAATGGTCCCTTTTTCGCCGGGACTTACATTAATTTCAGACATAAACGCCGGCCTTGAAGAAGCGATATTTTCCTTCCAGGTGTCTTTTTTTAATAAATCAGTAGCTGTAACTTTAAGGGGTATTTTATTGACGCTTGAATACGGATATACAAACTCGAATCTTTCTTTTATTTTGCCTAGTAAGCTATTGTCAATGTTTAAATTTGAAATTTGTTTTTCTATAATATTATCTCTTTTTACTATATTGTTATTTCCCGCGTAAGAAATGTTTATATCAAAAATATTTTCGGTATTGTTTTGAAAATGTTTTGGCGTTTTTCCGATTTTTTCATATAATTTTTTGCCGGATGAGCTTTTTAAAGCGCACAAAGTAACCCAGTCTAAGAAACAGTTGCAATTTTTAATGATGTAAGGTGATATATCTGCGCTTATATCATTTAATTTAGTCATTTTATTAAGATATTCTTCAATATTTTCTACGTGTGACATAATTATAAGTTTTTGTTTTGCCCTGGTAAGCGCAACGTAAAGTATTCTGAGATTTTCTGATATTTCTTGCTTATTGATACCTATTTTAATGGCTTGCCGTTGAATATTATTGAAATTTATGATGTTTTTTTGATCTTTTAATTTAAAACTTACTCCTAAACTTGGATGTATGAGAACTTTTTTGCTGCTTTTATTGAATTGTCTGGAACATCCCGCCAGAATACATACCGGGAATTCCAACCCTTTTGATTTATGTATGCTCATTATGCGGACTTCATCGGATAGTTCAGACGTAATGTTTGAGGAGACAATCGGATTAATTTTTTTATCTATGAGTCTGTCTATAAATAAAAGAAATTCAGATAAATCTTTACAAATATCATTTTGATATTTTTTCGCGTAATTTAAAAATAGTCTAAGATTTGATAATTTGGCGTTCCCTTTCGGCATAGCCCTTATAATTTCTGTATACCCCGTATCCGCATATATGTGATTTATAAGGTCATGTACTGACATTACCGCAGAAAAAGCCCTATACGAACTAATTTTATCCATAAATTTTTTGCAATCGACGTTTCCTGAATCTGAAAGATCTTTTATAGCGAAGTACATTGGTACGTCTTGCCTAAACAGCCTGATTTTACTAAGATCATCTGGAGTGAATCCAAATATAGGGCTCATTAAAGCTGCTATTAAAGGAATATCTTGAATAGGATTGTCTATCACCTTTAAGATAGATAATATGGTAGATATTTCATAAGTATCAAAAAAATTTTCTCCTAAATCTATAAAACAGGGGATATCTAATTTATTTAATTCTTGGGAGTATATTTTAGCACAGGTTTTTGCAGACCTTAATAATACGCAAATATCGCTGTATTTTACAGGGCGAGTGGTTTCTTTATCTTTTATCATATATTTTTTATCAATCATATCAGATATTAAATCCGCAATGCGGCGGGATTCTATAATTTCGCTGGAGCTGTTTTTATAATCTTTCTTACCATATATGATTTCTAAAGAAGTATTACTTTGGCTTAAATTTTTATCGGAGCACACTAAGTATTCTTCTTGGCTATATGATATGTCAGAAGTTTTTTCGGACATCAAATTTTTAAATATAAAATTAACGCTGTTTATAATTCCTTCGGTACTTCTGAAATTTTTGTCAAGTATTATTTTGGCGGGGTAGCTGTCAATTTCAGAATTATAATTATTATACATGTTTTTTTTATTTATAAAATTTTCCGGCCTTGCCTGGCGAAACCCATATATGCTTTGTTTAACGTCCCCTACTATAAAAAGATTTTTTTCATCTTTAGACATCATTTTAAATATCATATTTTGTGTTTCGTTAGTATCTTGATACTCATCAACTATTATTTCCTCAAATTTTTGTGAAAACTCTTTTGCGAATTGACTTTTTATAACCTTGCCGTCTTGGCTTTGCTCTGTTAATAATTTCAGCGTCCATTTTTCCAAATCGTTAAAGTCAGCAATATTTTTTTCTTTTTTTAAATTGTCAAGATAGTAACCGAATTTTGCAACCGCTTCAAATAATTTTACGACTAATGGGTGCATTTTTTCGAGAGTGCTTTTATTTTCATTCTTATCATATAAAAAACAGGATTTAATTTTTTTAATGGTTTTATTTATGAGTTCTTTGTTTTCGTCAATTGTCAGTTTATATGGATTATCTTTAATTTCTTTAACTTTTCTGTCATATGATCCGTCATATTTAAGAGAATTGATATTCTCAAAAACCGTATCCCAATCTTGGTTTAGGGTATTATATATGTTTTGAAAGAGATCTAGATTTTTTTGTATGTTTTGAAAGTACGCTTTTAGCATATTTGGGTCTTTATTTAATATTTGCAGCGAATTTTTTGTAAGCAAAATTAAAAATTCTAAGCTTTCTTTGGTGTGTTTTATTATTACCTTCCCCATGGGGGTATCGGTTATATCCGTGCGGCCGCTGCACAAATAGAGGTTTGATTTTTCTTTGGACCATTTTTCCTCAAACGGAAAAGACCTTATAAAATTGTATATTTCTTCTATTGTATCCGTAAAGGAAGAGTCGTTTTTTTCTTGGCTTAGAGTATTTACAAGTTCTAGGAAAGTATTATCATTTTCATTATAAAATTCGTCCATTAAAGTATTCATTGCTTTATCTTTTAAAACGGAGATTTCTCCATTTTCAGATATTCTAAAATTGGGAGATATATTTAATCTATAAAAGTTATCCTTAACAATATTATTGCAAAAACTGTGTATAGTGCCGATATTGGCTCTTCTTATAAGGATTTGCTGGCGTTTTAAATTTATATCATTCGGATTATTTGCAATCATTTCGGAAAGCCTATTTGAAATACGTTTTTTCATTTCACCGGCGGCGGCATTTGTAAATGTTACTATTAAAAGTTTGTCAGCGCTGCAAGGGCTAATTTTATCGGTAAGACGTTTAACCACTCTTTCTACAAGCACTGCTGTTTTTCCGGAACCTGCGCCGGCCGATACGAGCACAGTGCCGTTTCTTGCGTTTATGGCGTTTTTTTGATTTTGAGTCCATTTTGTTTCAGACATATTTATTTTTCATCGCTTTCTTTACGAATTTTTTTAATAACATCTTCTTTATTCAGGTCCGTAATTTCAGTAAATATTTCTTCTTCATATCCGCAAATCGGTTTGTAGGGGCATATACTACATGAGGTATCTTTGCCTTGACTGTTTTTTATTGTCAGCGGTGAGGCGCTGATTTTACCGTTTATTAAATTTTTTCCCATCTTTGTAACTTTTTTTTCTATATATTCAGTTATAAGGTTAAAATCTTCTTGACTTATTAAATTAGTGTCTTTAAACGTATTATTTTTATACTTTGAAACAGGTATGAATGTATTTGTTATGCCTTTATCCATCCCCTCAATTATTAATTCATTATTGAGGATTAATCCGTCCATTTTAAAATTTTGATATATTTTATCTTTAATGTTTTCTTTTGTTTTTAATTCTTCGCTTTTAATATTGGGGTTTGCTATTCTCAGGTATAAAATGCCGGCAGGATTTACGTTTTTATATTTATAATCGTTTATGACAGACATCATAT
The DNA here is from genome assembly GCA_031270785.1 of Oscillospiraceae bacterium. GTDB lineage: Bacteria > Bacillota > Clostridia > Oscillospirales > Acutalibacteraceae > CAQBRY01. The sequence continues at coordinate 5,601 of JAISWM010000110.1, forward strand.
ATAAAAACATTTGCAGGTTCAAACCATATAATATATCTGATAATTTAAATTTATCCGCTCCGGTTTTATAGTCTACTATTCTTATATATTTTGCATCTTCTGCGTTCATTTGATCTATTCTGTCTATTTTCCCTACTATTTGTACGAATATATCATCATCGATTTTTATATTAAGTGGGGCAATATCACCGAAGGACGCAATTTTAATTTCACCGCCAATAGGGATAAATCTGCTTTGTTTTAAATCATCGCAAATATATTTTACCGCAAGCTCCACTGTTGTTAAACATTTTAATATTTGGTAATTAAATCTTTTTGATTTATTTTCGAATCCGCCCAAATTCTCATTTACGTATAAATTGATAAGTTCTTTTGATTTTTCTGCTATATTAAAATTGCTGCAGTTTTGTAAATTTTCATGGCCACTGTTTCTAAAAATATTTTCCAAAATAAAGTGAATTAAATTTCCGTATTCTAAAGAGTCAAATTTCGCTTTTTTACGTTCTTTAGCGTTTAAGCCATATTTGCAGAAATAATAAAATTTACACAAATAAAAAGTTTTAATTTTTGAAGCGGACAGCTCCATTTTGTTTCCAAAGAGCTTTTTAGAATTTTCTTTATCATCAAAATCTAAAACTCTTTTTTTAACTATTCTTTCGAGCGACAAGATTTTTTCAGAATAATTATTTTTATTATAAAAATAATGTTTTAAAGTGTAAAAAGGGTTTTCATATTTTTGAAAATTTTTCACAAGGAGTTCAAAGGCTGAAGATTCGCACCAAATAAAATCATCTAAAGTGGCGTTTTGTATATTTTTTACTTTTATGCCCGGAAAAATATTTTTTATATTGCTTATTATTTCAGACGGCAGATTTTCGGACAAAGATATATTTCTGGATGGCCAACTTATAAATACTTTTTCTGTGGAGCTTGTTACGGCTAAATATGTTAAAAATCTTTCATATATATCTTGCTGCTTTAAAGTCTGATTCATATTAAGCCCTAAAGATATTAAATACTGCCTTTCTTCATCGCTAATTATACTGTTTATCTTGGACACTTTTGGAAATATTCCGTCTATAGCTCCTATTATAAATATAATTTTGGGGTTTGAAAGCCTTATTCGGCCTACAGACCCTACTGTTACTTCGTCAATATTTTGCGGAATAAAAGCAATGTCTTCCGATTTAACCGCCATATTTAAAAGATTCATAAATTTTTTTAAAGAAATTTTCTGACTATAAAATATTTTGTCTATTTCATCAAGCGAATTTATTAAAATGTCCCATACCTTAGCTAATTCTTCCGATAACAATTCATCTTTGCTTTCAATAAGGTGATTACAAAAATCTTGAATATTTTTTTGAATATTTATTCTTTCTAAAAATTGATATAGTGAGAAACATATTTTATGCCCGCTTGCGTTTGTGCAGTTTTTTTTGAATATCTCTAAAGGAGATATTATTTTTTTTCTAAGATGGTTTAGTTTTGACAGCTGATTTATTTCTTCATCTTCAAATTCAGAAGAAAAACCCCTAGGATTTTTTGTAAATGGTAACAGCCACTCTTCATTTTTTATTTCCCAAAGAAGAATATAATTTTCAATTTCCGATATTTCCTCTATGTTAAATTCCGTCAAACCGGTTTTAAGATACTTGATTATATCTTGGGAATCATAATTGTTAATAACACAGCTTATCACAGAAAACACCAAATTCAAAAGGCTGTTGTTTAATGGGGATTTAGGTTCATCTATAAAATACTGTATGTTATATTTTTTAAGATATTCTTTTAATATGCTTATATAGTGTTCGGCATCTCCGGTTATTATGGCAAAATCTTTAAATCTGTAATGCTGAGTAACTATCAGTTTTTTTATGGTTTTGGAAATGTAGTCACATTCTTCGTATATATTATCAGCATTATATATAGTTATATTATCATTAAAATCAGTATATAGGGAAGGGTCGTTCCCGTGGGCGTTGTTCCCCGAAAAAGCAAATTGTTCGCGTAGCCTTCCTTTGCCGGCGCGGCAAGCGCTATGAAAAACTTGACGTTTTTCAAAAGTATTAGCCATAAAGAAATTTTTTTGCAATTCTTTAAGTTCATTATTTTTGAATCTTGGTAAATTTTCAGGCAGGTTTATAATATTTGTTTTGATGCGGTGGTTAGCAGATATTTTAAGAAGTTTATTAATAGTTGAGTAAACCGGAGAAAACAAATTAAGTTCCTCATCTTTGCATTTATGATAATTATCATCGCAGCAAAGTGTAATATATGATTCTTTCACTTGCGCTAAAATATTTTCTATTATGTTCATTTGCTGACAATTAAATGTATGAAACGAATCTATAAAAACCGTGTATTGGCTAAACACTGGATTTTCAGATAAAAAATTAGATATATCATTTAAATTATCAAGCGGGTCTAAAAATTCTTTTTTGGTCAGATTGTTGTAGTTGTCGAAGATGCATTTAAATTCTGATAATTTCTGTTTTAGTATTCCTTCATCCAGAGTATTGCAAATATTTTGTATATCTTCCGAAGAAATTTTCCCGGATTTGAACTCCTTTAAAGATTCTACTATTAAATCTATATTGTTAATGTCCGTGCTTTTGGAATACAGAATTAAATTATCTTTAGACTTATCAACAGCATAGCTCATAATGAGTTTTCTAAGCCCGTCGGTAAGTAAATTTTTGTACATGTAACCTGATTTTCGGAATATAAAATCAGATAGTCTTGTAAAACTCAAAATCTCTATAAATTTAAAGTTTTTTTCACCCAGAAGTTTTAAAATCTCTTTTTCATTTGAAAATGAGGATTGTTCAGGGATAAGTAATATTATATTTTTATTATCAGATTCAATATTTCTTTTTATTAACTGCCTGAGTTTAACGGTTTTTCCACTGCCTGACGGGCCGAGTATAATATTGAAAATTTGAATTTCCTCCCGCTGCGATAAAATTACAGTTGTTGCGCTTGAAAAAAAGCAAGCTCATCAGCGCACTCTCTCCTCCCGCCGGCTGTGAGAGAACTATGAGGAATTAGGCATTTCTCAGTGGGTATTATTTGCATTCTTGAAAACACGCCGACCGGCCATGTGCACACGCATAAGCATGCTTTTAAATGGTCCGCCCGGAGGGATTTGAACCCCCGACCTTCAGAATCGGAATCTGCTGCGATATCCAGCTTCGCTACGGACGGTAAAATTAATTATAGCTATTATAAAAACAGCAGTATTATATATTAAAATATTATGCATTGCAAACCCGCTGGGTGATGGGTCAAATTAATTGATAATATCCTTTCCCCCCCGCCCGGAGCGGGGGGGAAGAAGGGATTTCAATTATTTTGAGACACGACCACCCGCTGAGCCATTTTCATTTGAAAGATGAAAGCGGCTTAAAAATCATTTGTATTTAAACCATTTGGGGATTGTGGGCCAAGTTAGTTGGTAATATTCCCCCCCGCTAGAACGCGGGGGAAAAAACAAAAATGCTGCAGTTTCAAAAGGCTTTTACTATAGCTGTTACGATTTAAAACAGCCCTCAAAAGTAAATTTATCCGTGTACTTTCTCCCGGCCGACGGCCGGGAGAAAGTTATAAAAATCAGATGCTTTTCAAAAGAAACAGCTATATTTACTTGAGCAAAGCCCAAATTTTTATGGGCATCGCTGCGCCGATAGGCGGGGCGATGACTTACTTATATAGCGTTTTTCAAAAGAAACAGCTATACTATAGCTACTACATTTGGAAAAAGTAAATTTGTTCTTACGGTTTTTCCCCCGCCAATGGTGGGGAAGAGAGCAGCAAAAAATTAGGCATTTTTCAATGGCGTTAGCTATATACACAAGCAAGTTTGCTTTTTTCAAAAGTGGTTGTTATAGCTGTTTTTTTGAAAATAACCACGCGAGTATGCTCTCTCCCCTCCAACGGCGGGGAGGGAATTGTCAAGAATTAGGCATTTTTCAAGGGCGTTAGCTATATACACAAGCAAGTTTGCTTTTTTCAAAAGTGGCGGCTATAGCTGTTTTTCTTGGAAATAGCCACGCGAGTATGCTCTCTCCCCGCCAACGGCGGGGAGAGAGTGATAAAAAATTAAGTGGTGGTCCAAATTAAAAGAAGGAATTTCAACTATTTTGACCCACAATCCAAAAATTAGGCATTTTTCAAGAGCGTTAGTTATATATGAAAACATTTGGAGGGCGGAATAAATAAATGAGAAAATTTAAAAAAAATATTAGAAACTTTTGCATAATAGCCCACATAGACCACGGGAAATCAACGCTTGCAGACAGAATTTTAGAGCTTACAAACGCCGTACCCAAAAGGAACATGGAAAATCAGCTTCTTGACAATATGGACCTGGAACGCGAAAGAGGCATAACGATTAAATCGCATGCCGTAGCACTTAACTATAAATCAGAGGATGGGCAAGAATATATTTTCAATCTAATAGATACCCCCGGCCATGTTGACTTTAATTATGAAGTTTCAAGATCTTTAGCGGCTTGCGAGGGGGCGATACTTGTTGTGGACGCCTCTCAGGGGGTGGAAGCTCAAACTCTCGCGAATACTTATTTAGCAGTAGACTCCGGCCTTGAAATCATGCCGGTAATAAATAAAATAGATCTGCCAAGCGCCGATGCCGACAGAGTATGCAAAGAAATAGAAGATATTATTGGTTTGCCTGCGTCGGATGCGCTCAGAGTATCGGCAAAATCAGGAATAAATATTAAAGAAGTGCTTGAGGGGATTGTAAAATTAATACCTCCTCCAACGTGTGACGACGAGGCACCGCTCAGAGCTCTTGTTTTTGATTCATTTTATGATATGTACAAGGGCGTAGTGGTATATGTCAGGATAGTGGATGGTAAATTAAATACTAGGGATACTATTAAATTTATGTCTTCAGAAAGTGAATTTACTGTTGTTGAGTGCGGATTTTTAAAAGCTACAAACTTAGAACCCTCAGAATGGCTAAAGTCAGGAGAAGTTGGATATATAGCGGCTTCCATAAAAACCGTAAGCACGGCTAAAGTAGGCGACACCATAACTTTAAGTAGCAATCCGGCAAATAAGCCCCTTCCGGGATTTAGAGAAGTTAATCCAATGGTATTTTGCGGTATATATCCCCTTGATGGTTCCAGATATGCGGATTTAAGGGACGCCCTGGAAAAGCTTAAGCTTAATGACGCCTCTCTTACGTTTGAACCTGAGACGTCAAGCGCGCTTGGATTTGGATTTAGATGCGGCTTTTTAGGTCTTCTTCACATGGAAGTAATAGAAGAAAGGCTTGAAAGGGAATATAACATAGGCATAATTACAACGGCGCCGAGCGTAGTTTATAAAATTAACCTTACAAGCAAAGAAGTTGTCTTTATAGACAATCCGTCTAATTATCCAAACCCCGCGAATATCGAAAGCGCCGAAGAACCCATGGCGAATTCCCATATATATTCCCCGTCAGAATATATAGGCAATATAATGGAGCTTTGTCAGGACCGGCGCGGAATTTTTATAGAAATGAAATATATAGATACGAACCGAGTGGACATACATTATAAATTACCTTTAAACGAGATAGTTTATGATTTTTTTGATACATTAAAATCTAAAACGAAAGGCTACGCTTCTTTTGACTATGAGGTGGCTGAGTACAGCAATTCGGATTTAGTAAAGCTGGATATAATGCTTAACGGAGAGGTTGTAGACGCGCTTTCTTTTATAATTCACCGAGACAAAGCATATTATCGCGGCCGCAAAATGGCGGAAAAACTTAAAGAAAAAATACCACGCCAGCTTTTTGAAGTGCCGGTGCAAGCATGCATCGGCGGAAAAATAATTGCAAGAGAAACCGTAAAAGCCATGCGGAAAGACGTCCTTGCCAAATGCTACGGCGGAGATATTACGAGGAAGAAAAAACTTTTAGAAAAACAAAAAGAAGGTAAAAAACGTATGCGCAGTCTGGGAAGCGTGGAAATCCCGCAAGATGCTTTTATGTCCGTACTCAAATTGGAAGACGAGTAGGCTATGTCTCAAAATAATTGAAACTTCTTCTTTCTCCCCCCCGCCGAAGGCGGGGGGGAGATATTATCAATTAATTTGACCCACAACCGACGAGTAATTAATATTTGTATGTATTATTTGAAAAAAGTCAACAAATTTAAATAAAACTGTTGACTTTTTAAAGCCAGGGGGGTATGATACGTATGTAAATATTAAATAAGGAGGAAATTCGATAATGAAAAAATTAGAGCTAGCAGGTATTAAATTTAAACACAATAAGATTGTTACTCCGAAACAAAAAAAGGAACATCATGAATTGAAGGAAAATATATTAAGAGTTGGTGATGAATTCTTTAATTATTTAAATAATGATGCTAAAAATGTTAAAAAAAAGGCAGATAAATATGCAACATCAGTATATCCTAAAATTGAAAGTATTGGTTCATCATATTATAACAAGTGGGATGAAATTCTTAAAGATTCGAAAAATAAATCTGAGTGTCCTAATATTTTTAAACTTAACGTATGGTTAGGGAATGAAGAGTTACATAGCGTTCGAGCTCAGGTACGCAGTCATTTCCTTGCAAGTCTTTTAGGCGAATATCAACATTTATCTTCCTATTTTAACGGATTATTTTGGGAAAATTATTTGAAAGACTGCAGCGCGGGTAAACTTACAGGTGATAAATTGTTGGGAGAATGTCAAAATGATTTCAATAATGCGAAAAACCAAGTGAATGGAATTTCTTCACTTATCGTTTCCATGAAAAAAGATGTAAATGAATATAAAAAGCTCTGTTTATTAGCTAAAAACGAAGCGGATGCTTTAGGATAACAAAGGGCTTATTGATAAAATTTTAAATATTTTAATTGTGTGTGCGAATAAATCAGATGCGGATAGATCAGCTATAAAAACTTAAACTTTAAAGCAATCATCGCCTCGCCTTATTGGCGGGGCAATGGCTTGTGCTATTTCTTCTAATTAGAAATCTGATATGTGTTTGGTTTACTTTCCCCCGCCGACTCGCGGGGAAAAAGTACACGGATAAATTTACTTTTGAAGACTTTTAAATCATAACAGCTACATTTTGGGTGATGGGTCAAATTAGTTGATAATATCTTTTCCTCCCGCCCGAGGCGGGGGGAAAAGAAGGGATTTCAATTATTTTGAAACATGACCTTTTTTTAAGTGAAACAGCTATAGTAAAAACTTTTTAATGCACCAGCATCTTTGTCTTCTCCCCGCAGGCTCGCGTGGAGAGAGTAACAAAAAATTGGATATTTTTCAAGGGCATTAACGATGAAAAAAATTTAAATTTCAGCAATCATCGCCCCGCCTACCGGCGGGGCGATGACTTGTGCTATTTTTAATAATTTAAAAAGAAGACTTTTAAATCATAACAGCTACATTTTGGGTGATGGGTCAAATTAATTGATAATATCTTTTCCTCCCGCCCGAGGCGGGGGGAAAAGAAGGGATTTCAATTATTTTGAAACATGACCTTTTTTTTAAGTGAAACAGCTATAATAAAAACTTTTTAATGCACCAGCATCTTTGTCTTCTCCCCGCCAACACCGCGGGGGAGAAAGAGATTATCAACTAATTCGTGGCACAACCCGTCAATTTTCAAAAAAAGCTTTTATGGCTTTATAGCACATGAAAAGGTCTATTTTTGATATAACTTCAAATGGCGAATGCATGGAAAGTACCGGAACACCAATATCAATAACATCTATGTTTAAATTAGATATAAATTTTGCAATTGTTCCGCCTCCACCGCCGTCTACTTTACCAAGTTCGCCCGTTTGCCAAAGCACATTCGCGCTGCTCAGTATTGCGCGTATTTTCCCCGCAAATTCCGCACACGCATCAGACGTCCCCATTTTTCCGCCGCTTCCTGTATATTTGGTCATTACGACCCCTTTATTAAGGTAACAGCTATTTGTTGTATCGTACTCACTTGCAAAATTAGGGTCAAATCCGGCGTCTACATCTATAGACAAACATTTAGACCTCGTGAATACGTCTCTTGTCTTTAGTCCCTGATTCTTAATTAAATCCGCTATAAAATATTTTACAAATGAAGATTTCATTCCGGTAGTACCATCGCTGCCTACTTCTTCCTTATCCGCCAGCACCACAACCGAGGTAATATTCGGCGATTCCACCTCGAGTATTGACTCAATGGAAGCATACGCGCAGCACCTATCGTCGTGCCCGTATCCCCCTATCATACTTCTATCAAACCCTAAATCTCTGGGTTTATATGCGGGAACTAATTCAAGTTCCGCCGATATAAAATCAGATTCGGTAATGTTATACTTTTCATTTAAAAGTTTTAAAATATTAAGCTTTACAAGTTCTGAACCTTTGTCGTCCTTAAACGGCAAACTCCCTATAAGTACGTTTAAATTTTCGCCGGTAACCGCTTTAAGCATAGTCTTGGCCATCTGATCCTTCGCTAAATGGGGAAGAAGATCCGTTATGCAAAAGCAAGGTTCGTTTTCATCATCGCCGAGCCTTATATCCACATAACTTTCGTCTGCTCTGACAATTCTTCCATGAAGCGATAAAGGAACAGTCGGCCACTGATACTTTTTTATTCCGCCATAGTAATGCGTTTTAAAATAGGCCAAATCATTATTTTCATAAAGCGGTGTTGGTTTTAGGTCGAGCCTGGGGCAATCAATATGCGCTATTGCAAAATTGACTCCGTTTTCAAAATTATCTTTCCCTATAACCGCCAATATCAGCGTTTTATTTTTGTGAATAAAATATACTTTATCCCCAGGTTTATATGTATTTTTTTTGTCGAACTCCTTAAACCCCGATTTTTGCGCTCTATTTGCCGTGTATTGCACAGCCTCCCTTTCGGTTTTACATATCCCCAAAAAGTCTTTATACCTGTTTGCAAAATCATATGTTTCTTTTATTTGATCATCATTTAAGGTCTCGCCCCCATGGCTTTTTTTCATAAACAATTTTTCTTTAAGTTCATTTGATGCACTTAATTTTTCATCCATCTTTACATCAGCCTCCCAAAATTTGGTCATGTCTCAAAATAATTGAAATCTCTTCTTTTCCCCCCAGCCCTGGGCGGGGGGGAAGATATTATCAACTAATTTGACCCATCACCCAAAATTTATAATAAAAACTTTTTAAAACAGCTGCATTTTTGTTTTCCCCCCGTGCAGACAGGAGGAAAAGCGTAGACAACATCACGTTTTTAAATAATTTTTATTATATTAGTCAACAACTCCGTTTGACCTATTTCTTCGTGTTATTATAGCTGCTATTCCTTCTAAAAGCAAATTTTTTATAGCTGTCATTTATTTTATCATTTTGGGCAAAACTCACTGTGACTTTTATTGTGCTATTATACTATAGCTGTTTCGTTTGAAAAGCGTTTAATTTTTATAACTTTCTCCCAGCCGACGGTTGGGAGAAAATACACGGATAAATTTACTTTTGAGAACTGTTTTAAATCGTAACAGCTATAGATCAGAAAATATATATTGACATCTCCAATTTTGTACGATACAATGCTACTTGTTATAGCCAATTGGACCATTAGCTCAGTTGGTTAGAGCAACCGGCTCATAACCGGTTGGTCCGGGGTTCGAGTCCCTGATGGTCCACCAGTGTGGCGTTAGTTAAGGGAACTGACGCCGAAGATTGAAACATTTTGAAACCTTGCCTTGGTTTTGTAGTGTTTTTTGTTTGCTGTGAATCCGCAATTATTAATACCATTTTGTTTTAACCTGATGAAGCGCACCTTTCATTTTGACTTTCTTCCCTGCCGAAAGATTTTAGCATTTGGTGCTTCA
>JAISWM010000018.1 GCA_031270785.1 Oscillospiraceae bacterium
CGCACTTGAAATCTGTACAACTAAAGCCTGATAAGATTTGCGGATTCTTCGGCTCGAAAACTACTGCTTATGCCGCATAGTTATGCGCAAGGTTTAATCGGGGGATCAATATCTTTCTCCCCGCCCATGGGCGGGGGGGAAAAAGGAAAAATTTCAATTATTTTAAGACATGATCCGATATTGTTTGTCTAAGTTCTGCCGCAAGACGCTTTGGATCTTTAGCTGGGGTACTAACACCCAATATTTTAACTTCCTTGCTATTGACATACCAAATAAACCTTGCATTTTTGCACCAAGTATGTTATAATACGGACATGGATAACGAACTGAAAACTAACGCGGTACGGTTGAGCCAAGAACAGCAATACGAGCTTCGCAAGAGCATAATCCGTTTGTCTAAATTAAACATTTTTCAAGGAGTATTAACTGTGTTTTTTACCACTATTTTATATTTTTGCTCTTGCCCGCAAAGACCGGGGCTTGGAAGCATCATATTATAAAGGTCGGTGCATGAACATTCTTTTGCAAATACTATTTTTGAAATATTATCTAAACTGTTTATTTGAGAGAATTTTGTTACTATTGGCAAGGATGAAGTTTTTTTGGCTTTTTTGAGAATTTCCAACCCTTTTGAATTAAACCCTAACACTCTTATGTATGTAATCGGAAGATCAGCGTAATATTTTGTAATACCCAGAAAAGAGTACATTATTAATCTTTTTATTCTTGCCATGGTATATCTTTTAGTTTTTATATTTTTTATTAATTGCTCTAAAGAAGAAGAGTTTTTAGAGGATTTAAATATTCTACCTTCAATGCCTTCACTTACGTCGCAAAGGCTTGATATATCGCTTTTGGGCATAGTTCTTAAATTGGATAAGATGGCTCTTTCTGCCAAGTTAATGTCAGCGGGTGCCCGCAAAGATTTTATTTCCTCTGATATTATTTCATATGATGATTTAGGAATGTATTTATAAAAATCTTCATTTTTGTTTTGCATAAGATGCCTGATGTAAGAGGCTGAGGCAAAATTTTTGCATGTTTCACTGCTATCGTGGCCAGCACCCCTGCGTTTGATTGTATAAGGGGATATTTTAGAGTTTAATTTTGATAGTGATTTTAAATATTCTACAGCTAATATATTATTTGGGGGCACTAGAATTGATGAATAATTTTCCCCTAAAATTTCTTTTACAGCAAGTTCCCTCGCTTTTGCGAAAGTTATTCCGGTATAAAGATATTTTTGAATGTGTATATTAAACGCTTCTGAATTAATAGTATCAGCGATTAACTGTAAAGGCGCAACATCGCCGATTTCGCCAGCAAAACACAAATTATTTACGCACCCCAGTGCATTAGCGATATACACGCCCGCAAAAGCATACTTTTCCGCAGTGGACATGGACCAAATAGTCGGAATCTCTATTATTAAATCTATTCCTTCGTTTAAAGCGATTTGAGTTCTTACTTTTTTAGATATAATGGATGGTTCTGACCGCTGAGTAAAATTGCCGCTCATTATGCCTATTACATGAGTAGCAACATTTTTTTTGATATTATCTATGAAATATTTATGACCGAAATGAAACGGATTAAGCTCACAAATAATAGCCGACACTTTCATATATTTACTCTTCTTTTTCGGTTGTGGCCCAAATTGGTTAATAATATCTCTCCCCCCGCTAGAACCGCGCGGGGGGAAAGGGGATTTCAACTATTTTGATACATGACCCGCCTTCAGGGGGATAGAGTGTGGTAAAAAATTAGACTCTTTTCAAGGACGTTAACTATAAATCTACCAGCAGTTTAAAAAAAGAGGGAGATAAAAAATGTTACAAATATTAGTATCGCCCCAAACAAAGCAAGCATTCTTATAATTTTTTTTCTTTTTTCAGCGCCGCTGTTTTTTTTGTTTTTTCCGCGAGCCGTTTTATCTGCGTCATTGACGATTAACCTCATCATTAAATTCTCCTCTCACAGTGCGGTGGTCACATATTATAGTATAACTGATACATTTGAAAAAAGTAAATTTATTTGTACGGTCTCGCCCCACAAGCTCACGGTGGTGGTTCAAATTAGACCTGTCCGTAAATTTTACAGATTGCAATCAAAATCGACGACGGCGTATAAACATACTTCCCGGGAGATTTTGGGTAGTAGGTCAAATTAATTGATAATATCTTTCCCACCGCGAGTTGGCAGGGGGGATAAGAAGGGATTTCAACTGTTTTGAGACACGACCGGATTTTGGGTAGTGGATCAAATTAATTGATAATATCTTTCTCCCCCGCCTATGGCGGGGGGGGGATAAGAAGGGATTTCAACTGTTTTGAGACACGACCGGATTTTGGGTAGTGGGTCAAATTAATTGATAATATCTTTTCCCCCGCCCACGGCGGGGGGGTGAAAGAAGGGATTTCAACTGTTTTGAGACACGACCGGATTTTGGGTAGTAGGTCAAATTAATTGATAATATCTTTCTCCCCCGCCTATGGCGGGGGGGTGAAAGAATGAATTTCAACTATTTTGAAACATGACGCCCGTTTTCGGGGGAGAGAGTGCGGTGAAAATTTAGGCTTTTTTCAAGGGCAACAGCTGCACACTGCTGCATATTATTTGGCGAAGTGTTTCTATATTTTCCCCTGTTTTAGACGACAGCACCAACACATTAATATTATTATATTTTAATTCAGAATTTATTTTAGATAGCTTTATTTCCCGTTGAGTTTTATTAAGTTTGTCGATTTTATTTAATGATACCACGAAAGGCAATTGTGAATCAATAAGGTATTTTACCATTTGTAAATCCTCTAATGACGGAAGGTGCCGAATATCGATGATTTGCACGACTAGTGTTATATTTTTTCTATTTAAAAAGTACGATTGGACTAATTCAGACCATCTTTTTTTTTCTGAAAACGATCTTTTAGCATAACCATATCCTGGGAGGTCCACAAGCCTGACAACGCCGGTGTTATAAAAATTTATAGTTGAAGTTTTCCCGGGTGTGTTACTTACCCTTGCAAAAGATTTTCTGTTTATAATTTTATTTATTATCGACGATTTCCCTACGTTTGACTTACCCGAAAAAACAATTTCAGGCAAATTATCAGCAGGCAATTGGAATACATCGCCTGCCGAAATTTCAAGTTTCGGATTATTAAAATTTATTTTTAAATTATTGTTGTTCATCGTATATTTTTGGCAATATAATTGAAATCGGCGACAAACATTGTATAAATTTTCATATTGAAATTATATGTCCATCTTGTTCCAAGCCAACAAGGTTTTGGATATGAACATTTGCCTGTCCTCACAAAATATAATAGCCGTTTTAAATAATTAACTGCATCATGCGAACTTCGCATTAATGTTCCGTAAGAACACGTTCTGAAAATTACTTTCTGACTATAATAATTCGCTACTGTGGGGCATAGAGTTCCCCACCTCATCACGATAGAGTTATAATCACTATTTTGATTTATAAGGCAAAGAAGTTTTACTAATTTTGTGTGTTGAGGGCTATTCTCTCGAGAACAAAATAGCATCATTACTCCGCAAACATTTCTTAATGCATTTAATCTTTTTTTGGTTTTTTTAAATTTACCAACGTAGAACGGCCAAAAAGTTTCAACTAAATCATCTTCTGGATTATCACTTTCTGGTAAACCATTATATTTCTCTACATAATATTGTAACTTACCGATAACTTCGTTTGGCATATTTCCATTAAATGCAAAAACAGAATACGTTGTATTAAATATTAGGAAGGCTAGTAAAAACAAAAAAAATTTTTTAAAATTCATAAATTAATTCCTCCCATATAATCATTACATATCTCCCCGCCATAGCGGGAGATATAACGTTATAGATAATGCCCTTAAAAAACGTGGTATTACTTACGTGCTCTTTCACCCAGCCAAAGGCAGGGGAAGAACCAGACACAAACCGATATTTATAATCGAAATTGGCATAAAACAAAATTGGGAACTGGGTCAGGCCACGTTGCTACAACCGTTGGAGGTGCTCCTATATCTTCTCTTCCACACTTTATTACAGGCACTGATTGTCCTAGGTAATCTTTCTCAATGCAAATCCGAAACCGCCTGGGGTGGGATACGACGAAAGAATTTCCACCTAGCGTATCAACTCTAAAGTTTCCCTGTGTAACATCAATACTCGTGTACCCCCAACTACGCATGTATTTAAGTATTACTTGATTCACTCTATTTTCAAATATAAACCCTACATCGCCCTGTGGCCCCCCTCGCAATCAACTGGGCCACAAACATGGTTAAACACATGCCTTCCTGCATAAACTTCATTAGAAAAGAAAGGTAACATACAAAAAACTGCTGTTCCAATGGTAATAACACGCCTTTTTAAACTGTTTATCATTAATTTACTCTCCAATTTTCAAAATTTAAGAACCTGTATTTACAGATCGGAATACTTATAACTATTTCTCTCCAAAAACGGTCATGTCTCAAAATAATTGAAAACCTTCTTTTCCCCACGCCATTGGCGGAGGGGGAAAAGATATTATCAACTAATTCGGACTACCACCCAAAAAACGTCTGATTCTCATAACTTTTTCCCACCGTCGGCGGGGCAATGGCAATAGAGTTTATATTTTTAGAGCCTCTGAATACAGATTCTAATTATATTATAATTTGAAAATAAAATCAATATAAAAATAACTGCACAAACAAGTCAATACCCCCCACACATTAGGGGGGCGTTAGCTTTTAAAATTTATACTTTTTTTATGACTTTCTCCCAGCCGACGGCTGGGAGAAAGTACACGGATAAATTTACTTTTGAAGACTTTTTTAAAGCGTAACAGCTATAATTGATAATATCTTTCTCCCCGCTAGAACGCGGGGGTGAAAGAAGGAATTTCAACCCGATGGCGGGGAAAGTGCTACGAAAGTTTAGACTTTTTAAGTTAAATCACTATATCTATAACTTATTTAATGAACAATGGTTTTATCTTTATTTTTGGTTTTTTCTAAAGCGTGGATAAACACTGTATCCAAGTTATCTGCCATGACAAAATGCAGCGACGTTTTTACGACTTCGTCTATATCTTTTAAATCGCTTTCGTTTTCTGAAGGAATGATTACCGTTTTAACCCCCGCTTTATAAGCGGCCATGGTTTTTTCTTTTAACCCTCCTATAGGGAGAACTTTCCCTTTTAACGTTACTTCCCCAGTCATAGCAACATCTTGTTTTACAGGAACATTACTCAGCGCGGACACAATAGCCGTAGTCATCGTAACACCCGCAGACGGACCATCTTTGGGTACGGCGCCTTCCGGAGCATGAATGTGAATATCAGTTTTATTATAAAAATCTTGGTTTATTCCCAATTTATCATAATTACTTCTTATATAACTTACGGCAATTTGTGCCGACTCTTTCATTACATCGCCTAAAGACCCCGTAATTTGTACTTGCCCTTTCCCCTTCATAAGGGATACTTCTATCGGCATTGTTTCGCCGCCAACAGACGTCCAAGCAAGACCCCTCACAATTCCTATTTCGCTTTTTTTAGATATTTTTTCTTTTTTAAATTTTATAGGGCCTAACATGTCTATTACAAATTTTTTATTTACAGCTACGGCAGACGCCTCTTTTGACACTATCAATTTTGCTGATTTTCGCATTAATGAAGCAATTTTTCTTTCAAGCTCCCTGACGCCGGCTTCTTTTGTGTAGCCATCTATAATCAGCCTTATGGATTCGTCATCTATCCCAAAAATCGAAGAATTTAATCCGTTTTTTTCTAATTGTTTAGAAATAAGATGTTTTTTGGCAATGCTAAATTTCTCTTCATATGTATAACTGTAAAGATTTATAATTTCCATTCTATCGTAAAGCGGCGGCGGGATCTGCCTTTTATCGTTAGCGGTGGTTACGAACAAAACCTCGCTAAGATCAAACGGCAAATCAATGTAATGGTCACAAAATTTATTGTTTTGTTCCGGATCCAGCACTTCTAAAAGAGCGGCTGCCGGGTCGCCGTTGTAGTCCCTGGTAAGTTTGTCTATTTCATCGAGCAGTATCAGAGGGTTTTTGGTTTCGGCCTGTTTCATTGCAAATATTATTTTTCCCGGCATAGCGCCGACATACGTTCTTCGATGCCCGCGGATTTCAGATTCGTCTTTTACCCCGCCAAGAGAAATCCTCACGTATTTTCTTCCTATAGCTGATGCCAATGATTGAACAATAGATGTTTTGCCGACTCCGGGAGGACCAACCAGACATATTATTTGAGATTTCAGATTTTTAGACAGTTGTTTAACGGCCAGTATCTCTATGATTCGTTCTTTTACGTCTTTGAGTCCGTAATGGTCCCTATCGAGTATTTTTACCGCTTCGTTTATATTAATATTGTCTTTTGACGCCTTGTCCCACGGCAACGACAAGCATTCGTCCAAATATAACCTGCATGTGTTAGCTTCGCTTGAACCCGGCGGCATTTTAGAAAACCTGTCGCACTCCTTTTTTAATTTTTTAATAACTTGTTTGTCGAGTTTAAGTTTAGAAAACTTTTTCCTATATTCCTCAGATTCGGAAAACGGATCGTCTTCCTCCCCCAGTTCTTGGGAAATTACTTTTATTTGTTCTCTTAAAAAAAACTCTTTTTGATGCCTGTCTAAATTTTCTTTTAATTTATACGCAATTTCGTTTTCAAGTGAAAGAACTTCTAATTCATCCGTTAAAATTATAAGAAGCTTTTCAAGCCTTGATTGCGGATTTAATTCTTCTAAAACCTCTTGTTTTTCAGCAAAATCAAGTATTGCGTTGGATATAATATAGTCAGCTAAATCCCCCATTTTTTTAATTGTCCTAATTCCCCACATAAGGTCCGGCGGGGTTCTGGGAGACAAAGACAAATATTTAGAAAAAATTTCTTGAGCCTGGCGCACTAAAGCCTTTGTTTGCGGCGTAACTTTATAATCTAGTTCATGAGCGGGGGTAATGCTTGCTTCTATATAATTATCATTAAACATGTAATCAATAACCTGGCCCCTGCATACTCCTTCAATAAGAACTCTTACTAAATTCCCGGACTGATGAAGAATTTGTTTTACACTGGCAATCGTGCCGATCAAATAAAGATCAGATTCTTTTGGGCTATTTTTTCTTATGTGTTTTTGAGTGACTACAAAAATCTTTTTTCCGAATTTCATGGCGTGTTCCACAGCGGCAATAGATTTTTTCCTGCCAATATCAAAATGAAGTATCATATTCGGAAACATAACTATACCTCTAAGAGGCAATACAGGTACAACCTCATTAGAATTTTCAATACCGCCGCCATCTATATTTGTTATTTCGTTCATTCTCACTTTCCACCCCGCCACTCAAAAATTTGTTATAATATCATAACTTATATTTATCTCAATTATTGTAAAAGCCATTTTAAAAAGCGCATTTGCTTGTGCGCTCCTCCCCCCCACCAATAGCAGGGGAGAGCATTTTTAAATAGCATCAGCTATACGCCACTTTTCCACGCCTACGGCGCGGGGGAAAATAAAAACTGCCGCTGTTTTAAAAAATCTTTACCGTGTTACCCTCACACGGGTGGGTAAAACGCAAAAACAAAGTCTACAATTCAAAGTTTAAAGCGTATATTTAGGTTGTGGGTCAAATTGATTGGTAATATCTTTTCCCCCGCCGTCTAAGCGGGAGGAAAAGAAAAAGTTCAAATTATTTTAAGACATAACCTATATTTATGAAGCGTCACTTTTTTTGCCGGTTTTTTTAAACTTACTGGACTCTATAGATATCACAGAAGGTTTGCGGTTTTTATCAAAAGAGAATTTCGGTTTGCTTTTACCGGTAATTACATCCGCGTCGATTACCACTTTTTCAATAGTATGGTCAGAAGGTACGTCGAACATTACCTTCTGTAAAAGTTCTTCTATTATAGACCTAAGGCCTCTTGCCCCGCTGTTTCTGCCAATAGTTTTTTTGGCGATTTCTTTTAAAGCGGAGTCTTCAAATACAAGCTTTACATTATCAAGGGCAAATAACTTCTGATATTGTTTTACTAACGAATTTTTAGGTTCAGTAAGTATTCTTGTAAGAGCGTGTTCATCAAGTCCATTTAGAGATATTATTACGGGAAGCCTTCCGACCAGCTCAGGAATAAGACCATATTTTACTAAATCCTGAGTTATTGTTTTGCTCATTAGGTCCGTTGCGCTTAACTCTTTTTTGCTGAGAACCATCGCCCCGAACCCCATAGACGAAGTACCGATTCTTTTTTCTATTATTTTTTCTATGCCGTCAAACGCTCCACCGCATATGAATAAAATATTAGAGGTATTTACTTGCAGAAATTCCTGTTGAGGGTGTTTCCTGCCCCCTTTGGGCGGCACGTTGGAAACTGTTCCCTCAAGTATTTTAAGCAGCGCCTGCTGCACGCCCTCGCCGCTTACATCCCTTGTTATGGACACATTTTCGGATTTTCTGGCAATTTTATCAATTTCATCCACATATATTATTCCGCGTTCTGTTTTTTCTATGTCAAAATTAGCATTTTGAACAAGCCGCAGAAGTATATTTTCAACGTCTTCACCCACATATCCCGCTTCCGTCAGAGTAGTAGCGTCCGCAATAGCGAAAGGGACGTTTAACATTTTGGCTAAAGTTTGAGCGAGCAAAGTCTTCCCAACTCCGGTGGGACCAATTAATAATACGTTGCTTTTAGATATCTCAACATCACCGTCGTCACCAAAATATATCCTCTTGTAGTGGTTATACACAGCCACAGCTAAAGATATTTTGGCGTTTTCTTGACCAATGACATATTCATCAAGTTTAGCTTTTATTTCATGCGGTTTTGGAAGTATTATCTCTTTACCGCTGCGTTTTTCGTCCTTTTTATTTTTAGAATTATTTCCATGGAGTTCTTCATTGATTATAGACGCACACAAGCTTATACATTCATCGCAAATACAAACCCCCGGGCCGGCTATAAGCTTTTTAGTTTCATCTTGGGGTTTACCGCAAAAAGAACAATTAAGTTCCCTGTCTTTACTTCCTCTGTTTATTCCCATATCATTCACCAAACCTTATCGTTTATCTATAATTTTGTCAATAATACCATATTCCAAAGCCTGCTCGGCAGACATAAAATTATCTCTTTCCGTATCTTGAGCGATTGTTTCGTAGGACTTTCCTGTATTTTCGGATAAAATTGTATTAAGCCTTTTTCGAGTTTGCTGTATATGATCCGCATGAATTATAATGTCCGTCGCCTGCCCTTTAGTTCCGCCGGTGGGTTGATGTATCATTATATCGCTGTTGGGAAGAGCAAATCTTTTCCCTTTTTTACCCGCGGCAAGAAGGAAAGACCCCATACTGGCCGCAAGACCCATGCATATTGTTGATACGTCACATTTTATGTAATTCATAGTATCAAATATTGCGAACCCATCAGTCACAGACCCGCCGGGGCTGTTTATATATAAATTTATATCTTTAGCGGGGTCCTGACCTTCAAGGTACAACAGCTGCGCAACCACCAAACCGGCTGTTATACTGTTGACTTCGTCGTTAAGGATAATTATTCTGTCATTCAAAAGCCTAGAGAAAATATCATATGATCTTTCCCCCCTGCTTGTTTGTTCTACTACGTAAGGCACTAAACTTGCCATTAAATCAACACCTCCAAAATTTAAGACCATGTTTTATATATAGCTGTTATGATTTAAAACAGTCCTCAAAAGTAAATTTATCCGTGTATTTCTCCCAGCCGTCGGCTGGGAGAAAGTTATAAAAATCAGATGCTTTTCAAGCGAAACAGCTACAATAAAAACCTGGTCATGTCTCAAAATAATTGAAATTCTTTCTTCCCCCCATAAGTCAGCGGGGAAAAGATATTATTAACTAATTTGGATCACCACCAAAAACTTTTTAAAACAATTATATTTTTGTTCTTTTCCTCCCATAAGTCAGCGGGAAAAAGATATTATCAACTAATTTGGATCACCACCAAAAAAATTTTAAAACAATAACATTTTTGTTCTTTTCCATGCTATGGGTAGGTGGAAAGATATTATTAACTAATTTGGATCACCACCAAAAATTTTCTAAAATAATTATATTTTTATCCTTTCCCCCGCTATAGGCGGGGGAAAAGAAATTAAGTAATACCACGTTTCTAAATGGTTTTTGCTATATAGTGATTTAATTTAAAAAGTATACACTCTTGTCACTCCCCCCCACCAGTGGAGGGAAAAAGCCGTACGAACAAATTTACTTTTTCCAAACGTAACAGCTATATAAGCAATCAAACATTTATAAATTTTATTTCACAACAGAATTATTTCTTACTATATCTAATGCTTTTTTAGAGCGAATATCTTTTTTGATCTCAAATTCAGGTATAATATTCTTAACTTTATTTAAATCCATATTATGATGTTTTGCTATTTTATTGTATTCTTCTGAAATATCATTTTCCGATAAATCAATATTTTCAATTTTTGCAATTTTATCAAGAGCCAAAGAAAGTTTTACGTGGCTTTCCGCCTGAGGTCTGAAAGTTTCCTCTATTTCAGATATGTTATTGCCGGTATATTTAAGGTAATCACCCAATTTTATTCCCTGCGTTTGTAAACGGTATTCAAAATCTTTCATAAGTTCATTTAATTTGAGTTTTATCATGGCTTCCGGCACATCTGCTTTTACAAGTTTGATTAATTTTCCAATCATTTCATTTTCAGTATCATCTTGAGCTCTGAATTCTTTTTTTCTGATAATTTTTTGTTTAAGGTCTTCTTTATATTGATCCAAAGTATCAAATTCACTTATATCCTTTACAAACTCATCATCAATTTCAGGCAAGTCTGACTCTTTAATCTCGTGCAGCTTCACTTTAAATACAGCGTCTTTATTGGCAAAACTGTGAGCGTGATAATTTTTTGGGAATGTTACGTTTACCTCAAATTCGTCGCCAATGCTGTGGCCTACAATTTGTTCTTCAAAATCTCCAACAAACTGCTTTTTACCAAGCTCTAACGCAAAATTACTTGCGCTTCCGCCGTCAAATTTTTCTCCGTCAACGGTTCCATCAAAATCTATCGTAACAATATCCCCGAATTTAGCGGGTCTATTTTCTACCGTTACTAAACGTCCGTTTTTTTTCTGCACTTCTTTGAGTTCATTTTCCAGGTCTTCTTCAAAAAAACTTACTTTTCTTTTTGAAACCTCTATCCCTTTGTAATTGCCTATTTCTACTTCCGGCATAACGGTCACTTTAACTTTAAAATGAAGGCCGCTTTGTTTGCTCGCGCTTACGAGTTCAAAATCCATTTTATCGTCTACGAGCTCTAAATCCGCTTCTTTAGCCGCTGCATCTAATATATCCGGATATATGCTGTTAATGGCATCTTCAAAAAAGATTTCTTCGCCATAATATTTTTCCATGAACGACCTTGGAGCTTTGCCTTTTCTGAATCCCGGAACATTTATTCTGCCTTTTTCCCTTTCATATATTTTATCAATCGCTTTATTGAATTCTTCTCGGGAGACTTCTATTTCGAGCTCGCGCCTGTTAACATCGATATTTTTTGACGATTTTAAGTACATTAAAATCCATCCTTCCAAAAATTTAAAACTGTGATATTATACTAAATATAAATATGAAATTCTACACCATAGTCAAAACTTTTTTAAAACAATTGTGTTTTTGCCTTTTCCCCTCGACGGTTTGCGGAGAAAAACACATACATAGTGCCGATTGTGCCCAAATTAATTAATAATATCTTTTCCCCCCGCCCGTGGCGGGGGTGAAAAAAGGGATTTCACCTATTTTGAGACATAACCGTTTGCGGAGAAAATCACATACATAATGCGGGTTGTGAACCCAATTAATTGATAATATCTTTCTCCACCCAGCCCATGGCGGGGGGGAAAAGGGAATTCAACCATTTTGAGACATAACCGTTTGCGGGAAAAAACACATATATAATACCGGTAGTGAACCAAATGTTGATAATATCTTTTTCCCCCCGCCCGTGGCGGGGGTGAAAAAAGGGATTTCACCTATTTTGAGACACGACCCATAATGCCATGATTTCAAATGATTTTTATTATAGAGCATAAAAATTAATTTATAACGATAGGCGTAAAATTAAGATAGTCGCATGAAACTAATTTAAAATATACGTTACTATATAGTCCCTCTATAATATTTTTGTGAAAACCGCTTCCATGGACATGACCATAATAACATCTTTTTATATTATTTTCAATCAAAACATCTAATATTTGGTGATTGAAAACATTTGAAAATATAGGGGGATAATGGGTAAACACTACTTTTTCTAAATTATTACAATTATCAGCTTTTTTAATGGATGTTCTGAGCCTGCCGATTTCTCGGAGTAATATTTTTTGGTCAGTGTCTTTTTGAGGGTTTAGTATCCACCCGCGGCTTCCGCATATATAGAGGTTTTCACAAAGTATACAGTCATTGAGCAGCGGGATTATGGAGCCAAAATTATTTTTTTTTAGGAAGTTGTTAATTTTAGTTATGCCGGACCACCAAAAATCGTGATTCCCTTTTATAAGAATTTTTTTACCCGGTAAATTATGAAGGAATTCAAAATCTTTTTTAGTATCCTCGAGTTTCATGGCCCAAGATACATCCCCAATGATCACAACAGTATCTTCGGGTAAAACATTTTTAATCCAGTTGTCGTGAATTCTTTGAATATAGTTTTCCCACCCTTTAAAAATATCCATAGATTTATTTTGATCTGATAATGAAAGATGTAAATCGGATATTGTGTAAACAGACATATTTATCCTCTTAATTCGCAATTTTGAGCCTAATGCGGTATATGGCAAAAACCATTTAGAAACGTGATTATTATTTACGTGTCTTCCCCCCCCCGCCGAATGTGGGGGGGACAAAAAGGTCACCGTTTCAAAAAAATTTTACTAGACCTGTCCGTAAATTTTACAGATTGCAATCAAAATCGACGACGGCGTATGAAGATACTCCAAGGAGATTTTGATGCAAAGCCATTTTTTAAGTGATGCATTTTTTC
>JAISWM010000044.1 GCA_031270785.1 Oscillospiraceae bacterium
TTTTTGATATGGAATCTGGCTAAAAAACTTTTTAATGAAAATATAGCTGCGGCATCTGTTATCGTATTAAATACTTTGCCTGAAACGATGACAGCCTCAATAATAATAACCCCTGACACGCCTGTATTTTTGTTTTTCTCTTTGAGTGTTTATTATCTGTGGCGTTTGATTAAAACTAACCAAACAAAGTATTGGTATATAACAGGCTTGTTTTTTGGCTTGGCTCTACTGTCAAAATATACTGCCATATTGTTTGGATTAAGCCTTTTTGTGTACATAATTGCAGACAGAAAATGGCGCTGGTTTAAAAATAAACATTTCTATCTCATGTTTATTGTCGCTTTCATTGTATTTTTGCCTGTTATTATTTGGAATTTACAGCGTGAATGGGTATCTTTCACATTCCAAATTCATCACGGCTTGGCGAGCAATACAATTCATTTTGATTATATTTTTGATTATTTGGGTTCACAGTGTCTTGCTGCAGGTCCTATTATTTTTATTTCCGGCATTGTTGCCGCAGTCGGTTATTTTTGTTCAAAAAATTCAAAAAAGATTTTTATTGCATCTTTTTCTGTACCAATAATAATGTTTTTTTTGTTCACGGCTTTAAAAAGAAATCCAGAAGCAAATTGGCCTGCCTTTGCTTATTTTGCTTTCAGCATTATGTGTTGTGCTTATTTGCTTGAAAATAACTCAAAAATAAAAAGAAAGATTCTTATTTATGGGACAGTATTTAATTTTATTATATCTTTTCTTTTGGGTTTGCACGTTAAGTATGCGATTGTTCCTTTAGGGCTTTTTTCACGTCATGCTGTTGTTGCTGATGCCACTAATTGGTTCTATGGGTGGAGAGAGCTTGGAGATAATCTTGTAAAAAGAAATATTAAATATGTTATAGCAGATAGTCAGCAATGGGGTGGTGCCATGGCTTATTACACAAAGAACAAATTAAAAGTATTAACGGGACCGGTGCCTGTAAATCAGTTTAGGTATTGGACTATTCCAGATGATCTGGCTTATTCAAAAATTGCAGTTGTGAATGTGGATAAAGATATGGAAGACGATTTTAGTAAAATTAAAAATGCGGATATTATAGTGGTTTCAAGAAACGGAATTCCTATTCGTCAATATGCAGTTGTTGAAAGCAACGGTTATGAAATGAAGAAGTAATTGAATTGCGAAAGACAAAATAGTACAATTCCAATCTAATGAGATACGCATTTGCGATTTTAATGTTTCTGTTTGCGGCATCTTCTCTTTTTGCGGATCAATCTGATTCGGTAAATGTCTCTGTTACGCCAACAATTTCTCTTGCTTTAGATTACGACTTGCAATTTAGAACGGCATATTATTCAAATATAGATTATACATCAGCAAAGCGCAAATCTGCAGATATTTTTTCTCAATACTTAAATTTAAATGTGATAGGAAAATTTGACAAAAGAATTGAAATGTCTGCAAAAATTGCTTCATATGGTTTTTCAGGAAAAGATGACAATGCTTTTGCAATGCCTTACAAAGATAAAGATTTTTCATTCTTTTTAGAAACAGCTTTTCTTAAATTTAAAACCGAAAAAGATTTTTCTTTTCCATATACTATATATATCGGGAAACAAGAATTTCATTATGGCAGCGGACTTGTAGTAGATACCAATAACACTGGGTTGCTTGGAGCTGAGGCAACGGTTGAGCTTTCTAAGTTTTTAATAATAGATATGTTTGCTTCCAAAGTTCCAAATGAAAATTTTAATTTTTATGGAGTCAATTTTAATTTTGATTCTTTGATTGAGTTTACAATCTGCCAAGAACGCAATAATTCTGGGTTTTTATATAAAAAAGGATTATCTACGAAATATTCCGAAAATCCTTCAAATAAGATTGAAATTGAATACGATAATAAAACTTTTTACGATTTACGCATAGCAAGCGTCGGCGAAAAGTATGACTATGCCGTTGAAGCCGCTCAACAAAAAGGGTATTTATCAAAAGACAATGCGCAAAAAATTGATTATGATGCGTATATGTTTAGTTTAAACGGGGCGTGGCATGGTGAGGTATTAAAAAAAGATGCCAACGCTAATATTTTATTTACATATTCCGGAGCTAAAGGGGAAAATTGTTTTAGTCCTACGTTTGCAAAAAGATACAATGGTTTGCAAAGAATAGGATATGGAGCATTATTTGCCGCAAATACTACTGATTCATTTGTTGTAATACCAGATGGATATTACGGAATAAACACATTAGGATTCTCTTTTGGTATTTGCCCGCTTAATGCAGTTAGTGCAGGAATTGCCTACTTTCTTTTTTCAGCGTCGGATGCACCTGCTGACGCGGGAGATGCTGGATTTGCTAAAATTTATGGAGCAAAGGCGGATTTAGGCAAAGAGTTTGATTTTTTTGTTAAATATAAATACAAGCATTATTTTGATGTAATTTTTGATTTTGCATTGTACATGCCGCCGTCAAAAGCGGATAAAGTTTTTGCAAATACGGATTCGTCATATTTATTTCAATTGGGAATAATTTCAAGGTTCTAACATGAAAAAAGTTTACTTGGCTTTTTTATGGCATCAGCATCAACCTATGTATAAAAATCCCGTTACGGATATCTATGAACTTCCGTGGGTAAGGCTTCATGCTACCAAAGATTACTACGACATGGTTGCAATACTTGACGGTTTTCCTAAAATAAAATCCAACATAAATTTAGTTCCATCTTTGTTAATGCAGCTTGAAGAGTATGCTTCGGGGAAAGCCAAAGACAGATTTATGGATTTAACCTTAAAAGACGCAAAACTCTTGACACAAGATGAGAAAACTTTTATTTTGGCAAATTTCTTTTTAGCAAACTTAGAGAATATGATTTTGCCTTTTCCTCGTTACTCTCAGCTTTACAATAAGAAAACTCAAAAAATAGACGGAAGTCTTTTTGAAGAGCAGGATTTTAGAGATTTGCAGGTTTGGTTTAATTTGTCGTGGTTTGATCCTTATTGGCGTAAAAGCGACGAATTTATTAAATTTTTGCATGATAAAGGGAAAGATTTTAGCGAAGATGAAAAAAGAAAACTTGTTGATAAACAGATTGAAATCTGTGGGAAGATAGTTTCTAAACATAAAGAAGCTCAACAGAGAGGGCAGATTGAAGTTACCGTAACGCCTTTTTACCACCCAATTCTTCCTTTGCTTTGCGACACAGACGCGGCAAAAGAGGCGACGCCTAACATAAATTTGCCGAAAAAAAGATTTGTTCATCCTGAAGACGCTTTATGGCATATTGAAAACGCCATTTCTTATTATGAAGAACGGTTTGGCGTTAAACCGTCGGGAATGTGGCCTTCGGAAGGGTCTGTGTCAAACGCTGCGGTTGAACTTATTTCCGAAGCAGGAATAAAGTGGACGGCAACGGACGAAGCGGTTTTGTTTAACAGCGTAAAAGGCATATCAAGCGACAGAAGACATTTATTTAAGCCGTTTCAATTAAACATAAACGGTAAGAATTTAAACATAATTTTTAGAGATCACGGACTTTCCGATTCCATAGGTTTTGTGTATTCTAAATGGAATGCTGAAGATGCCGCAAATGATTTTATAGCTAAGATTAAAAGTATAGGAGAATATGCAGGCTCGCTTACAGACTATCCTCTTGTATCAGTCATTTTAGACGGAGATAATTGCTGGGAGTATTATAAAAACGATGGTTGGGATTTTTTAACAAAACTTTATGAAAAACTAAGCGCTGACGACGATATAGAAACGGTAAGAGTAAGTGACTATCTTGCAAAATTTTCTCCGAAAGACATAATAACAAATTTAACAGCGGGTTCGTGGATTAACGGAAATTTTGGCGTTTGGATAGGTAGCGCTGAGGATAATAAATCTTGGGATTGTTTATCTGTGGCAAGAGATGTTTTGATAGACAAATTAAATTTGGGCGATTCCGAAAATATAAAAACGGCTTGGAATGCTTTTCATGCGGCTGAAGGATCTGATTGGAATTGGTGGTATGGTGACGATCATTCTTCGTCAAACGATACTAATTTTGATTTTTTATACAGACAGCACTTGATAAAGGTGTACGAGTCTCTCGGACTAGTTGCGCCTGAAACATTGTTTGAAGTAATAGGAAATAATTCCAACCAAAAGTATAGTCTAAATCCGGCGCTGTCTATTTCTCCAAAGATTGATGGTAAAAGTTCAGATTTTGATGAATGGAAAAAGTCAAGTTTTTATAAGACCGGTGCAAGCGGCGGGGCAATGCATCAAGTTTCTACAGTGTTAAAATCTTTTAATTATGGTTTTGACCTTGATAATTTATATTTAAAATTTAATTTTAATGAAGAACTTTTAGAAGAACTTTCTTTAAAAATACTATTTTTAAAGCCTATAGAAACAAATATAATTTTAAGTTTTAAACCAGACAATAAAATGCTAGCTGTAGATGGGACAGGAAAAAATATAGACGTTGTTGCAAGCGCTATTTTTGATAAAAGCGCAGAGTTAGCTTTACCGTTTTCCTTCTTAAGTCTCCCTGAGGAATATGAGAAGATAAAATTTGTGATAGCTGTAAACAAAAATAATTCTGAAATTGAAAGATGGCCATATCAAACGGTTATAGAGATACCAAAACCTATCAGAAATTAAATTGGAAAACATGATCATTTTACATTTTTAGATTCTTAATTATATAGATATTAAATGTTTTCGGAGAAATAAATGACTGTAAAAGAATTTTTGTTAAATGGTAAAAAATATTGGGGGTTTGAAGGAGAAATGTATCCCGGTAGTAATTTGGTTTTTATAAAAGGCAGCAAAGGTTTTATAATGTGTGCTTATTTAAATCTTGAAACAGCAGAAAAAATGAACAATGTTGCGGCTATTGCGACAGGAGTTAAAACAGTTGACGATATGTTAAATAAGAATATACTAAGCTCAACGACAAA
Source organism: Oscillospiraceae bacterium (assembly GCA_031270785.1). Taxonomy (GTDB): domain Bacteria; phylum Bacillota; class Clostridia; order Oscillospirales; family Acutalibacteraceae; genus CAQBRY01. Next base: position 4,947 of record JAISWM010000044.1, read on the forward strand.
CGCTCAAAAAATCGGTATTGTGCCAGGTATTTCAGTATTGAAAGCTCTTGAAAAAATAGGGTAACAAGCAGGAAAATTTGACACTGATAAACAAAATGTGTATAATTTTTTCATAATCGCGGGGTGGAGCAGCTCGGTAGCTCGTCAGGCTCATAACCTGAAGGCCGCAGGTTCAAATCCTGCCCCCGCAATTTATAAAATTTAAAACGACCTCTTGTCAGGTCGTATTTTTTTTGTAAAAGTGTCTTCTTATTTGGTATAATCGCGAAATGATAATTGACGATTTAAAAAATATAAATTTCTATTCAAATTTTAATAACTCTATTAAATTAGCGTTACATTTTATTAAGGCTAACGCCAGCTGTTTAAAAGAAGGACGCTATGAAATAAATAAAAATGTTTATGCCGTGATAGAAACATCCCATCCTAAAGCTCTCAAAGAACAAAAATTGGAAGTTCATAGAAAATATGTTGATGTTCACTATATTGTTGATGGGTATGATGTAATAAGTTATAAAAGTTTGTTGGACTGTAGTCAAATATGTAAAGATTACGATGAAGCAAAAGATATAGAGTTTTTCAATGACAAACCTGATTTTAACATTCTTATAAACGAAGGTCATTTCGCAATATTTTTTCCTAGCGATGCTCATGCTCCGCTATGGGGGAAAAAACCTGTAAAAAAGTGTATAGTAAAAATTGCCGCAAATACAGTTCTTAGTAAATATAGAGAGGTATAAAATGATTATAGGGTTGACTGGTTCTTATTGTTCCGGGAAAGATACAGTTGCAGACTATATATCGCAAAAATACGGATACAAACATTTCTCTTTGTCTGACGTTATAAGAGAGATAATGAAAGAAGCTGGAGTTGAGCTTACAAGAGAAAATCTTATTACGTTTGGCACAAAGCTTCGTGAAGAAAACGGCAACGGAGTTTTGGCAAAGAAAGTTTTGGAAAAAGCGAAAGATGAAGGTAAATATTGCATAACTTCAATAAGGCATTCGGAAGAGGTAAACGAACTTAGAAAAAGAAAAGATTTTGTATTGATAAATGTTGACGCTCCTGAGGGTGTTCGTTTTGAAAGAATGCAGAAAAGGAAAAGATCAGGTGATCCTCAAACATTGGAAAAGTTTATAGAGCTTGAAAAAAAGGAATCTCAGACTTCAGGTTCAGGACAACAGCTTAGAAAAACAGCCAATATGGCAGACATTACTTTTATAAACGA
>JAISWM010000045.1 GCA_031270785.1 Oscillospiraceae bacterium
GTGAATTCTACAAAGCTCCAAGCGTTTTAAAGAAAGAAAAACTTGCTGAAACAAAAAGAAAAATCCGTCGCAAAATGCTTAAAGATAACAGATGGTCCAGATAAATGAACACATAAAAAGGGAGTTATGTTTGGCTAATTGTGCTAACGCTTAACTCCCTTTTATTTTAGCAGTCTATGGGCTTTAAGGCGGTAAAAATGAAATTGAAAGATATTCAGGATATGTTTGTAAAAGAGGGAATCACCGAGGATCCCAGAGGCTTAAATGCTGTAGAAGCAGATTTGTTAAAACGCAAAGAAGAATATGACGCTCTTTCATCTAAAAAGAAAGAGAGTTACGATATAGAAAGTCTTACTAACCCATATTATGATTCAAGAATTATCTACGGCGATCCAGATGTCCAAGTAAAAGCCATTTTGGTTGGCATAGACATAGAAACGCAGGAACTTTTACTAGCTAAAAATCTTATGAATTCAGGGAGAAAAATAGATTTAGTTATAGGGCATCATCCAGAAGGGTACGCTTATTCAACATTTCATAGTGTTATAGGCATGCAGACCGATATTTTAAATAATCAAGGAATACCTATAAATATTACAGAAAAAATTGTTTCAGAAAGAATTAGAGAAGTTCAAAAAAATGTTCTCCCTAAAAATAATGAAAGAATCTACGATGCTGCGAAACTTTTAAATATTCCTTTTATGACTGCCCATTCTGTGGCTGATAATCATGTTGCAGCATTTTTACAGAGAGAAATAGATGCATTAAAACCTGTTTATTTAAAAGAAATCATAGAACTGTTAAACAGATATACAGAATACCAACATGCAACTAAAATAGGTCAAGCGCCTTTTATTTTGTGTGGAAGCGATTTTTCAAGATGTGGAAAGATTTTTGTGGATATGACAGGCGGAACTGAAGGACCGTTGGAATCTTTTGAGAAACTTGCAACAGCTGGAATAGGGACAATAGTTGGAATGCATTTAAGCTCTAAAGCTGCTAAAGAAGCTGAAAAACATCATTTAAATGTTATTTTAGCTGGGCATATTTCGTCTGATAATTTGGGTCTTAATCTTTTGTTTGATAAACTTGAAAATAAAACAAGTAACCTTGAATTTATAGAATGTTCAGGATTTAGAAGATTTAGAAGATAAAATGGCTATATCTGAAGATATAATAGAAAGAATAAGACTCTCAAACAACATAGAATCTATTGTAAGAGAGTATCTTCCAGATTTGAAAAAGGCAGGGCGCAATTGGAAAGCCTGCTGCCCTTTTCATAATGAGAAAACTCCCTCTTTTGTGGTAAGTCCTCAGAAAGGTATTTTTAGATGTTTCGGCTGTAATACGGCGGGAGACGTTTTTAAGTTTGTTATGCTTGCGGATAACATATCTTGGATTGAAGCTGTAAGAAAATTAGCTCAAAAAGCAGGAATAACAATCCAAGAGACTAAAAAAAATATAACAAAAGCATCAGAAAAGTCTAAAATATTTGACATTTTGGAAAATTCAGCTATATTTTATCATAGATGTTTGCTTGAAAGTTCAAGCGCAGGCAAGGTTAGAGATTATCTAAAAAGTCGTGGTATAACAAATGATACTATAAATAAATTCAATCTTGGTTTTGCTCCTAAAGGGCAGCTTTTGCAGTTGGCTTTGAAAAAAGGACATACTACCGATGAGCTTGCAAAGGCGGGTTTAATGACCAAAACTGAGAGGGGAACTTTTTTTGAGTATATGTCAGAACGCATTGTATTCCCTATTTATGATGCGCAGGGGAGAGTCGTTGCGTTTGGTGGCAGAACTATTGGAAATCAAGAACCTAAATATTTGAATACTCCGGAAACAATTGTTTATTCTAAATCGTCAAATCTTTACGGTTTGTACCAAACTTTGTCAGAGCTTAGAAAAGAAAGAAAGATGATTATTCTTGAAGGGTATATGGATGTTGTTATTCCGCAACAGTTTGGTATAGTTGGAGCGGTAGCTACGCTAGGTACGGCGTTTACTCAAAATCATGCGAAATTAATTGCAAGATATTCTGATGATGTAACCTTGCTTTTTGACGCGGATAATGCCGGCAGGACAGCTACTCAGAAAGCCTTGGAAGTTTTGACAGACACTGGCATAGAGGCTAAAGTTTCTTCTTTGCCGGAACATGTTGACGCTGATGAATATCTAAATCAGCATGGGAAAGAGAAATTTTTAAAATTGTTGTCAGATAGTTCTAAAAGCGCTATAGATTTTATGATTGACAGAATTTATCGGGGTGCGTTACCGGTTGGAAAAGCCGTTTCTCCTGAAACTAAAGCTAAATTAGTATCAATTCTCTTAGATTTTGTATCAAAAAGTTCAAATACAATAATTCAAAGAGAATGGATAAAAAAAATAGCCCAACATGTAAATGTAGATGAAGAAGCTGTTTGGCGAGAGTTTAAAAAGAAGCAAAATCTGAAAATAAAGGGCTATTTTAACGACAAGTTTAAAAATTTAGCTTCTAAAGAGGTCAAAAATAAAAAGATTACAATGTCTTTAGAAGAAAACCTCTTAAATCTGATTTTAAATAACAGAGATTATATTGAAAGAGTTGGAGCGGATTTTTTTCAGGATGCAAGATGTCAAAAAATTTATGGCTTGTTGGCTTCCGATTTAAGCGATGCGGAAATATTAAACGAGCTGTCGCCTGAAGAAACCGTATGGTTTTCAGAGCTTACTTTAAATTCAATTGAGTATAACGATGTAAACGAAGCTTTTTTAATTATCTTAAAAGATATGGAAGAATATAATCATAAAAGAAGAAGGCAGCAACTTGAGAAGGAAATTCTTTTGATGACAGAAGGTAAAAAAGAAAAAGATAGTACTTTATTTGAAGAATATAAAAAATTAACAACCCTTTTGAAAGGGTCGGGGAATTGAAATGGCAAAAAAAGATTTATTTCAAGATTTAATTGACATTGGTAAAGAGCAGGGATATCTTACATATGAAGATATAAGTAATAATCTTCCGCAGAAATATATGGTTGCTGAAAAGATTGACAGTTTTTTTGGCATTTTGGAAGACTACGGCATTCATGTTCTACAGGATAAAGATGTTGAAAAAGAAAAAAAGAATATGGCAGAAACTGTTGAACAGTCTGTAAAAATAGCAGAAGAGAAAGAAGATATAAATCCCGTAAGAATGTATTTAAGCGAGATGGCAAAAGTTCCTTTGCTTGAAAGGTCTGTTGAAGTTGAGTTGGCAAAAAACATAAGAGAAAATGAAAAGAAGCTTAAATTGATAGTTTTGGAATCTCCTCTTATAATAAAAGAAATAAGAAATTGGGAAACTCTTATAAGTCAGCAGGAAATGACAACTAAAGAATTGATGCCAAGAGGACGAAAGTCTCAAGCTCAGTTAAGGGGAATGGGTGTAAAAATAAAGACAGCTGTAAAAAAAATAAATCTTATAGAAAAAAGCATAAACTCTCATGAGCAGAAGTTAAAACTTAAATCTATATCTCAAAAAGATAGAGAACGTCATTTAAATAAAGTTAAACAACTTCGCGGTGAGATAATAAATCTCATTGTAAGCCTTAATTTGAATCAAGATAAGATTAAAAGGCTTATAAATAAAATTAAAACTATAGCTCATAAGCTTAATGAAATAAAAGACAGTGTCAGAAGATTTGAACGAAGATATAAAAATTCTTTTTCAAAAGGTCAGACTTTATTCAAACAGTATGAAGCGGGTAAGATTTCAGCTGCTGATTTTAAAAAATCTACGGGCGCGCCTGTAAAAAATGCAAGTGAAGATTTGAAAAATCTTAAAAGTTTGCTTGAAAGACAAGCAAGTATGCAGGATGGTTTTGTTATAACTGTTGAAGAAATGATAGATACTGACAGAAAAATAAGAGAATTTGAAGAAGTTATTCATAGGGATAAAATGAAACTCATTGAAGCTAACTTTAGGCTTGTTGTTTCTATAGCAAAAAAACATGTGGGTATAAGCAATTTGGAATTGTCTGATCTTATACAGGAGGGAAATCTTGGACTTTCTAAGGCTGTTGAGAAGTTTGAGTGGAGGAAGGGTTTTAAGTTTTCAACTTATGCTACTTGGTGGATAAGACAATCTATAAACAGGGCTATTGCTGATCAAGCAAGAACTATAAGAATTCCTGTTCATATGAAAGAACTTATATCAAAA
>JAISWM010000089.1 GCA_031270785.1 Oscillospiraceae bacterium
GCTAATTCTTTTAAGGGAATCGAGAAAAGTATGGCTATCGGCGGCGCTATTGGTGTTGTCACTACTGCCGGTATCATGTACGCCAGCGGGAAAAATCCGTTGACGAGAAATCCACTTGCTGCTAAGGGGGGGATAAGTACGGTTGATGATTTGATAGCGGCTGGAACAAAGATGTCTAAAATTAAAGGAGCTACACAGCTTTCTGTAAAAGGAAATATTGATGATATATTTAATTCTCTTTCTAAGGGAAGAGAATTAATCAAGCCAAATCAGATTAAACTACCTAATGGTACACTTATTACAAAATATCCTTCGTCTACAACGGGTGTACCAACTTTGCAAATAAATCAAGGAGGTAAATTATTTAAAATTAGAATTGAGTAATGGAAAAGAGTTTTCAAAAAATATTGGGACTCTTTCCAGAGTTTCAAGTTCGGACACTATCTCAAAAATTTTTAGAGAAATTTTGGCTCAAAGACAAAGAATTTACAAATGATTGGGAGGCTGTAAAAGAAATTGTTTTTTCTAAATCATTTAAACGGCTACCTGACGTATTGTTTAATGAAGGGTTTGAAATGATAGCTCAAAGGGGTGGGACATTATTTATAAAAGATGAATATCTTTTATTACAAGAATGTATGAAGGCGGCAAAAGATAAGTTTTTTGTTGTAGTTGAAAATAGGTTTATTCGGAAAAAGGCAGACAATGATTTGCCCTATTTGCAATTTAAGTTTCCTGTATACACAACTTGGGAAGAACTAAACAATGGGGATGAAAACTATCCAGATATTGCTTACGATTTACTTTGGATTATGAATAAAGATTTTTTTGTTTTTGGAGATAGTGGCAAATGGGGTAAATATGCAGCTTGTGATTATTATGATACGCCACTTGACATAATCGGTTTTAAATCTGAATTAGCCCTTATTTTTCAAGAACGTTTTAAGCAACCGAAAGAAGAGCAGGAAGAAATACGGGAGTGGTTGCCGCAGGAATATAAAAAGCTAATAAAATAGTAAGGAGATGATAAACTTGCTTGTTAAAATATTGCTGTTTGTTGTTTATTGTGCCGGGACAACCTTTTAATCAGGTAGTAATTGTCGATGGACAAAAGATACAGTACACAGCTTATAAATTACCTAATGGTACAATTAATGTAGGGAGAATACATGGAATCAAATAGGAAACCAAAAAGAGAAGAGGTGGAATTAATTGATTTTTTAATTAAAAGATCTTTGAAAAAAATTTCTTCTGATTGGAAAGAAAAAATTACCGTCCAGCCAATGAATGATGGAAGAATGGGTAGCTTAGTTATTTGTACAAATGATAAAAAAGAACAAAACCAACGATTTGGAGAACAAATAAGTGAATATCATTTTACAGATAAAGATGGAATAGATGTCATAGTATCTTTAAATGTGGATAATAATGGAAATCTTTTTGAGCTTGATATTTGGAAAACCGATTTTTCCCCATTAATCGAATTTCCCAAAGTAATTGATATATGCCCTGATACCCCATAGGCCGCAATGAACCGCTTGGCGTAGGCTTCGCCACGCTGAGTTAAAGCTTTCTGGAAGTGCATCGGCAGGATTTACAATAACGATAATAGAAGGAGGTGTAGCAGGATTCTGGGTTGTTACAGGGGTAGGAAGGAGAGGCTGTACAGCGTTTGCCACTGGTGCAGTTGGAGGTTCGGAGGCTTTATATCCGGAGGCTGGCGACTGGGTTTTGGGAGGCGCAACAGTTGGCGCAACCAATTCCTGGCTAAGTGGCGCAAAAGGTTGGGATATTGCAGTAGGCGCAGGCGTTGGCGCTATATCAGGCGTTGCAGGTGGCGCAGCGGGACAATTTGGAGGCTAATATCTCGGAGGCGCTATCATCAATGGAACCAACATCAGCAGTCCGGTCTTACAGGGCTTAGTTACCGGAACGACAGGCGGTGCAGCAGGCGGTTATGCAGGTGGCTTTACTGCCGGTATGATAATGACCGGCGATTTCGGAGAGGCAAATAAAGCAGGATGGCAAGGCGCTGCATTTGGTGCGCCTATTGGGGGCATCAGCGGTTCGGTTTCTGCTTATAGGTATGCGGTAAAGAATGATATTAATCCGTTGAATGGAAAATATAATAAACCACTTTATCACTATACTACTACGGAAAACACTGATATAATTATGAAAACTCAATTAGGCAGGACTGATGATAGTTGGAGTTATTTAACACCAGACGGAAACAAAACTCCTATTCAAGCCCAAATAGATTTATCCTTACCACAGTCCAACACAGCAGAATCCTTAATTCTTTTAAAGCCAAATTCCATTTATCCGAGAAATTTTATACTCCAAAGGAATGTAACTGGAAATGTGTATTTAAGAGGTGGGGGTGGATACGAATTTATATATAAAAGGACAATCCCTAACAAATATCTCATAAGAATAAAATAGTTTTTCAATGGAAAAGATAGAAGCAAATAAAGTTTTTTCAAAGATAGATTTTCAAAAGGACATAGATTATAATATCTATCCGAGATCAATCTATGAATGTCCTGTTTGCAGGAATAAATTATCTTTCAATATGCAGAATTTCAAAAAATACTCTTTGAATACTCAAAGTATATTTTCCATAGAAGAACAAAAAAAGATTGAAAAATATATTCATACTGGAAAACAAAAAAAACCAAATTCATTTATAGATTTTTATTGCCCTAAATGTAATGTCCCTACTCGAATATATTTTACTGCTTGGGCAGGAGGGCGTTTCACAGGAGGTTATCATTTGGAATTTATTATTATCAACGCATAGATTAATACTTGATATATAATAATTAAAGACAAAAAAGCCCTGAAGAATTTTATTTTTCTTTGGGGCTTTTTCTCAAAAAAAACAGACTTCCTTTCTAAAGCTTTTTATAAAAAACGAGATGGGTGTCGTTATCATTAAAAAGGTTGCCGACGCTTACGATAAACACTTTCATTAATCTTTTATATGATATCAATGGACAACATCAAATACCCTAAGCCGCTTTCAAATAGAGTGCGTGTGATTTTTTTTTGAACTTTTACGCTATAATATTGAAATCTTTCGTAATTTAATGCCCTGTTTTCTTTAGGGAGATTCATTAGTGTAAGCATCCTGTATCGGATTTAACACTTTTGCAGGAATGACAAAAGAGATGCTATAAATCAGGAAAAAGAATGAAGAAGTTGTTTCTGATATTGTTTGTATTACCGGCTCTTCCGGTTTTCGCCGGCGTGAATTCCTCTGCCAACGGAAATATAATAAGTAAGGCCGGGACAGGCAGCTATACCTATAA
>JAISWM010000076.1 GCA_031270785.1 Oscillospiraceae bacterium
CTCAATTTAGTTGAGAAAAACGGCAACAAAAAGGGATTTATTAACGCAAAAACCAGATTATCCAAGGAAAGTATGGACGCCGTAAGAAAAAGCGTTGAGCAGCTCTACAGCGACAAAGAGCGCAATATTATAGTTTTAAATGAAGGTCTGGAGTTTAAAGAGTCAAGCAATACAAGCGTTGAAATGCAGCTTAGCGAAAACAAAAAAGCACTTAGCAACGAGATTAAATCAGTGTTTGGCATAAATATTGGCACCGACGGAAAAGTAGACTATTACGACTTTTTGAAAAATGCCGTAATGCCGGTAATTAGTGAGTTTGAATGTGCGCTAAACCGCGATTTACTCCGGGAAGCAGAGAAAAAAGACTACTATTTTGCATTCGATACAAAAGAAGTTATTAAAAATAATTTACTTTTCAAAAGCAGTTTAGAAGCATATAAAACCCTAATTGACGCCAACATTATGCAAATTGATGAAGTGCGCTACATGCTCGACTTAAAACCGCTGGGACTTGATTTTATCAAGCTTGACCTGCAAGACGTGCTATATAATCCGGAGACAAAACAAGGTTTTAGCACGCCAAATTGACTCCCAAAAGAAAAAAGTTGAATTTTTAAAAGATACATTGCAGCAAGCAAGCGACGCGTACGGCGAGAGCGACAAACCAACTCTATTAAACAGCATCAAATCAAGATTTATCAGCGTAATTTTTCTGAATTGTCGCTTAAATATACTAAATTTTACTCGATGATATTTTATAAAAATCAACGATTTGACATTTCATTGAAAAGTATAAGTTTTATCAGCAATTCTTTCTTCTTTCAAAAAGTTAAGTGCATTCTCCTTAAGTTCATCAATTTCTAAATCGTTTAATAATTTATAAGAAAATGAAGTAATAATTGGTACACTCGTGAGCTTAATATTTACTCCTTTAGCGCTAAAAAATTTATTAGCTTTATTTAAATTTGAAGTAATTTCAGATAATAAACTTTTAAAATTTGTTAAACTAAAACTATTATTATTCTTACTTAACCACTGCTTTATAGCATAATGTCCTTGCCAGGCTTGAAATATTTCAACATTGCCATTGATTTTAATTCCCGCAAAAGTATGGGAATTACCAAGTCCTATTCTAAAGATCAAACTATTATATTTGTTCAAAACTTTTTGAACAGTTTCGACACCCTTAGTAGAATCCTTAGATTTCGGGGTTTCATTCTTTTTGACGAAAAAATTTGATAATTCCCCACAATTTCCACCGACATATTTCCCTGCTATATTTAAACATTCTTGTTTTTTCTTCAAATCTAAACGTTGCCAAGATGTTTTAATCTGAGTTTCATCAGTCCACGCATTTTCCACCCAAATATTAAAAGTGGTATCTCCTATAATGTTTTTAATTTTTTCCGCAAATTTTTTGTCATTGTCGGGTGTATCATCAGAATCTATTGGAGCTAGAGCAACAAGCTTAGCGGTTTGTAAAGGAAAATCTAAGTAGTGTTCCTCGTTAAATCCTTCTGACTTTAATTTTTCTGAAACTGATACAGAACTACTCCCGAATTTGCTCAAAAGTGTTTTCAAAGCCTTCAGTGCGTTTTCAAATTTTCCCATAGTTGTTTCCCCACCCATCTAAATTTTAAAATAAAAACCAAAAATATATAAATTAGGTGTAATATTTTGGCCATTACTTTAATTATATATATATATATCAAGTGTTTATTCAAAAATTTATAAATGTTTCATAAAACCGATTGTGAAAATTATCATAAGAATTTTATTAATGCTTTTCTTTAAAAGACACCTTCACAAAAAGAGAAACATCACTTTTATAGCTGTTACGCTTTAAAAAAGTCTTCAAAAGTAAATTTATCCGTGTACTTTCTCCCCGCCGTCGGCGGGGAGAAAGTTATAAAAATCAGGCACTTTTCAAACGAAACAGCTATATATCCTTCAAAAACATCAATTCGAATAATGCCATAAAAGTTGCCGTTATGTTCAATTTCAATATCCGTATCATTACGCCAATTTATAACAAACAAACATTTCTCCTTGTGCTAAACTGAGGAAGCAGCAAAAAACTCTTTTCCTGAAAGGTGGTGGAAATAAGCCCACAAAGCGCAGTTGTGGATAGGTGCTCAAATATTTTTTGAGAAGCCGTCTTTTTTTTGACGGCTTCTCTTTTTAAAATCTTAATTTTCTTATCTTTCAATTTCATATCAAAACCCATCATAACCTTAACCGGCAGCGGTACTCTCGAGATCTCAGTTAATGGTTTTGCCCAATTTGAGTACGATTTTGAAAATGACGATCATGTTACGATTGATTCAATGCTGGAGGATGCATATTTAGACACGATCGCAAACCTTAAAAACCGCCAAATGATCGGGGAGTTTCCGACTTTAAAGCCCGGAATTAATACGATCACGTGGACGGGGACTTTAACTCACATTGTAATTCAACCAAAAAGTCGGTGGCTTTAGGGCTTGATTTTTAAAAATAATTAGCGT
>JAISWM010000107.1 GCA_031270785.1 Oscillospiraceae bacterium
ATATACTGTTTATGTTTTCCTTTATATTATTTTTTATAGGAAAGTTTTATTCATATAACGCTATGCTCAGCGGAATACTTATATTATGGATTCATAATATAATTTATGCATTTGAAAAAAAAAATTCAAGAATGTTTTTTTTAGTTTTCAATTTGGTCGTGTTTTTTTTCCTTATAGGAAGACCGACCATAAACATGATTAAAGGAAATGTTTGGGGGTATTACAACGTTGAAAGCGTGCATTTTGCGCTAAATAGTTTGATAATTACTTTATTATGTTTGTTTGCCGGGGAATATTTTTTAGAACACATGATAATAAAGCGCACAAATATAAATTTTACAACTGATACTCTTGAAAAATCTCCGGTTTTTCATTGCTCCCCTCGCAGCGGCAAGGAAAAACCGCATGAACAATTGGCTTTTTTCAAGAGCAACGGCTATAAAGAACCTGCTGTTTGTAAATCTGATTTTATATTCGCTCTCAGGAATATATCTTTGATACTTTTTTATTTTAGTTGTGTGTTTGTATTTATAATAGAGATGGAAAAATTGCTGTACATGGGGGGCAAAGATTACTTAGAATTTTACACTTCTTTCAAGACAAATCTCCCTTGCGTTATTATAGCCATCGGGGGAATGTACAAATATTTTTTGTGCATATTTCTTTCCACTTGGCCGAAAAAATCAACGGCATTTTTCCCTTTGATGATTTACGTTCTTTTGGCGGTTCCGGATTTATTAATAGGAATCAGAAACCCTGTTGTTTTAAATGCGGTATTTGTTTTGCTTTATTATTTTATAAGAGACGCGGTAGGGGATAAGGAAAAATGGTTAGGTTTTTTTGAAAAATTTATCATAACATTATTAACTCCAATTGCTGTGGCGGTTTTAGGGGCGTACAATTATATAAGAGATACTGAAAGCAGCACCAAGATTACTAAAAATTTTTTTGATTTAATAGTAGATTTTATATATAAGCAGGGAGTTTCTTTTGAAACTTTATGCATAGGATACGAGTCAATTCCTAAGATAAAATATACCGGGTTTACTAATTATACTTTCGGCGGAATAATAGACTATTTTAAATATAGCAAAACCGCACAAATATTGTGGGGAGGATTGTCTTTTGGGGAAGGTAATAATTTAAGTAGGGCGTTGTACAGTAATAGTTTTGCGCATAGAATGTCCTACACCGCACTGGGGCAAGAATATTTAAACGGGCACGGTTTAGGGTCATCGTATATACTGGAAACTTTTGCTGACTTTGGATATTCAGGTATTATAGTTTTCAGCATTTTAATGGGAATGTTTTTAGCGGCTATGATTTATATTATCAAAGGCGGAAATGCCGGATTTATTTTTGTGTTGGTGTCACTGACAAGCATATATTTTTGCCCCAGAGACGGAGCAACGATGTGGATAAGTTTTTTATTTTATTTACATTTTTTGTTACCGTTTGTACTGTGCTATGTTTTAGCAAAATTGTGTGTTAAAAGATATTTTTGTAGTGACATAGCTGTTTCTTTTGAAAAAAGCCATATGGGTTAAATTATCATGTGGTTGTGGGTCAAATTAATTGATAATATCTTCACCCCGCTCAAAGTAGTGGGAAAAGAAGAAGTTTCAATTGTTTTGAGGCATGACCCAATAAGGAATTGTCTGCGTGGGGAACACGAAAAAATGCCGGCTGCTGGCCGGCATTTTACTGCCAATGGTGCTCGTTCAAAGTTGAAAAGGCTTTATCCCGTTGTTTTTTGAAGATTTAACCGGCACATTGTACCGGATCACTTGATAATTATCAACATTGGTGTATAATTAAGAATTAAAGCAGTAAACAAGGTTACTCTGAGAAAGAAAAATGCTGAAGTTTTGGTTGTGGGCCAAATTTGTTGATAATATCTTTTCCCCCCCAGCCTATGGCGGGGGGAAAAGAAGGGATTTCAACCATTTTGGGACACGACCGAAGTTTTAGAACTCAATGAATTGCGCGTAAGTTTTATAGCTGTTCCGTTTGAAAAGCGTCTGATTTCTATAACTTCCTCCCAGCCGACGGCTGGGAGAAAATACACGGATAAATTTACTTTTGAGGACTGTTTTAAATCATAACAGCTATAAAAGCTTCATTAAATTCAAAAATAATATTACATTAGCGGATATGGCGGAATTGGTATACGCGTATGGTTCAGGTCCATATGGGCTTTAGTTCGTGCAGGTTCAAGTCCTGTTATCCGCACCAATTCGGGGCGCTTAAAGGGCACAGGTTGTAGCCCAAATTAGTGGATAATATCTCCCCCCCGCCTGTGGCGGGGGGGGGGAAAGGAGTTTTAGCTATTTTGTGGCATAGCCCACTGCGCCATCAACACATCATTGAACCTCTTTACGAATCCGTTCCACTTCATTTATCGAGGCCGCTGACACGGTAACAGGCTTGGCCAGAAGCCACCCCTTGTCCTTGGTCTCAAACTTATCCAGTAGAGAGTATATGTTTTTATACTTCAACTGCCAAAGTGTGGCAAACTCTATCGCAGATTGCACTAACGCTTTTTTGGCGGGGATCAATTTTTCCTGTTCTTTTGTTAACCCGGTGTGATGATGTTTCTTTTTGGCTTGATGTTTCAGGTCTTTTGTTATTTTTGCCAGTTCGTCCACCACAGCAGTTTTCCAGTTTGCCGGCAGTTCTACGGAGTCACGACAATTAAGCGAAATGCCATCATTAATCTGTTTAACCCTCAAGAGTAGAGGCCATGCTTGCTCGTAAATACTTATTAAAAGATCGCAATTTGCCAGTACGTCTTTGTATCTCTTGACATTTTCCTCGTACCTAGACTGGGCTAGGTTTTCGTCTTTTTCGGACTTATCCTTCACCGGTATTTTAAAACTATTGCGCCATTTGTTTAATTTGTCCACGGTATCTTCAAACCCACATCTCGGTGCCGCGTCCCAAATCACACCAAGTCCCCCTTTAAAATTATATTTTAAATCGGAAACATAGTCACCAAAATTGGTGTTTAAATCGTCTATTACCGATTGCGCCTGCTTTTTTAGTTTTTCTATTTCTTCCTTCGTTGGGGTGAGGTCATTTAGGAGAGGATTCACTTTCTTACCTATCTCTTGGAGTGTGTCCAGGACTGTCATTTTTACCTCTGCCAACACCAGGATCGCCTGTTTCACCAGCTTAACAGATTGTGATTTTTCATCTTGCTTCTCCAGCTCTTTCCATTTTTCATATAGATTTTTTAGTTTCGTCACTCCCATTACGTCATCATCCTTTCATTGTGGCTCGTCAACCCGGCTCAGGCTCCGCCGATCTTTCGGCGTTACTGAGTACATTAAGTTGGCGCCAAATACAGTTGTTTATTAAAAATACCAGTTTGCCCTCATTTTTCATGTCGTGTTTCAAAATAGTTGAAATTTCTTCTTTTCCCCCCGCCCGTGGGCGGGGGAAAGATATTTAATCAATTAATTTGGACCACCACCATTTTTCAAGCTGTATGCGCGAAAAAAGTGAAACTACTCTAAAAAATAACTTGGGCAACTATATTATATTATTATGCATCTTTAAGTTGTTTTTGTCAATAGTATACAATTAGAGGTAGTTTAAATGAGCTTGTAACTTGAAATATAGCTGCTACTTTTGAAAAAAGTCACATTATAAATTATCGCCCCGCCGACAGGCGAGGCGACAGTTTTGGCCAAAATTAGTTGATAATATCTCCCCCCCGCCTTTGGCGGGGGAAAGAAGAAATTTCAAATATTTTGAGACACGCTCAAGTTTTTATTAAGCGGACGAATTCTTCCTTTTAAAAGTTTGACAAATAAATTTCTTCGAGGGTGCAAACCTATAGAAGTATATAATTTTGCCGCCTTTTCTATTGCTTCCAGAGCTTCCCGGCACGTGTCTAAGTCTGAGCTTGGAGAACTCATTACCGACTGTGCGTTTTCTATCGGGGCATACACGATATTTTTAAAATTTTGAGCGTCTTTATCTTTGTTTCCTTTATGTAAGCCCAATGCCTCTTTTAACACCTTCCCCAACTTACCGCAATTTTCACGTTTTGTTACAGCAAATGCTGCTGTTTTTGCTTCTTTTGCTTCTTTTGCTGCTTTTGTTCTTGCTGCCGCTGCTTTTGCCATTTCTTCTTCTGCGTATTTTGCTTCTTTTGCTGCTGCGTTTGCTGCGTTTACTGCTCTTTCTTCGTGTATTATGACTGCGCTCGTTATTGATCTTATATTTGCTGCTTTTGCTAATGTTGCTGCTGCTTTTGCTAATGTTGCCGCCGCCGATGCTGCCAATGCTGCATTTGCTGCTTCTGCTGCTTTTTTTATTACTGTGGCTTTTTCTGCTTTGGCATTTGCTGCTGCTGCTTTTGCTTTTTTTGCTTCTTCTGCTGCTTTTGCTAATGTTGCTGCTTTTGCTGCTGCATTTGCTGCTTCTGCTGCTGCATTTGCTGCTGCATTTGCTGCATTTGCTGCTTCTGCTGCTGCATTTGCTGCATTTGCTGTACTTTCTGCTGTATATGCTGCTTCTTTTGCTGCTTTTATTACTTCTGCTTTTTTTGCTTCTGCTTTTTTTGCTATTGATATTGCTGCTGTTTTTGCTTCTGCTTTTGTTGCTGTTTTTGCTTTGTTTGCTGCTTCTTCTGTTGCTTTTTTTGCTTTTGCTGTTTCTGCTTCTGCTTTTTCTACTGCGTCTTGTCTTAATTCTTCCGTTAATTTAATACTGCCAAATAGATCATCTTTGAAATCGTACATTTCCCACTCTAATTCATTATCCGGAATCTTCGGAATCTTCGGAGGAACATAACTTCCAAATACTTGAGCTTTCGCATTTTCGAGTACGTCAAGTCTTACCGTATTCATATTTAATACACGTTTTAAAAAAAGTCTAATTTCTTTTTGTTTTTTTATTACATCATTATTCAGAAGTTTTTGAGCTTGGTTTTTTAATTTTTTCACGTCGTGTTCATTAGATAGATTGAATGTTGCCATAAAATCCCCCCTCCTTTTTGGTGTTAGTTTAACATGTTTTTTCAAAGGAGTCAAGTTATTTTATGCGATTTTTACATTTTAAAGTTAAAACCCCCTTCTTCCCCCCCGCCTATGGCGGGGGGGGAAAAAGAAAAAATTTCAACTGTTTTAAGGCGTGACCAATGCACTGTTATTTCATTTAGTTTAATGTTAGAATACATACATGACTAATTTTATTATAAATAAATTTATAGACAAAAAATATGATATAAAAGACCCCCAAACAAGAAAAAAATTTGGTGTTTTAAGCGGAGTAGTTGGCATAGTATGCAATACTATTCTTTTCTTAGCTAAATTATTTGTCGGCGTAATTACTTCCTCTGTTACCGTTAGCGCGGACGCATTTAATAATTTAGCTGACGCGGGGTCTTCTATAGTAACTTTGGTGTGCCTTAAAATAGCTGAAAACCCTGCGGATAAAGAGCACCCTTTCGGGCATGGCAGAATAGAGTATATATCAGGCCTTATAATATCTGTTGCAATAATTATTACAGGACTTGGTTTTGTTAAGTCGTCTGTAGAAAAAATTTTTTCACCGGAAGAGGTCCATTTGGATGCAGTTTCACTGTCTATTTTGGTTTTGTCTTTATTTTTAAAACTGTGGATGTCGCTATTTAATTCGAAGCTTGGAAAAATTTTAGGATCATCTGCCATGAAAGCGCTGGCTGTTGATTGTTTAGTGGACGTAGTTGCAACTGCTGCAATAATTTTCAGTATGGTTTTCACATATTTTACAAATATTAATGTGGATGCTTATACTGGAATTTTAGTGGCCGGATTTATAATCTTTACGGGCATTACTACGCTCGGTGAGTCTTTGAATCCGCTTCTGGGCGCCGCTCCTGATCCGCGGCTGATAAGCAAAATAAATAAATTGGTTCTTTCTTATGAAAATGTTGTTGGAATCCATAAATTGGTGATTCATAATTACGGTCCAACAAAAAGTATAATTTCATTTCATGTAGAAATGCCTTCAAACGTAGATATTATAAAACTTCATGAAATTATTGATAATATTGAAAATAGATTAAAAAAGGAATTAAACTGTCAAGCGACTATTCACCTTGACCCGGTAGTAGTCGATGACGGCAAACTTGTAAGCGGAGCAAAAAGAGAGCGCTATGATACTCATCCAAGCGAAGAAGAAAACTTAAATATTAAGGAATAGTTTATTATGACGGAAGAGCAAAAGTATATGTCTTTAGCTATAGACCAAGCTAAAATAGCAGCAAGTTTGAATGAGGTGCCGGTCGGGGCTGTAGTGGTTTATAATGGTAAAATAATTTCCGGCGGATATAATAAAAGGGAGAAACTCAAAAATTCATTATATCACGCGGAAATCGAAGCGATAAACGGAGCGTGCAAATATTTAAATGAATGGCGGTTGATAGACTGCCATCTTTATGTTACTTTAGAACCGTGCGCCATGTGCGCGGGCGCAATTATTAATTCAAGAATATCTAAGCTTATATACGGGACAAGTGACCCTAAAGCAGGGTCATGCGGATCAATTATAAATTTATTTGATTTACCGTATAATCATAAACCTGAAGTGATATATGGGATTATGCAAAAAGAGTGCGCCTTTGTTTTAAAGGATTTTTTCTCCGGATTAAGAAAATAATATTTTATATCCACAAAAATATTGACATTTTTGTGTTTTTTCGATACAATAGTGATGAAAAAACCATTTAAAGGGATGTGATTTATTGTGGCAGATTTATTGAACAAGATATTACCAAATTTTTGCAAAAATTTTATGAAGGTAAAGGAAGCAAAAGATTTAACTATTGCGGGTACAAAAATGAACGAAGCTATGAAAAATCTGAGGGAATATACAAACAAAAATAACAAATTGTATGAGCAAGAAAATGATCTTGTAATTCACCTTCAGAATGCTCTTGATTTGCCTATTTACGATGAACCGAAGCGACTAATAGTAAGAACAAAAATTATAAGAGTTAAACTTGATGATTTATCTAACCGCAAATGGATATGGGGGAGTGTATTCGTAGGTGCCGGAACGGCTAAATATTGGGAACAAATGGCCACACACTGTAATGGTCTTGCAAACGCTTTAACGAAACAAGTGAAGGATCAAGAAGCGGCAGAAAAGTCTCAAAAAAATCCCGTGCTATCATTAGAAGAGGCGCAGGAAAAATATGGGAAATTTAGTGGGTTTTCTAAATCAGCTAAAAGAGCCAAGGTATTAACACGTACGCCTGAATTTTTTGGCGATAAGTATAAGACTTGGAAAGATGTATTCGACATTTTGCCTAAATCTTTACAAAATCGATATTGCTGGACAAAGTCTGAAAAAAATTACAAAATCTTTATTTGGAATGTTCTTTCTGACAGAGAACATTGCGGTAAAGACATATACGATAAACTTTCATTTATTTACCGTTGTGTGTTTAATAAATTTTTAAAGTGCCAAAAGGTTCTCACAGGAGAAAATATAGACAATTTAATAAAAGATTACATTCAACTCAGAAACTTTGCGAGCCAGTACAAAGATCAACATTTTTATAACTGCTTATTGTTTTCAGTGCAAGACATTGAGTATCGCACCTTTCAAAAACTTGATTTAGCTATCCCTGAAAATGAACGAAAGCAATAAATTTTTTAGCTATAAAAACTTGACAATTTTTTTGCTTTTTTGTATAATAGTGATGAAAAATTATTTAAAGGGATGTGATTTATTGTGGCAGATTTATTGAACAAGATATCATCAGGTTTTTGTGCGAATTTTACGAAGGTAAAGGAAGCGGAAGAATTAACTTTTGAGGGAACAGGATTTGACGAAGCTCTGGAAAATCTGAAAAGATGTACAAACAAAAATAAAAAATTGTATGATCAAGAAATTGCTCTTATAACTCCCCTTCGGGTTGTTCTTAGTTCGCCTATCCCAGAAGAACCGAAGCGATTGATAGTAAGAACAAAAAAGATAAGAGTTGAACTTGATGATTTATCTGCACACAAATTGATATTTGGAAGTGTATTCGTAGGCGCCGGAACGGCTAAATATTGGAATAAAATGTCCACGCATTGTAATAATATAGCAAACGATTTAGCGGCTCAAGTGCAGGCTCAAGAAGCAGAAAAAGAGTCTCAACAACCCGTGCTAACATTAAAAGAGGCGCAGGAAATATATGGGGCATTTAGTGGGTGTTCTAAATCAGCTAAAAAAGTCAAGGAATTAGAAAAGCAGTCTCAATTTTTTGGCGATAAGTGTAAAACTTGGAAAGATGTATTCGATATTTTGCCCAAGCCTTTGCAAAATAAATATTCGGGTGAAGAGTCTGAGGAGGATTACAAAGAATTTATTTTGGGTGATAGCTCTAGTGCTGATGGGGATTTAAAAATACATTGCAGTAAAAGCATAGTTAGTGAATTAGAAAAAAGGAAAGAAGTCATACATAAAGCATTTAAAAAATGTCAGAAGAATCTTACGAAAAAAAATATAGACCGTTTCATAACAATTTACACAGAATTCAAAAATTTCATAAGATCGTACAAAAATCAATATTTTTATAACTGCTTATTATTTAGAGCTTACAGTGTTGAGTTTGATGTTTTTAAAAAGCTTAATTTAGCTGTTCCTAAAAAAGAACGAAATCAATAAATTTGGCTATGTTTCAAAATAGTTAAAATTCCTTCTTTCCCCCCGCCATAGGCGGGGGGAAGAACAAAAATATCACTGTTTAAAAAGGTTTTTATAGTTGTTACACTTAAAAAAAAGTCTAAATTTTAGCAATCATCGCCCCGCCTACCGGCGGGGCGACGACTTACTTACATGGTTTTTTCAGAGAAATATAGCTGTTCCGTTTGAAAAGCGTCTGATTTTTATGACTTTATCCCAGCCATCGGCTGGGATAAAGTATACGGATAAATTTACTTTTGAGGGCTGTTTTAAATCGTAACAGCTATATAATTTATAAGATTGGCGGTAAAATGCAGAATTGTAATATACACACGCATATGATATAATTAAAAATTATAAAATTTGATGGGGGATGAGTGCTATGGGTTTACTTGAAGAAATTTTATCTAAAACCAAGTCCGCTGTGGACATAGTGGGAGAAAAAGCAGGACAATTTGTGGATATTTCTAAGCTTACTATGAATTTAGCCGAACTTAAATCCATTCGTAAAAAGAAATTTGAAAATTTAGGTGAATTTTTTTATTCGTCTAAAAAAGGAAATCCCGCAGTAAATAACCCTGATTTTTCAAAAATATTTTCTGAAATCGAAGATTTGGATAAAAATATAGAAAAGCTGAATCAAGAAATTGCTAAGGTAAAAAACAAATTAATGTGTAAAAAATGCGGTAATAATAATGCGCAAAACTCTAAATATTGCTGCGAATGCGGTGAGTATTTGAAATATGACAGTTGTTCTTGCCAAGATTGCGGTTGTGAAAAACAACAACCGGAAAATAGTGATTTGACTTAAAAAATATAAACTCTTGTTACCTTTTCCCCGCGAGTCTGCGGGAAAAAGGTCGTGTCTAAAAATAGTTAAAATCTCTTCTTTTTTCACCGACGTGAGCGGGGGTGAAGAACGAAAATACCACTGTTTGAAAAGGTTTTTACTATATATCTTTCTCCACCGCAGCTTCGCGGGAAAAAGGTCGTGTTTCAAAATAGTTAAAATCTCTTCTTTTTCCACCGCCATGGGCGGGGGTAAAGAACAAAAATGCCACTGATAGTGATTTGACTTAAAAAATATAAACTCTTGTTACTCTTTCCCCCGCGAATCGGCGGGGGAAAGAGCAAAAATGCCACTGTTTGAAAAGGTTTTTACTATATATCTTCCCTCACCGCCGATTTGCAGAGAAAGAAGAAAAAGTTCCAATTATTTTAAGATATATCCAAAAAATTATATTTGTAAAGGAAAAAACGAATTTTGAAAGAAATATATTTAGACAACAGCTCTACTACTAAAATGTGTGAAGAAGCACTAGAAAGTATGATAAAAACCGCCAGAAACAATTATGGCAATCCATCTTCCGTGCATTTAAAAGGAGCTGAATCTGAAAATATTTTGAATCTATCAAGAGAAAAACTTGCTGAAAATATAAATTGTGAAAAACATCAGATATATTTTACGTCCGGCGGCACTGAATCCAATAATATTGCTATTTTAGGCTCTATAGCTAAAAACCGAAAATTGGGAGATAAAATTGTAACCACAAGTATAGAGCACCCTTCTGTTTTAGAACCTATAAAACATTTGGAAAGGAAAGGGTATGAGGTTAAATACGTAAAATCGACTCCAAGCGGAATTGATACTGATGATTTAATAAGATCAATAGATGACAGGACGGCTTTAGTAAGCGTTATGATGGTAAATAACGAAACAGGCGAAAAAATTCCCGTTGAGAAAATTAAAAATATAATAAAATTTAAAAGATCAAAAGCAATTTTTCACGTGGATGCCGTCCAAGCATTTTGCAAAACACACGTAGACGTGTTAAAATTAGGCGTTGATTTGTTGAGCGTTAGCGCTCATAAAGTGCATGGCCCTATGGGAATAGGTGCTTTATATGTTTTAAATAAAAATTTATTATCACCGATTATTTTCGGAGGCGGCCAAGAAAACAATTTAAGATCCGGCACTCAACCCGTTGAGATAATATCGGGTTTTTCCGAAGCTATACGCAGCAAGGAAGATATTGATTTATATCATAATAACGTTAATGAAATTAATAATTATTTAATTAATAAAATCCACAAAATAAATAGCATAAGCGTCAATTCTCCCCCAAACTCCATCCCTTATATTTTAAATTTGTCTATAGAGGGTATACCTTCAGAAGTTATGGTTAATTATTTATCTGATAAAGGAATTTATGTATCAGCGGGGTCAGCTTGTTCCAAAAATAAAAAAAGCAGGGTCCTTTCAAATATGGGATTATCGGAAAATAGAATAAATACAGCTATCAGAGTAAGTTTTTCAAGATTTAGCACTAGAGAAGAAGTAGATATCTTTGTAAAGGCAGTTACCTGTGCAATAGAAAATCTATCAAAAAAGTAGGTTGTAGGCCAAATTAGTGGGTAATATCTCCCCCCCGCTGGAACATGGGGGGAGAAAGAAGAAGTTTCAACTATTTTAAGGTATAGCCAAAACTTCATTGAGTGCCGTAATGACTGCAATAAAAATATTATTTTTCGTTGCGCGCCAAAGTATATGCGCGTTCAAATTATGAATAACGTCCTGTCATCAGCAGGTCTGCATACCTGCTTGCAGCCATGTGTAAAATTTCTGAAAACAGCCCTTCAAATCTCAGTTGTTTATATCAGACGCAATTTACGCATGGGCCGCGCCAGCGCCTTATACTGCAGACAGCTTATCATCAACTGAAGTACAAATTCATCTTTATCAGTAAATTCCATATCAGTAAATACTATTATCAAGTTCTCATGC